>CAYUPJ010000278.1:0-4635 GCA_964446635.1 uncultured Anaerolineae bacterium
CGTATCTCATCGAAGGGGTCGGCGACGTCAATGGCCCGCTGAATGGTGCGGCAGCAGTCGGCGATGCTATCGCACCGTTTGCTGTCGTCCCCGTCGGAGGCCACGTAGCGAATGCCCGCATCGGCCTGGGCCGGGGCCATCTCCACCAGCCCCAGCCAGAGGGCTGCCAGCAGCAGCCCCGCCAGTCCTATGGCCAGGGCCAGGCGCACAACTCGATGCGGCACAAGTCGAGTAACGCTTGAAGTTTTCATTTATCCTCCTCCATTCTAGATCTCATCTTATCGCTTTTTATTTCGTCCTCCACAGATCCTCATCCTCAATCTTCATGTCGTAGAATAGGACAAGATTACGTCCCTTTTCCCTTTTGAAGAATCGCCTGACGTCGCAGTATCTTTCATCTTTGAGGAAAGCCAAACGTTTATCGCTGCCGATCCCTTGGTAGTGGCTGCTAATGCACTTGAAGCCGCACTTTTCGTAACAGCGGATAGCCCGTTTGTTTGGGGCGGCCACATCCAGATAGAGGACTTCGAAGCCCAGCTCTCGGAAGTAGTAGACCAGAAACGTGCGGATGGCGTCGGTGCCGTAGCCCTGGCCCACATAGTCGGCTCCCAGGGTGATACCCAGGCGAGCTGACTTGCGCCCAACGATTTGCCGCAGGCTTAGCCGCCCGATCAGGCGACCCGAGAGATCTTCGATGGCATACCACCATCGGCTGGGGTCGTTGGCTTGCTCCTGAAACCAGATGTCACTCTCGCTGCTGCCTTGTGGCCCGTTCCACAGGGAGTCCAGGGGGTCGGTGAAAGGCCGCCAGGCCCGTATCTTCTCCACATCCTCCCTGACCATAGAGCGGATGATGACTTTCTCGCCTCTTAAATACATCAGACACCTTCCCTGTTAACCGGTCACCCGGAAATCAATGTCTACCCTGGCCTCGCCCAGCAGGTGGAAGCCGATCCAGATCACCCCCTCGACCACCTTCTGCCACCCTCGCCGCCGCCCGTTGAACATTTGGTCGAAGACTTTTTCGGCGTTAGTCATAACGCTCCTTCTTTGCCACAACGATCTCAACCGGCAACCCAAACATCGTCATTTCTGTTACCTCGAGGACTTGAAAACCGGCATCTTCCAACGCTTCCTGAACAAAGATCGGACGGCAATCAACGTACCTCGGGAGCTTCCTATGTGTCCATTCATAAAGCCTCATTATCACACCGGCCTTCCCCTTCTTAGACATTGCCACCGCACAGATACGCCCACCGCTTCGAAGAACCCTTCGGCACTCATACAAGACAGTCGGAATTTCCGGCGTATCGAAAAGTTCCAGGGTGAAACTCATAAAAATTGCGTCAAAGAAACTCGCCTCGAAGGGAAGTCTAGCAGCGTCACCGCACCTTAACTCCACTCTTTCTGATAACCCTGCTTCGCTAACCCTCGATTGGGTGATGTTGAACATCCCTTCCGATATATCAATTCCATAAACCTTGCCCGAGTTGCCGACTGATTGAGCTAGGGCGAGAATGCAATGTCCGGTGCCAAATCCGATCTCAAGGACCACCTCACCTTCCTTAACGCCTAGCTTTTTCAAGCCAGCGTATCTATATTTCCTCTCGGCGAGACCGGCCAGTATATCATACCACTTGCTCATCTTATCGTAACTGGCTTTGGCTTCTTCGTTCGACCTTGTGACGCTACTTACTTCACGCTCACCTTCTGACATTGTGGATCCCTTTCTCTAACGCTCACCTGTCAAGGGCACGAAGCTGACGCCGCCCAGGTTCTTGGAGAGGACCTGGGCGCCCTGTTTCGTGATCAGCCAGAGGCTCTGGTAGCCGCCCGGCGGCCCCACGGGTATGACCAGTCGGCCGCCGTCTTTCAACTGCTGGATGAGGGGCTGAGGAATGTGATCGGGGGCACAGGTGACGATGATAGCGTCGTAAGGGGCGTACTCCTCCCAGCCGTAGTAGCCGTCGGCATGTTTCACCTTCACCTTGGTGTAGCCCAGTCTATTCAGCCTCTCCTCGGCGCTCTTCTCTAGCTCTTCGACGATCTCCACGGTGTAGACCTCGTCTGTCAATTCGGCCAGTATCGCTGCCTGATAAGCCGAGCCTGTGCCAATCTCCAGGACCTTATCGCTTCTCTCTATCTCCAGCAGTTCAGTCATCCAGGCCACGATGAAGGGCTGGGAGATGGTCTGGCCGTAGCCAATGGGGAGAGGATGGTCGGCGTAGGCCTGCTCCAAGTACTGATCGGGTACGAATTCGTGGCGGGGCACCTTCTCCATAGCGGCCAGAACTGCTTCGTCGGACACTCCCCTGGCGCGAATCTGGTTCTCAACCATTCGGTGTCTCTCTTCAGCGCGGGGATATGGCGTAGCTGTCACCGCTGGCGTTGGCGTAGGCGTATTAGTGGCTGTGGCGGTAGGGGTCGGGGTCTTGGTCGGAGTGGATGTATTTGTCGGTGTGGGTGTCGGTGTCCTGGTCGGAGTCGGCGTATAGGTCGGAGTGGGTGTAGCTGTCGGTGTGGGCGTCTTAGTCGGCGTAGGTGTCTTGGTCGGAGTGGGTGTAGCTGTCGGTGTAGGCGTGTTGGTCGGCGTAGGCGTCGCTACCCCAGGAATGAGGAGTTGCCAGCCAGGGTAGATCCAATGAGGGTCCTCAATCGGAGCATAGCTGGCGTCTTCGTTATGCTTAACGTTTGTTGCCACGACAATTTCTGGATACCTCCAACCGCCGCCCAGATACAGCGTCGCTATGTCCCATAGGGTGTCACCCGTTTTCACCACATAGATTAAATCTCCCCCCTGCTGTTCCGGAGATGCCGCTCTGGTCAGGGGCAAATCATAAGAGAGGGCAAACACCAGGATTAGCAACAAGGCTATCACAAGCAATTTCTTCGCTTCAAGGTTTGTCTTCATGATCATCCTTTCATCATCGCACAATTACTTCCTTGCCAAGTACTTCCCTCACTTTGTTCACCACATCTTGGACGGTGAAGGGCCTGGTCAGTAAGTCTGTGAAGCCGGCTTCCTCAAAGTCGAACTGGGCCCGGTCGAAGGGGCCGCTGCAGACCAGGATGGGCGCGTCGCCAGCCAGGGCTTGCAAATCCGCCAGGATAGGTTCCTTAAGATTTTGGCCAGCGGTGTCCAGGATGATCAAGCGGGGCCTCACCATCCCTCGGCTTAATAGCATCACGGCTTCCTCAATGGTCCGCAGGGCCATGATCTCGTAGCCCTCCTCCGAGAGCTGGGCCGTGACGAATGTGCGCGCCTTCCATTCACTGGCGATGAGGATTATCTGACCCACCTTCCACCCCAGTCAAGATGCTAACCCATTTTAGCACCTTTCGCCCATAATTTCAAGCTTGCGTAATAAGGGTGTTCTTATATCGTGCGTAAACACAAGAGGCGCGATTCCTCGCGCCTCTCTGTACTTCCTGAGTATTCCACAGGTAACGCTACCGCAGATATTGGCGATTGATCTTCGCCACGTAAGTATACCGCGGGTCAACAAACTGGGTACAGCGTGCCTCTAGCACCTGGCCTAGCAACAGAAAGGCGTCGCGTTCGTCCATGCTGTAGCTATCAGCCAGCCAGTAGATGAGTTGCTCGGTGGCGATGCGGAAGGCGTCTTCGGCCGGGCGCGCGCAGCCGACGGCTATCAAGTGTGTGTCGTTGGCAATGCGTGGCCAGCTCATACGTTCGGGCCTGGGCTCAAGGCTCACAGTCAGCGTGACCTCTGCTCGGCACTCGATGCCGCCGCCACAGTTGATCTCACCGTCGCCCTGGATGGCGTGGACATCGCCGATGTGCAAGAGCGCCCCTGGCACGTTGACCGGCAGATAGACGGTCGCGCCAGGGCAAACCTCTTGCGCGTCCATGTTGCCGCCGTACGGACCGGGCCAGGCGTTGCTGAACACCTCTTCGGCCGGCGCAGTGCCCAGTGTGCCGACCATGGGTTGGACAGGCAGCTTGAGGTCGTCGGACCACTCGACGAAGCCATCGCGGATGCGCACCGTCTTGGTGACGACGCCCCATTCATGGCACGGATTTGAGGCAAGGTGCACACCGCCGCCGTTAGTGGATCCAGCATCACCGCGTGATAGACGGCCTCTCGATCACCCGTCAACGCCGCCTGGACGGTAAGTATCTGGACATTGACGTTGGTCCGGTTCAAGGCCGCCAGTTGCTCAGGCAGAGCACCGACAAAACAGGTATGGATGCCGGCACCATCAACCAGGCAAGGCACCTCTACACAGCAAGCTTGAGGCAGATTCGTGATCAGGTTATGATTGGGAACGTTGCCGTTGATTACCGTCGGCCGGCCTGTTTCCATCGCTTCCATGATGTACGAGCAATACTCATCGCTGCGTCCGGTCGGGATCAGCTTCCTCAGGTCAGCCTGGCTGCGCACTGCTTCCGTAAACTCGTCCAGCCGCTTCTGGTCTTGACGTAGACAGCCCCCCGTTCGTCCCCAGTCGAACCAGTCATCGTCGGGAGACAAGAACCGCTTCACCAGCTCCGCGACCTGAACCTCATTCTTGCGAAAATAGGGAACGTATTCTGAAGCGTGTCCGCTGGATTCGGTAACAAAATAGCCGAAGCACCGCATCAGATCCGTGCGTACAGGTTCCCGACCGATG
>CAYUPJ010000279.1:0-4612 GCA_964446635.1 uncultured Anaerolineae bacterium
ATTTGACTGTCATTGCGACTGACTTTGAGGTGGTTAGAGGCTGTGCCGCTGTGAATGGCAGGAGAATCGGTGGGGTCAACCAGGCTCACCCAGCCACTGGGGTCGCCACGCAAGAGCCAATATTGCTGGTAGTCGGTGTTCACTTCGAACAGATAGAACTGGCTAAAGTCGCCGGTGGTGCCAAATATCAAGCCGTAGCTAGCGCCGGGTGTGCCCACCCACCGTGCATCAGCTTCGACCATGTAGTTCTGGCGATCGCAGGTCGGTGCGCGGAAGAGGTAGACGTAGCCACTCTGCTTGGTGCGGACGCGATACTCGCCGTTCAGGTATTCAGAGCGGACGTATTCATCTTCTCCAACTTCCCAGCCGCTGGCAGGGTTGCTAAAGTCATCGAAGAAGTCGGGGCAGTAGTTGCGGGCGACAACCGGCAAGAAAGTATGAGTAAGCGGATCATAGGCGGGGTCATACTCATAAGACCCGATATCACAGCGTCCCAGGCGTGGCACGCCCCGCTGGTCGGTGTCTAAGGGGTTGCCCAGATGGTCGGTACAGCCGGCCGGGTTGCCGGCATTGATGGCCGGGCTGCCGGGCAGCAGAGGGTGGTACGCTGGCGAACCGAGAAGGAAGGGCCATAACCTGGGGTCAACGTTGAGCAAATCACCCGTGCTGGCGACAAAAGTGCAGCCAGAAGTGTCACCAATGAGGTTGTAGCCTGCGGAGTTGATGACGCTAGCGCAATCTGGGGCGCCGGCATTGGCCGTGTTCCCGGCAACAATCGTATTCCGCAGAGTCGTGCTGCCACTGCCCAGGATGCCGCCACCGTACCAGTCGCCGGAGTTTCTGGTGATAGTGCTGCTGTTCAGAGCCATGGTGCCGTAGTTGACGATGCCACCGTTTCTGTTGCCGCTAATGGTGCTGCTGTTCAGAGCCATGGTGCCGTAGTTGACGATGCCGCCATCTGCGTTGGCGCTCACGGTACTGCTGTTGACGGTCAGGGTCGAGTTGTCGTTGACGATGCCATGACCTCCGTTGCTGCTGATGGTGCTGTTGTTCACGACCAGGACATGGAAGGCAGCTAAGTTGTAAATGCCGTGTGTGTTGCTGGTCACGGTAGCGTTGTTCACGATCAGGGTACCGTGGTTGGCGATGCCCAGGAATCGGCCGCCGCTGACTGTGCTGTTGTTCAGGGTCAGGGTACCCTCATTGGCGACGCCACTGTTCTCATAGTCAAACGCGCCATCGTTATGAGGCCCATTCTGAATAGAGAAGCGCTCGACGAAGGCCGTCACCCCGGCGTTCACAACAATGCCCTGGCGCGTGCCCTCACCATCGATGGTGGAGACGCCGCTCTGCATGGTAAAGCTTGCATTCCACCCGCCGGAGAGGACAGCATCTTTGTTGAGCAATACGACCTTACTGTCAGTGCCAGTATATGTCCCGCTGGCCACCAGGATCGAGTCTCCCTGGATGAAGCCCGGCTTTGCCAGAGCACCGTTGATGGTGGCGCAGGCCGTCGGGGCGCTCAGACAATCGTCATTGTCGTTGCCGCTGGGGCATACGTACCAGCCGATGTTCTCCAGCAGGAAGCTGGCCGGGGTCACGATACCGCCTACCGTCGCCGTGACCGTATAGGTTCCTGTCAGTGCATTGGCCGTGAGAATCGGCGCCGGAGCGACGCCCGCTTCATTCGTGACCGCGGTCGTTGTGAAAGTGCCGGTGTCTGCAAACGCGCCGCTGGGCCCGCTGGCCGGGGCGTAGAAGCTCACCGTGGTATTGCTCACCGGACTGCCGATGCCGTCCAACACCACGGCCTGTAGAGGTGCCATAAAGGGACTGAAAGGTGGTGTTCTTTGAGGTGTGCCCCCATTGGCATGAACGCTGGCTGCCGGGCCAGGGGTGACGTACTCGTAGGCCCCGATGTCGCAGCGCCCGACGCGGGCCGCTCCCCGCTGGTCGGTGCCCAGAGGGTTGCCCAGATGGTCGGCGCATCCGGCCGGGTTTCCGGCGTCAATGGCCGGGCTGCCGGAGAGCAGCGGATGGTACCTTGGGAGCCCCGTGGCTCCGATCAGTGGGCCGAGGTACGGGCTGACACCAGTCACATCACCCGGACCCGGCGTGAAGGTGCAGCCAGAAGCATCCCCGATGAGGTTGTAACCGCCGGAGCTCATGCTGCCCTCGCAGTCTGGGCCACTACTGCCTGCGCTGTTTCCAGCCAGGATTGAGTTCCGAATCGTAGCTTGTGCACCATTGTATACGTATATGCCGCCACCGACCCCGGCGGAATTGTCGTAGAAAATGCTGTTGTTGACGTAAAGGGTTCCGGTGTTCTGCGCACCACCTCCGGCGCCTCCTGTGTTGTCGCTCACTGTGCAGTTGTTGAGCGTCATCGTCCCGCGATTGTTGATGCCTCCGCCGTCTAAATTGCTCCAGTTTCCGGATACTGTGCTGCTGTTTAGAACGAGCGTTCCCCCTTCATTCCAGATGCCGCTGCTTTTATTGTCGCTGATCGTGCTGTTGTTCACAGCCATGACGCCGCCGTTGTCGATGCCACAGCTTGTGTTGGCGCTAATGGTACTGTCGCTCAGTGTTGTGGTGCCGGAATTGGCGATCGCGCCACGAAGCCATTCGGAATACCCGTTGCGCACCATAAACCGCTCGATTGTGGCGTTTGCATCAATTATCCAGATTCCGATGCGAGCACCTTGCCCATCGATCGTTGAAACGCCATTCTGCGAGGTAAAGGTTGCATTCCATCCCCCGGAGAGCACAATATCCTTGAGAATGAGCACTACCTGATATCCTGTGCCGGTGTACACCCCCTGCGCGACGAAGATCTCATCCCCTGGGGTTGCTTTTCCTATGGCCGAGTTGATGGTGGCGCAGGGGACATCCGGGAGCAGGCAGCTATGGCTATCGTTGCCCCCAGGCGCTACATACCATCCCTTTGTGTTGGTGAGTAGGAAGCTGCCATAAGACATCACGCCATCTACGGTAGCCGTAACCACGTAGCTTCCTGTAAGCTCGTTTGCCGTGAACATCGCCGCAGTAGCGATGCCGCTGAGATCTGAGATAGCTGTCGTGGTGAGGGCGCCTGTGTCTGTGAAGGTCCCGCTCGGTCCACTTGCCGGGGCGGAGAAAGCCACCGTGGCGTTGTTCACCGGACTGCCGATGCCATCCAATACCGCAGCCTGGAGAGGCATTCCAAAAGCGAGAAGAGGCGATGTACGTTGAGGCGTGCCACTGTGGGCGTAAATGGTAGCTGCCGGGCCAGGGGGAGTGTACTCGTAGGCGCCGATGTCGCAGCGCCCAACGCGGGCCGCCCCGCGCTGGTCGGTGCTTAGGAGGCCCTCGCTGCCGAAGCAACCGGCGGGGTCCCCGGCGTCAATGGCGGGGCTGCCCGACAGCAGGGGGTTGTACCGGGGGTGGCCTTCCAGGCTGACCAGCCTGCCGAAGTGGGGATCCACACCCGTCAGGTCGCCAGGGCCGGCGGTATAGTCGCACCCGGCCGTGTTCCCGATCAGGTTGTAGCCTACCGAAACCAGCTTTAGGCAGTCCGGGCCTGTAGCGGCTGTGTTGCCCGCGAGGATGGTGTTGCGCAGCACGACGAGCGAAATGAGGCCTCCGCCGGAGGCCGCGGCGTTGCCGGAAACCGTCGTGCTGTTCAGCGTCGTGCTCCCGCCGTAGATGCCCCCTCCGTTGCCCCCGGCCGTGTTCCCGCTCACGGTGGTGTTGTCCACGACCAGCGAGCCGTAGACGTAGATCCCGCCCCCATCCTGGATGGCGCTGTTGCCGTACACCGCGCTGAACCGAATCACCAGCTTCCTGTCGTTGGCGACGGCGACCCCCCCACCGTACAATGTGCTCGTGTTATGGGCGATCGTGCAGTGATCCAGGGTCAGGTCGCCATTGCCGTAGATGCCGCCGCCGGCATCGGTATAGCCATTCTGGAACACGAAACGCTCGACGCGCACGCTTACGTCACCGACAGTCATCCCGCCGCGCGCGAATTCGCCGTCAACGACTGAGAAGCCGTCTTGCGCGGTAAAGCTGGGGTTCCACCCGCCAGACAGGCTGGTGGAGTTCTCCAGCGTGACTACCTGTTCACCGGACCCGGTATATGTCCCGCTGGCGACGAAGATCGTGTCTCCTGCGACGAACCCGTCCTTGCCCAGGACGGCATCGATCGACCTGCACGGCGCGTCCGGGCTGTTGCAGGGGTTGGCGTCATCCCCGCCGGGGGCCACGTACCACGGCCCGGTGGCGTGGGCTGGCTGAGAGGTCCAGTTTGTCGTCACCAACGCTGCGAGAATCAGCGTCAATGTCATCAGTAGTGCTTTGAAGTAGCCTTTCATTTTGAGCCTCCTTTGCTTCATGACTGAGACTGGGACAGCGTTCATGCAAACGGTATAGCTGCACGTTGTGCCCAACTGTGGACTATGCCTGCAATGGGTGGTATGGGGCTCGAACCTATGAGCTCACGGATGTCAACCGTGTGTTCTGACTAACTGAGCAACCGCCCGCTAAGGGCCTGCGCGGTTCAGCCGCACGCGAGGCGGAGCGTGTCGTTCGAGGCGCTTGCAGTTATTGGTTGTTAAAGGTCACTACTTTGGGA
>CAYUPJ010000280.1:0-4580 GCA_964446635.1 uncultured Anaerolineae bacterium
ACCCGACAAATCCTCAATGCTATAGACGACCCAGTGGTGCTATCCTGTGCCACCAGTTGCATGGAGATCGCCACTTCGATCTACCCCTATTCGTCCTGGCGGGTGCCCTGGATCCACAGCGCCTTCGAGAACGCCTCCTCCACCATCGCTGGAGTTGAGGCCATGTACCGCTCCCTGGTGCGTCAGGGTAAGATCGAGGACAAAGGTCTGAAGTTCATCGCCTTCGGCGGCGACGGTGCCACCTACGATATCGGCTTGCAGTGGATCTCCGGCTGTTTCGAGCGAGGCCACAAGATGATGTACGTCTGCTACGACAACGAGGCCTACATGAACACCGGCATCCAGCGCTCCAGCGCCACCCCGCTGGGCGCTCACACTACTACTTCGCCAGCAGGCACGGTCATCCCCGGCAAGCAGCAATGGCGCAAGCCCCTCACCGAGATCTTCGCCGCCCACCACATTCCCTACGTGGCTCAGGCATCGCCCAGCCACTGGCGCGACCTGATGACCAAAGCCCAGAAGGGTGTCGCCGCCGATGGACCAGCTTTTCTCAACGTAATCGCCCCCTGCCCCCGTGGCTGGCGGCATGAGACCGAGGAGTCCATCGAGATGGCCAGGCTGGCTGTGGAGACCTGTTATTGGCCCCTCTACGAAGTGGAGAATGGCCAGTGGAAGCTGAACTACAAGCCTAAAGAGAAGAAACCCATCACTGCCTGGCTCGAGCGACAGGGACGCTTCCGCCACCTCAACCAGCCCCAGTTCAGGCACGTCATTGACGAGATCCAGGCCAAGGTGGATGAAGAGTGGGAGAGGCTTCTCGAACGCTGTGGGGAGGGGTTTTGAGAGGATCCAATGGCCAATGTCTTTCAATCCACCCATCCTTTGATCCAACACAAGCTCACCCTCCTGCGGGATGTGAAGACCGAGCCCAAGAGGTTTCGGGAGTTGGTGAGGGAGGTAACCTGGTTGCTGCTTTACGAAGCAACCGAGGACTTGATTCCTGTGGAACGTCCCGTTACCACGCCCATGGGCAGCGCGATAGGCAAAGTCCTGGTGGAGGAGATTGCCTTCGCGCCCATCCTGCGTGCTGGCCTAACGATGGTGGACCCAGCACTGGAAATGATCCCTACAGCTCAGATCTGGCACATCGGCCTCTATCGAGAGGAGGAGACCCTGCAGCCCATCGAATATTACACCAATGTGCCCAAGAAGGCGACGGCCGAGATCGCCTTCATCCTCGACCCCATGCTGGCCACTGGTGGGTCGGCGGTGGCAGCGGTGGACATCCTCAAGAGAAGCGGGGTTCGAAGCATCAAGTTCGTGGGCCTCATCGCCGCCCCTGAGGGGATCGAGCGCTTTTCCGGTGCACATCCCCATGTTCCCATTCACCTCGCCGCCGTTGATGAGCGTCTAAACGAAATAGGGTACATTGTGCCCGGCCTGGGCGATGCGGGGGATAGGTTGTTTGGGACAGGCCGACACAGATTGTCCGGTGATTAAACGGGCCTGGAGGGCATTCTCTAATTTCGCCCGCCATCCCGCCATCGGAATGGTCGTGGTCGCCGCTGTTGCTTTCTTCGTCTACCGAGACGCGCTTGGCTTCCTCTTCTTCAACGACGACCCAACCGGCCATTTCCGCTGGATGGAGGGCCGCTCCATTGTTTCGTTCTTCGTCTCGGCGCGGGGACACGCCTATTACCGGCCGCTCAGTTTTGTGCTGTGGAAAGCCCTCCACGCTGTCCTTGGCCACCACGACCCCTTTTTGCTTCACTTTCTGAACATCATCTTCCACGCCGCGAACTGTGCCCTGGTCTGGCTGCTGGCCTATCGCCTTTCGGAGCGCAGGGGCTATGCCTTCATGGCCGCCGCCCTCTTCGCCCTCTATCCCTTTAGCTACGAAGCGGTAGCCTACGTGGGCGCTTTCGTCCACCCCCTGACCACGTTCTTCGTTCTGGCTACCCTGGTCCTCTATCGGGAGGCCAAGCAGGGTGCGAACTGGTTGTTCTACGTCTCGCACTTTACTCTCGCCTTGGCGCTTTTCACCCAGGAGAATGCTGTGCTCGCCCCCCTTTTGCTCATCGCCTGGGAGTTGATCGAACGAGGCAGGGCCTTCGACAAGCGGTCGCTGACTTACCTGGTAGAGCCGTTGCTTTTCCTCGCTCTGTGGCTTCGTGTTCCTAAGCTGTCCACCGCTGGGTTACAGCCCGTGCCCAGTATCTGGGAGAACGCCCTGCACTTCTTACAGGTTATCGTCTACCCTGTCGCCCCCCTGGCCTCAACCCTGGTGACGCACCTGGGCATCGGGAAAGCGATGGCGCTGGTGGCCGTTGTCCTGGCTTCGCTCTTAGCCCTCTACACGGCAGGATGTTTGGCCAGAACACGCTCTTTCTCTCTATCCCTCGCTTGGGCCACTTTCTCCGCCTTGCCGGCTATGTTCTTCTTGGAGAGCGCTTATGTTCGTGGCAGTCCCAGGCTCTTCTACTTCACATCGGTCGGTGCTGCCTTGCTCTGGGCAACGCTTCCGCTGGCTTTTCTCCGAACTGGCGGGAGAATGCGTGGCTTGCTCGCCTGGGCAATGGTGGTGGCGCTGGCGTGGTTCAACCTGAGCTTCATTAACTGCCGCCTCAGCGATTTCGCCAAGGTGACGGAATTGATGCGCCTAACAGTTGAGACGGCCCGATCAAGCCCGGCGGAGCGAGAGCTGACCTACGTCAACTTGCCATTCCACTTCAGCTCAACGGAGGGAGGGTGCACCTATCCCTATCTCTACGGCTCGGCTGGGGCAGTAGCTATCCCCCTCTACGCCGATCTGGCCGACTTCATCGCCTTCAACGGCGGCCCCAGGCGTCAGGCCAGGGGCGTGGTCGTGCAGGAGTTCCAGCCTGGCTGGGCCACCTACGGCGAGGAGATCGGACTGGAGAGCTTGCCAGCACTTCTGGCCCAAGGACAGGTTTACCTGTTCGATTTTCTCACCTGGGAGTTCTTCGACCTCACGGCCAACTGGTTGGTCTCGCCGCAAGGAGTCTGGGAGGAGGAAGCCACCTTCGGCGAAAGTATCGCCCTGGCAGGGCGTTCGGTGGAAAAGGGCGATGGCCTCCTGAAGGTGACCCTCTGGTGGAAGTGTCTGGAGCCGCCGGAGCGTCGCTACACCGTTTTCCTGCATCTCTACGATGCCGACGGCAAGCTGGTCGCCCAGAAGGATTCCCAGCCGGCGAGCGATCACCTGCCGACGGTCTTCTGGCGCAGGGGGGATGTAGTGCGCGACCAGCGGACTATTGAACTGTCCACGGATCTGCCTCATGGGCGTTACACCATCGCCGTCGGCCTCTACGATCCCCAAACGATGGCCAGGCTTCCGGCCATCGCCCCAGACGGAACCCGCTGGGCCAACGACGCTGTTGTCCTGGAGGAATGTCCTTTGCCCTAGAGGTACTTCCAATGGGGGTGAAACGATGCCTTTTGTTTTGGTTTTTGTGGTAGCTTTTGTTCTGGCGCTGGCGCTGACGCCACTAGGCGAGTGGCTGGGACGGCGTCACGGCTTCGTGGCCGCGCCGGGAGGCAGGCGGAGGCACGCCGGCACGAAGTCGAGGCTGGGCGGCGTGGCGCTGTACGCAGCCTTCGTGGTCGCGGCCGTGCTGGCCCAGTTCCTGCCGGTAGCGAGGCAGGATCCCAAAGAACTGACCAGGCTGGTGGGGCTGCTCCTGGGATCCACGTTCATCTTCCTGATCGGGATCTACGATGACAGGAAGGAACTCCCGCCAGCACCACAGATAACCGCTCAGTTCATCACCTCTCTCATCGCCATCTACTTCCTCATTTTCATCGAAGTCATCAACAACCCCTTCGCCCCCCCTTCATCCCCCCCAACCCTTCGACCTTTCTCAGGGCAGGCTTTGGGGGGGATGAAGGGGGGGCAGGTCTGGTTCCCCTGGTTCATCACCCTGCCCCTAACCATATTCTGGCTGATGGGCATGATGAACACCGTGAATTGGCTAGATGGCCTGGACGGGCTGGCAGCAGGCGTGGCAGCCATTCTCTCGGCTGTATTGGCCATCCACATGTACCGCGAGGGGCAGTACAGTGTGGCCCTCCTGCCCCTGGCCCTGTTGGGGGCAACTTTGGGCTTCCTGCCTTATAACTTCCACCCCGCCAGGGTGTTCATGGGCAGCTCCGGCTCCTTCTTCCTGGGCTTCGCTGTGGCTGCCCTGGGCATCATCGCTGGGGCCAAGATGGCTACGGTGCTCCTGGTGATGGGTATCCCCATTCTGGACGTAGCCTGGCAAATCGTCAGCAGACTGCGGTTAGGGCGAAACCCGGCCATAGGGGACCGGGGACACCTCCACTTTCGCCTCCTGGACCTTGGCCTCTCCCAGCGCCAAATCGTCCTCCTCTATTACCTCTTCAGCTCTTTCTTCGGCCTCCTCGCCCTGGTCATCTCATCCCGCATCTACAAATTCCTGGCCCTGCTGGTAGTGGGGGCCATGACCTTGCTCCTCTTGCTGTTTGTCTCTCGCAAGAAGGAGTAACTGGACTTTGGACAAAACCACGATGGCGACCAGAAACCCGTTTTCTCACGCCAA
>CAYUPJ010000281.1:0-4577 GCA_964446635.1 uncultured Anaerolineae bacterium
GACTCGAACCCTCGATCTTCTCAATGCCATTGAGACGCGATCCCAGCTTCGCCACCTGTACTGAGCCTGTCAAAGTATCTCAGTGTGCGGTTTTCTCACACCTTGGTCCGGTCTTAGCTCATGATGATGACCACACTTCGTCGAGTGCTGATCTGAACAGGCCGTTGAATTCGTCAACTGGCGCTATGGGCTTATCATACTCCTGCTCAAATTGTTTGTTTTCAAGCCGCGCCAGCTCGCTCTCGATGAATTCGCTGATTGGTGCAATGCGCGGGCCACGATCCAGTTCTTCCCCCCTGCGCTTGGCTCCAATGAGCTTGCCAATCTCTTCCTTCAGTTCAGGGGTTTCAACTACATGCTCAACCAAAACCTGAAACTCTGTCGGTACGACACCAAAGCCTCTTTCGATCCAGTTGATAGCGAGAATGGGGCGCAGGACGTAGAAGTACTTTTTGATCCACACCACCGGGCCTTTGAGATAGTCTCGGTAGTTACCTTGAGCCATGTGCAGATAATGATACAAACAGGCCACAGGCGAAAAGTACTTTGACACCAACTCACGCATCCTGGCCGCAACCGTGAGCTCTTCCCAATAGACAATCGGTGATCCCAGCCATTCTCCTCCGGCAGCAGGAAAGTGGCCAGGATGATGGAGCGAAACACGGAACCGAAGCGTCGTGCCCACCACTTGTGCATGTACAGCGCCGGACGGGCCAGGTCTGGCCGTTCCACTCGGGCCAGGGCGCTGAGTTCGTTGACCGGAAAATGGCGTTCGATGCTGGTTTGCGTCACCATGTTCCTCGCTTCAAGGCATCATGGCTCTCCTGCTCAGCAAGTTGGTTGAGTTGGAGCAGGGGGAAGGTTTGTTCGATGCTTGACATTACGGAGCCTTGTATTACTCCCATTTTTCGCCCACCGTGCGAGACAGCGCTTCTCGAATGACATTCTCGTCGAGGCGAAAGCCGATGTTGAGCAGAGAGCGCAGAACGTCTGTCGCAGAGGGAATCAACCCGCGTTCTTTGGCCAGGATGACCACTGCCAGGGTGCCTTTAAGTCGCAGCCCGAAACTTCGCGCGCATTTGCGCGCAGCGGCGTCATCCAAAATGACCGTCCACCCTGGCTTCCTCAACGCATGCGAAAGCACTGCCGTCTCTCCGGCTCCCAGATCCCAGGCCAAGACTTCCGGCACAGGCACGGCCTCTACAATCGCAAAGTGCCCACCAGCGATAACCTGGCGGGCAGGGTCGTCCGCCGGCCCGGCTTCGATCTCTACAGCCACAGCGCGGGGAACCACCACTTCGTCAGCCAGAGTATGAAACAGGTGTTCTTGTCCGACGCGCGCCAGGACGATGAGTGGCGAGGCGTTCAACACCCATCGCTCAGTCACCGACGACCTCCGCCACAATCTCGTCGGCGTCGTACTGGAACGGCGAGACGCCAAAGCGCGTCAGCGCCGTCAAAAACTCACTCCGGGATAGCCCGGCGACCTCGGCGGCCTTGGCTTGGGAGAGGCGGCCCATCTCGTACCATTTGACCGCAGCCGTTAACCGCATCTCGGATACAAAGTTGAGCGGATCCTGCCGCAGGGCCGAAAATATGCCTCGCGGCAGTTCCAATGAAACCTGTACTGTGTCCATTTACTTATCCTCCATTGTTCGTTGATTGGGAAGTGGCGTTCGATGCTGGTTCGCGTCACTGGATTCCTCGCTTCAATGTGCTATGGTTCTCCTGCTCGGCGAGTTGGTTGAGTTGGAGCAGGGGGAAGGCTTGTTCGATGTTGAGGATGGTTTGAGATTGGTTCATTAATCCTTGCCAACCGTTGGTGTGGGTGTCTCATGCCGGCGCGAGTAGATGGTCACCACCAGATCATTTCCTACCAGGGTGAAATCGGGTTCACGGATACCATTCTCCCGGCAGAAGCGAATCATGCGAGGAACTCCCAGGCCGTCACCTTCCCAGTATCCGAATGCCTGCAGATAGCGCACGATGGTTTGGTTGCGGGTGACCTGGACACCGTAGCGCATGTTCTCCACTGTCACTCCATTGGGCAGTGGCCCAGGACTGCGTATCTCGATACGGTCATCGAACACAGAGATGTGAATGCGCGACCCACGGCGTACATAATTGCGGTGGGCGATGGCGTTCACCAATGCCTCTCGCACCACTTCCTCGATGTACTCAGCCTTCTGCACACGCTTGAGTCCTCTCACCTCCTCGACCACAGTGTAGAGCTTGATGTATTCCACTGCTTCTTCGATGGCCTGGGGAACCGGTGCGTCAATCTCCTTGCCGGGGTACCACTCGTCGGTGGTAAGCCCCTTGAAGCGTTTGAGCCACAAACGCGCCTGGGGCAGAAAGTCGCCGGGCTGGTCGCCGAAGAAGAGCATTCCGGTGAAGGTCACCCTGCGCTCCCCTTCTTGTTCAACGAGAACCTTCCAGTTAGTCAACTGCTGAGCTAGGTCAATCGGGAGTTCGTCCAGGCTGATGCCTAATTTGCTACGTGCATACTCATCAACAAGCTCCATCTTCAGGTCAGCCAGCGCAGCTCCAGGCACGACCGATAGGTCAAAATCGAGTATGGCCCCTTCTTGATAGAGGCTACCAATCTCTTCGCGGGTAGCAGGGCGGCTGGTTGTGCCATGACGGATGTAGACGGTGCATCTATGCTCGCCCTCGCGAACGCAATGGGGCTTGTGAGGGCCGCGGGGTACGCGTACCACCAGCACTGTCTTGTCTTGCACAGTTCCTTCTTCGCAGGTCAATGGAAGTGGCGGGTCAATCGTCTGGGCGCCCACGTTAGCGATCCACTCCTCGTAGCCCGGTTGCAGAGTCACGCCGTAGACAGCGTGGTCGTCATCCACGCCGATGAGTACGATCCCACCCTGCCCATTGGCCAACGCCACGAACTCTTTCGCCAAGCGCTCGGCTCGATCCATTTCTCGCTTGAACTCTACTGTCTCCGATTCGCCTGCGGCGATCAGACTCAGCAACTCAATCTCGGTCATCTTGCTTCTCTCCTCCGGCTGTCAAAAGCCGTACTTCTCTCGGCGGCGTTCAAATTCCTCTTCCCCGCCTTGCATGTGTCTCACACTTCTGCCAACAAGCCACTCATCTCCAGCACGCGCTGGCTCCACCCCCGAGCCTCGGCGATCACTTGACCACGCCACGCCTGGTCAGGGAACCTCTGCGGCAACCGCATCCGCCAGCGTGTCAGGTGGCGTTGTAGTTCCAGCAGCGTTACCTGGTTTTCCGGGTCAGATTCCGGAGCACACCACTCGATGAAGTGCGCAGCCTCGCGCATCAGGTCTGCCACAGGCACGAGGTTGGCCGGATTCTGGGAGAATGAGGCGATACGGGCCAGATCGGCGGCCAGTCCACCCAGACGCACCGGCACGGGATCGCGCACATAACGGGCCTGAATGGCTGAGAGGTCTTTCATACCAGCATCACTCCTTCCAACAACCGGCGCACAATGGTTTCCACCCGCTCGCGAATTGCAGCATCCTGAATGGTCATGCTGAAATTGTTTTGTCGGGGACGGATGTTGATCAGGGCCTCGAATTGTACCTCCTGGCTGAAGGGCAACCAGTCGGCACCCCAGATGTCTTCCTGGCGGCTGCCATCCTCCAGCAATACCTGCTCGCAATCGGCATGTAGCTCTCCGCCGCCGGCCAGCACTTCGCGGCGCACGTCAACAGCCAACTTGACGTAGGAGCCCAATGATTCCATCATCTCGCTCATCGTGGCCGGAGTTGCGCGATGACGGACAATGTGGATAACAGTGTTTGACATCCCCACTTCCTTCACGTGCTCCTACGCCGCACCACCAGCCACGGCGTCAGGCACTCCATCAGCGACAGCCCCCGGTGCAAGTAGACGCCGAAATCGCCGGTGTAGCGACCTTTGACCAGGAAACGGCCCTCGTGAGGGACGATGATGCCTTGTTCCAGCAGGGCACGGGCCTCCTTGCTATCGCTGACCGACGCCGTGCGCGCGCCCATCACGTCTTTCAGATAGCCGTAGTAGGGCGGTGGTGTCGGCCAGGCCATGCCGGCCTTGAGGGCCAGGTAGCCGTGATCCGATGAGATGATGATTTCGTCGTGGCCCTTGATGCGCTCCAGGATGCCCAGCAGCATGGCCTCGGTCTTCAGGTAGATCTCCGCTGGCGGGATGTGCTCCGTCTTGCCGCTGTGGGCGTGGGCCCAGAACCAGTCGGGATAGGTGCCCCAGACGATGAGCCGGTCACGGCGCAACTCGTCCAACGGCGGCGCGTCAGCCCGCACGTAGACGAAACGGGGATCGTTCACCGCCGACGGTGCGCTCACTCCCCAGTGACGCTGACAGAAGGCCTCTGTCTCGGCCGGGATTTCGCTGAAAGCGTAATCGAAGGCCAACACTTCGTAGCCGCGTGCCGGCAAACGATGATGGAGCAAGCAGGCCTCACGCAGGCTGAGGCTGTCCATCAGCACCAGGGCGTGACGAGGCTGGGCCAGCAGTTCGGCTGCCTGGCGGCTGTTTACCTGGGGCAGGAGCTCGTGGGTCAGGAACTCACCGTAGACCTGCTCCAGGGTCCAGGT
>CAYUPJ010000282.1:0-4541 GCA_964446635.1 uncultured Anaerolineae bacterium
GACCTCCAGGAAGCGGCCCGTGCCAGCGGCGCACTTGTCGTTCATGGCGAAATCAATGACGTATCCACGGGGATGCACTCTGATCACCTTGCTGTCCTGCCCGCCGATGTCTATGACTGTGCGAGCGGCGGGAAATAGATGTACCGCTCCCCGAGCGTGACAGGTGATCTCCGACACCTCCTCGTTGGCCGCGTCGTACGTCACCCGCCCGTAGCCGGTGACCACGGTGTAGCCCACTTCCCCGGCAGCGATCCCCTCTCGAACTAGCATCCCCTCCACCAACCGTGCCGCCACCTGGCGGCTATCGTGTCTGGACCTGACCAGGTCACTGGCGACCACCACCCCACCCTGGTCTAACACTACCGCTTTGACCGTCAACGCGCCGATGTCTATCCCCACGAAATACATGGCTTCCTCCTGGCAAACGAGAAACCAGGTTTTTCCCCGCCTGAGCAAGCAGATCATTCTGGGGGGCCCCTGGGATACGAAAAGATGTCTCTTGCTTAACTCCAAAAACCTGGTTTCTGGTCCTTCCCTCGGTAGTGTATTATACTAGGAATCCCCCACAATTCAAGGACGGTTGACAATTTTGCCTCAGCGTAGTATGATAAGGCCACTCAAAGAGAGGATTCCAACATGGTCTCGGCTGAAGGGAAGCTTATCCTGATCGTGGACGATGAGCCGCGGATGATCAAGTTTATCCGCTTGAATCTGGAGCTGGAGGGATACCGAGTGATCGAGGCATCCAACGGCCTGAAGACCCTGGACAAAGTCCGGACGGAACTACCCGACCTGGTCTTGCTGGACGTGATGATGCCCGACATGAACGGTTTCGAGACCCTGGAGCGCATCCGGGAAATCTCCAATGTGCCGATCATCATGCTCACCGTCAAGGCCGAGGAGGAAGACAAGGTACATGGTCTGGAGCTTGGAGCCGACGACTACGTCACCAAGCCCTTCAGCCCCAGGGAGCTCTCCAGCCGCATCAAGGCCGTGCTGCGCCGCACGGAGATGCCATCGCCAGTGGAGAAGACGGTCGTAAGAATTGACGACGACCTATCCATTGACTTCGATAGGCGGGAGGTCATCGTGCACGGCGAGAGGATCAAGCTGCGCCCGACCGAGTATCGCCTGCTCTATCACCTGGTCAACAACGCTGGCTGGCTGATGACCCACGAGACGCTGCTCTCCAAGGTCTGGGGCTACGCCTATCGCGACGACACCCAACTGCTGCGTCTTTACATCACCTACCTGCGTCAGAAGATTGAGCCGGACCCCTCCAATCCCAAGTATATCTTCACCGAGCGAGGCATAGGCTATCGCTTCGTGGATTTCAAGCGCAAGGCCAGTGGCGGCTGAGGCTTTGCACTCACGGCAAAGCCTTCGCCCAACTGTAAAACACAGAAGGAGAGAGAAAGAGAAGATGGAGATTGATTTGACGAAACCCAATATGGCGCGCATAGTAGACTACTACCTGGGCGGCCATCACAACTTCGAAATCGATCGCATCATGGCCGACCGAGCGGTAAAAGTGTACCCGGTGGACGTTATCGAGGAAACGAAAAGGTTGCGGCGCTGTCTCCAACGCGCAGTCACCTACATGACAAAGGATAAAGGGCTGACTCACTTCTTCGACTTCGGTTCTGGGTTGCCCACCTGCGGCAACACCCACCAGGTTGCTTTGGCCATTAACCCCCAGACCAAGGTGATCTACAGCGACATTGATCATCTCACTGTGGCCTATGGGCAGGAGATCGTTTCTCGTGAGCCCAACGTGCGCTACGTGTGGTGCGATGCGGCCGACCCGGGCACGCTTTTGGATTCCCCGCAGGCGAAGGAGCTGTTGGGGAACAATCGGAGGGCGGGGATCATCTTCATGGCCCTGGCCCATTTTCTCGACGACGAGACGCTGACCTCTGGGGCAATGAAGCTGTATGAGTGGGCCGCGCCGGGCAGTTGCTTATTCCTGACGGTTGAGGCCGAGACATGGAAGACGGATCCCTATCTGCAGGAGGTTTCGAAACTGGCGCATAGGTCAGGGGTTGTAATCTATCTGCGCTCAAAGCAAGAGCTGCTGGCTCTGTTCGCCCCCTGGCAGTTAACAGAACACGGGGTATCTCGCAACCTTCAATGGGGGTTGCCCGAGGAGGAGAAGGATCCAGAGGAGCGACTGACCAGCTACTCCATGGTTCTGTACAAGTGAGTGCTGGGGTCCCCTGGGCCTGCAGAGCACCCAGGTGGCGTATGTAGCCTGGGTAAGCGTTAATCAGGAGCTATTTCTAATACTGGAGGAGGCAGCGCATGGCAACGAGTCATAGCCATCGGCAAATGGCCATCGCTGAGCAACCGCGCACAGCCATCGAGAATGAGCGGCTGTACGAGGAGGCCCAACGAGAGCTGGCCGCGCGGAAGCGGGCGGAGGAGGCGCTGCGGGAGAGCGAGGAACGCTACCGCAGCCTATTTGAGCGCGTGCCGGTGGGACTCTATCGAACTACGCCGGAGGGACAGATCCTCGACGTAAACCCGGCCCTGGTGCAGATGCTGGGCTTTCCGGACCGAGAGTCCCTGCTGGCAATCAATGTGATAGATTACTATGTGAACCCCCGGGATCGTAAGCAGTGGCAGGCTCTGATGCAACACGAAGGAGTCGTGCGCGAATTTGAAACACGTTGGCGTCAGTATGACGGCACAGTTATCTGGGTGCGACATAGCGCCCGAACCATCCGCGATGCCGACAGTTGGATGCTGTACTACGAGGGTGCCGTGGAGGACATTACCGAGCGCAAGCGGGCGGAGAAGGCACTGGCGGAAGAGCACAATCTGTTGCGTACCCTCATAGACAATCTGCCAGATTACATCTACGCCAAAGACACCGAGGGGCGGTTTGTTCTAGCCAACATGGCATCTGCACGTGAAGTTGGAGTGACAACGCCAGGCGAGATGTTTGGGAAGACGGACTTCGACTTTTTTCCAGAGGAACTGGCAGCCCAGTACCATGCCGATGAAAAGGAGATATTCCAGTCAGGTCAACCGCTGGTCAACCGAGAGGAACTCGTGATAGACCACACAGGCAACAGGCTATGGGTTTCAACCACCAAGGTGCCTTTGTGGGATAGTCAGGGGCGGATTGCGGGGCTCGTGGGAATGAACCGCGACATCACCGAGCGCAAGCGGATGGAGGAGACACTGAGACAGCGTAGCCGTGAGCTTGCTGCCCTCAACGTCATTGCCAATACAGTCAGCCGATCCCTGCATCTGGAGGAAGTGTTGGATATCGGTATAGCGAAGAGCCTGGACATCGTGGGGGCTAGTGTGGGATGCGTGCTCTTGATTGAGCCTCCCTCGCCCAGATTAAGCGTCCGGGGAGCGCGGGGATTGTCGCCGGAACTGGTGGAGCGATTTGAGACCATAACCCTGGACGAGGATTATTGGCGGGAAGGACCTTCTTTGGATGCCACTAATCTGTGGCAGATCAGCGACTTGGTCAAGGGTGCAGCCAGGGACGGTGGGTTGGCTTATTGCATCCTTTTGCCTTTGCGATGGGAGAACACGGCGCTGGGAATTGTGCTGCTGGCTGGCTGTAGGGACAATGCCCTTACCAAATGGAGCATAGACTTCCTGATGACGATTGGCGACCAGTTGAGCACGGCGGTGAAGAACGCCCAATTGTACGAGGATGTTCAGCGAGAGTTGGCCGAGCGCAAGCAGGCGGTAGAAGCGCTGCGGGAGAGCGAGGAGAAATATCGCAACTTGGTTGAACGAGCGAATGACGGCATTTGCATTATTCAAGACACAATGGTCAAATATGGCAACAGGCGTTTGGCAGAAATGTGGGGAGACACTATTGAGGAAGTTATTGACACTCCGTTTACCAATTATGTCCATCCTGACGAGTTTCCCAAAGTGGCTGATCGTTACAAGCGGCGTATGGCAGGAGAGGATGTCGTGCCGATATACGGGACAGCACTCAGACGTAAGGACGGCAGCAAGGTCTATGCTGAGCTAAACGCAGGTGTAGTTACGTATCAGGGAAGGCCCGCCGACCTCGTGATCATCCGAGACATCACCGAGCGCAAGCGGGCAGAGGAAGCGCTGCAAAAAGCTCACGACGAGTTGGAAATGCGGGTTCAGGAACGGACCGCAGAGCTGGCAAAAGCCAACGAAGCATTACAGGCCGAAATCACCGAGCGGAAGCGGGCGGAGGAGGCCCTGCGAGACAGAGAAGCCACCATGCGAGCGCTCCTGAATGCTCCCATCGAAATGGCGGTATTGATAGATGCCAATGGGACCATCCTTGCCCTGAACAAAGCTGCGGCCCAGAGCCTGGGAAAGAGTACAACAGATGAACTGATCGGCTTGTGCATATATGATTTTTTTCCGCCTGCTGTGGCCGAATCCAGAAAAGCCCAGGTTGATACCGTCTTTCGCTCTGGCGCACCGCTGCGTTTCGAAGACAGGCGCGAGGGGAGATTCTTTGACCATAACATCTATCCTGTCTTTGATGCACAAGGAGAAGTAGTCCGCATCGCTGTCTATGTCCG
>CAYUPJ010000283.1:0-4540 GCA_964446635.1 uncultured Anaerolineae bacterium
CTCCTCCAGTTCAGCCAGAAGCTCCAGGGTCTGCTGGGCCTCTTCCTCGTCCAGCCGGCTGATGGCAAAGCCAACGTGGACGATGACGTAGTCTCCCACCTGGGCCTCTGGGGTATAGGCCAGACAGACCTCTTTGACGATCCCGCTGAAGCTTACCTTGCCCATGCGGATACCGAGGGGATTGTCCTCAACGCTGATGATCTTACCAGGAATTCCCAGACACATTATTCCTCCAGAATCTGCAAATGTGGGTTACGAGCCATCGAGCGTTTGTGTGGCGACAGCCACCTGGCCCAGGGCGATGCCGCCGTCGTTGGGGGGTATGCGCTGATGGACGTAGACGCGGATACCAGCTTCGGTCAGGCAGCAATAGGCTCGCTCCAGCAGGATGCGGTTCTGGAAGCACCCTCCGCTCAGGGCGGCGCGCTCCACCCCTACTACCCGGGCCACGGCGACCATCCCTTCCACCAAAGCATTATGAAACCGCGCTGCCATCACCCCCACTGGCACCCTCCGCCGAAGGTCTCCCAGCAGTTCCTCCAGCAGCGGGCCCCAGTCTAGCACCCATATCCCCCCTGCTGGCGGGGGGGAGGTAAGGGGGGGTAACGGATAGGCATCCGTCACAGCCTCGTCCACGGCGAATTCCAGCATCATCGCCGCCTGGCCCTCGAAGCGGATCTGCTGGCGAAGGCCCACCAGGGCGGCCACGGCGTCGAAGAGGCGACCGGCACTGCTGGTGACGGGCGAGTTCACTCCTTGCTCTAACATCTGCCGCAGGAGGCGGCGTTCACTAGGCGAGAAGGCAGCCACCGGCGCCAGATCCTCCCACTCCAGGGCCTGCGGGCCAAAGTGCTCCCATAGCACTCCCAACGCCGTCCGCCGGGGCTCCCTCACTGCCGCCTCACCGCCCGGCAGGCAGAAGGTACGCAGATGGGCCACCCGCTCAAAGCTCGAGGCATCTCCCCACAAAAACTCTCCGCCCCACACCGTTCCGTCAGGGCCGTAGCCGGTGCCGTCCCAGGTCACCCCCAAGGCCGGCCCCTCCACCTCGTTCTCAGCCAGGCAGGAGGCCAGGTGAGCGTGATGGTGCTGGACAGCGATTGGCGATACTTCGGCCAAGCTCAGGACAGGTTGGCGATTTCCGATACTTCGACTGGGCTCAGTACAGGTTTGCGATTTAGCGTATTTCGTGGAGAAGTAATCTGGGTGCAGGTCGTGGGCGATGGCCACGGGCTCCACCTCGTAGAGGTGAAGGAAGTCGGCGATGACCCGCTCGAAGGCGGCGCAGGCCTCCGGCGTGTCCAGGTCGCCGATGTGCTGGCTCACGAAGACCTGCCGCCCCACGCTCAGGGCGATGGTGTTTTTCAGGTGGGCGCCCACGGCCAAGATGGGCGGGAGTTCAGACTTCCGAAGTCTGGCAGACTTCGGAAGTCTCACCGGGAGGGGGGCGTATCCCCGCGCTCGCCGCAGCACCAACTCCTGCCCCAGCACCACCCGAACTATCGAGTCGTCGCAGTGGCGGACGATAGGGCGGTTGTGCACCAGGAAGAGATCGGCAATGCCGCTCAGTCGCTCGTGGGCCTCGTTCTCGTCAGTGCAAATGGGCTCGTCGGAGCGGTTGCCGCTGGTGGCCACCACGGGGAAGCCCAACTCCTGCATCAGTAAGTCGTGGAGAGGGGTGTAGGGCAGCATCACCCCCAGGTACGGGTTCCCCGGTGCTGCGGCGTCGCAGACTTCACCCCCCCCCAGCCCCCCCCTGGAAGGGGGGGGAGAGAGCTTATGCCGGCGCAGCAGCACGATGGGCGATTCTGGGGAGGTGAGCACTCGCTCCTCCAGGGGAGAAACGAAGCAGTGTTCCCTGATCATTTCCAAGGAAGGGTAGAGGAGGGCCAAGGGCTTCTCCTCCCGGTGCTTGCGTTCCCGCAACCGCCGCACCGCCGCCTCGTTCCGGGCGTCCACAATGAGGAGGAAACCACCCAGCCCCTTCATGGCTAAAATGCGCCCTTCCCGCACTACCTGGGCTGCCTCCTGGATGGCCTTGTCGCCGGTGAGGTGACGGGCACTTTGAAAGTGCCCGTCACCTGAATACAAAGTCACCTGGGGGCCACAGATCGGGCAGGCCACGGGCTGGGCGTGGAACCGCCGGTCCAGGGGATCCTCGTACTCCCGGTGGCATTCGGGACAGAGGGGGAAATGGGCCATGGAAGTGTTGGGCCGGTCGTAGGGCAGCGCCCGGATGATAGTGAAGCGGGGGCCGCAGTGGGTGCAATTGGTAAAGGGGTAGTGATAGCGGCGGTCGGTGGGGTCTCCCACCTCGCGGCGACACTCCGGGCAGGTGGCAATGTCGGGTAGGATGAGAACGGTTTTCTCCCCTGCTTCCTCGCTATGGCGGATGAGGAAGTCGGGATAGCCAACAGGGTCGAGGAAGGAGAACTCCAGGCTCTGGACGATGGCCAGAGGGGGCTTCTCACGCTCCAGGCGCAAGAGGAAGGCCTCCAGCGCTGGGCGGTCTCCCTCCACCTCAATGAACACCCCCTGGGAGGAGTTGAGCACCCAGCCCCGCAGGCCCGACTCCGTAGCCAGCCTATAAACGAAGGGGCGGAACCCCACCCCCTGCACCGCCCCGTGAATAGTTACCTTCAGACGTTGTGTCACGCTATCCGTTCCTTTGGGCAGGGTAGAAAATTAAGCGTGAAACATGATGCGTGATCCGTAATTACGCTTGACGTTTCACGCTTCACGTTTGACGTTTCACGTTTCACGAAGTTCGCCAGTACTGGTTTCACGCTAAAGTATACTGCAAGTGTTTTGATTTGACAAATAGATGCGGTCGTGGTAAACTGAACGCCGCTGTTCCCCCAGGAACGATTCTGCCACTTGAGCACAACAATGTGGCAAATTCAATATGGAGAAGTATTCAATTTATGCCCATTGATTACCTCCCTATTCTAATCCTCGTCATCGTCGCTATCGCCTTCGCCTGTTTAGCTCTTATCGTGCCTACCCTTTTAGGTCCCCATAAGCCCACCGAGACCAAGCTCCTCCCTTACGAATCCGGCAAGATCCCCTTCGGCGACGCCTGGCGGCGCTTTCCGGTCAAATACTACCTCACCGCCATGTTGTTCATCGTCCTCGACATTGCGGTGATTTTCTTATACCCATGGGCGACGGTGTTTAGAGAGCTAAAGGTCTTCGGTCTGATAGCGATGGCCATCTTCGTGATCATCCTCCTGGTGGGATACGTCTACATCTGGAAGAAAGGGGCGCTGGAATGGGACTAGAGACCAAGTTGGGAGATACGGTCATCACCACCACATTGGAGAAGCTGGTCAATTGGGCCCGCAAGTCCTCGCCGTGGGCGCTCACCTTTGGGCTGGCTTGCTGCGCCATCGAGATGCTGCACACCGGCATGTCCCGCCACGACATCGCCCGCTTCGGTGGCGAGGCGTTCAGAGCTTCGCCCCGCCAGGCCGATATCATGATCGTATCTGGCCGGGTCTCCCAGAAGATGGCCCCTGTAATCAAGCGGCTTTACGAACAAATGCTGGAGCCCAAGTGGGTCATCGCCATGGGAGCCTGCGCCTCCTCCGGGGGGATGTTCAACAACTACGCCATCGTCCAGGGGGTGGACAAGATCATACCCGTAGACGTTTACGTGCCTGGCTGCCCGCCCCGTCCCGAGGCCCTGCTCTACGCCATCACCAAGCTCCAGGAAAAGATAGAACAAGAGAAGTTCACGGATTATGAGTGACGAGATCGAGAAGCTCAGAGCCCAGTTCCCGGAGGCTGTTTTAGGAGTACAGGAACTCCGCGGAGAGACGACGGTCACGGTTCGGATCGAGGAGCTAGTGGAGGTGTGCACTTTCCTCCGCGACGACCCTGAACTGCAGTACACCACCCTCCTCTTCGCAACTGGCCTGGATCGCTCGGAACTGGGCCCCGAACCGCGCTTCGCCACCGTCTACCAGCTCTACTCCATCCCGCACCGTCGCCGCCTACGTCTGAAGGTGCCCATCTCTGGCAACCCTCCGAGGGTCTCAACCGTTACCGGCGTCTGGCCGGCGGCCAACTGGCACGAGCGGGAAACCTACGACCTGATGGGCATAGTCTTCGAAGGGCATCCCGACTTGAGGCGCATCCTGATGCCCGACGACTGGGTCGGCCATCCCCTGCGCAAGGATTACCCGCTGGGAGGCGAGCCGGTGGTCTTCTCCGCCAACCGAGGGTTTCCAGAGCTCGAGACTCTGGGACAGCAGATCATGCCGGCTGAGTCCGAGCCGTCCACGCTCCCGCCCGGCGTTGACACCGAGAAGTACATGGTACTCAACATGGGGCCGCACCACCCGGCCACGCACGGCGTGCTGCGGGTGGTTCTGGAGCTCGATGGCGAGACGATCATCAGCGCCAACCCGGACATCGGCCACCTCCACTCCGGCATCGAGAAGACGGCTGAGCACAAGCTCTACCAGCAGGTTATCCCTTATACCGACCGCATGGACTACGTGGCCGGGATGAACAACAACCTGCCCTACGTCCTGGC
>CAYUPJ010000284.1:0-4521 GCA_964446635.1 uncultured Anaerolineae bacterium
AGTCCGCCCGCTTGGCCTCGTTGAGGCCCAGGAGGACGTAGGCGGTGAGGAAGGCATCGCTCTTGTCGTTCAGCCACCAGCCCCAGCCGCCGTCGTAGTGCTGCTGGGTATAGATGCGCTGCAGGGCGATGCTCACCTGCTGGGGCAGGCGCGTCGCCAGCTCCGGATCCTCAATGCCTAGCTTCGTCAGGGCGCGGTAGGTCATCACGTTGGGCAGGAAGCGGCTCACTGTCTGCTCGATGCACTCGTAGGGGTAGTGCTCCAGATACGTCAGGCCATCGCGCATCCCCGCCGCCAGCGAGGGGTCTAGCTGCACCGTCAGCTCGCCCTGGGTGGGATCGTGGCGCTCAGGCAGGTAGATGACCTCCAGGCGCTCCCCTGCCTCATCCAATGTGCCAGCCGTGGCCACTACCTCAGGCGTGGAGTAGTGATAGACGGGCAGACTGATCTCCACCGCATCGGACAGGCCGCCGCCCTGGGCAGCAAAGAGGAGCTTGGTCTCCTCAATAACGCCAACTGTCACCGGCCAGCTCACCTTCTGCTTGCCGTGGGCTGGCACCTCCACTCGCTGGGCGCCGTCTTTGATCTCCAGCCCCTCGGCCGACAGCGACACCTCCACCTCCAGGGCCTGGTCGGTGTTGTTGTGGACGACGGCCGAGAGCGTCGCTTTGTCGCCGATGACGAAAAAGCGAGGGGCCACGGGCCTCACCAGGAGGTCCAGGGTGCTGATTACGTCGTTCGTGGCTTCGCCAACCTCGGTGGCAACAGTGATCCCCTTGACACCCAATCGCCAGGTGGTCAGAGTATCGGGCAGTTTCACCGAGACCTGAGCCCGACCCTGCTCATCGGTGCGCACCGTCGGGTTCCAGTAGGCGGTTTCGGGGAACTCCTGCCGCACCAGCCCTGGCGCGCCCGCTGCCTGACCACCATCCCCTCCCTTGGCTTTAGCGGCTAAGAGCACGTTCTGGCGGTCCACGGAGAGGGCCAGGCTGGCCGCCGTCTGTATACCCACCCCTCGCTGGCCGTAGAAGTGATCTACCATGGTAGGAACGCCCGTTTCGGCTAACGCTAGGAGTGATAGATCAACCAGGGCCAGCGAGAACTCAGCCTTGGCCCCCTTCCCTTGATAATCGGTGGCTCGGATGTCGTAGGTCACCGTCTCCCGCGGGCCGTAGCGCTCCTTGTCTGGAGTGATGGTGATCTGCAGCTCCTTCTCCACCGTGGACACCGGCAGGGCAGCGTAACCTATCTTGAAGGAAGCCAGGGGGTTGATCGCGTCCTGGCCCTTGACGATGACCACCGAGACGAAGACGTTGGGTGTGTATTCGGAGAGGATGGGGACCTCGATGAGCTCGCTGTTGCTCCGCAGGGTGAGCAGTTGGTGGCTCATGATGTGCCCTCGCTCGATGGTGAGGAGGGCCTTGACTTCCCCCTGGTAAGGCGAGGGGATGAGGATCTTGGCCACCTCGCCGGGCGCGTAGGACTTCTTGTCGGGGATCAGCTCGATGCGGTCGTGGCTCTCCTGCCGCCAACTGACGAATTCGCCGCTGCTGATCCACAGATAAGTGGCACTGCGGATCTCGTTCTCGCGCTCATCACGGCCCACGGCCACCACCTTGTAGCTTCCGCCCTTCTCAGGGATAAAGGCGGCTACCGCCTTCCCCTCGGCATCGGTGGTCACCGTAGTGGTCAGTACCGGCGTGTCCTCAACCTTGCTCGTCCAGTAGAACCTCCCGTCCTCGCCTTTCTCCTGGACGCTGTACCACTTGTGCTCGAAGAAGGTCACTGTCAGGGGCACGTTGGGCACGGGCTGGCTCTCCCAGTCCACGGTGATGACGTCAACCTCTTGCTCCTCGCCCACCGTGCCCACCCAGGCCCTGGGGGTCAGGCCAATGTAGAAAAGGCCCTTGTGGACAACGGCCTCCGTGCGGGAGCTAACCTGCTGGTCGTTAATATCGGTTACCGAGGCCTCGATGGTGAAGACCTGGCTCAGTTTCTTCAGGGAGATATCGGCTGGCACCTTGAAGGTGAAGCGACCCTCCGCGTCGGTCTCCCCCGTGCCCTCGGCGATCAGCTCGCCGAAGACGCCGTAGTATTGACCCCGCTCCTCCCATTCGTAATCCACAAAGTCATAGTAGCCCTTGCCCTGCCAGGGGAAGAAGTAGTCCCGACTGAGGACGCTCCAGTGCACCTGGGCGTTGGCCACCGGGCCGCCAAAGTAGTAGGTGGCGGCCGCGCTCACGGCGATCTCTTCTCCCTGGACGTAGGCGTCTCGGTCGGTCTTCACCTCCACCTGGAACTCTGGCCGGCGGTACTCAGCCACCTGGAAACCGACCCCAAAGCTCTGGTCAGCGAATTGAGCATTGATGAAGTAATAGCCCATAATGGCTTCCTCGTCCAGCGTGAACTCGCCGTGGAGGGTGCCCATATCACTGACAGGCAAATCCTCTTTATAAACCTCCTTGCCCTGGTCGTCGCTGACGGTCACCGTCAGGCTGTCCACACCTTCGGGCAGGCCGTAGCGGGCATCATCGTCGGTGCGCAGGATGCCCTTGAAGCGCACCGTCTGGCCCGGCCGGTAGATGGGCCGGTCGGTGTAGAAGTAGCCAGAGTACGGCTGGCTGAAGAACTGGGCCGGGATGTTGAACTCCCAGGGACTGATGCCCTGACTCCAGCGGTTGAGGGCCGCGGCGAAGTTATCGCCCTCGCCAGCGAAGACGAAGAAGGGGTTCCACATATCCTGGCGCGGGAACTCAGCCTTGAAGACACCGTCTTGGCCCGTCCACCCTTCGGCGAGGGTGGCAGAATCGCTTTGCAAGCTCACCGACAGGCCAGGGACGACTTGCCCACTGGCCAGGTCTGTGGCCCACACGAGGGCTTCCGTCTCCCCCTGTTTGAGGGTCAGATTGAGGCGGGAGACAACCATGATCTGACGCGAGGGCTGCCAGTCGGGCAGTTCTTTCAACTCCGGCGCGGTGACCTCAAGATAATAGAGGCCCGGAACGAGGGTCCCTCCCTCTTCGCTGGCTATCTTTGTGCCCAGGACGCCGGACTGATTGATAGGAGCATCAACATCCTCCGACCACTGGCGTACCAGAGCCTTAGGGTCGGGGCTGAATTTGTCCCAATATTCCCAGGACTGGCTGCCGTTGAGACGGATGAAATCTCCCCTATCCAGGCGGTAGAGGCCGAAGTCCAGGCGGGAGACGTTGCGATAGGTAGCATAGACTACCGTCTCGGTGTAGGCGTTGTAGGTGCCCAAGTTTCCAGGGGTATTGAGGTAAGCCATGGGGTCCAGGTTGCGGGTGGTGAAGCGCACCACCTGGTCCTGGCCCAAAGTGTTCCCGTAAGGGTCGGCTATCTTCGCCCCTAAGGTGAAGGTGTAACTGGTGGAGGGCTGGATGTCGAAGGAGAAGAAGAAACTGTTGTCGTAGTCGTTCCAATAGGTGTAAACCTCAGTTGGCTCGGGGATGATAGTCGTGTTAGGCATGATGGTGGCCGGATCCATGGGGCCGACAAAGATGACATTCATCCCGCCGTAGGGGTCCGCTTCCAGAGCGCCATCAGGCGGATTGGTGGCAACGATGCGGGGGTAGGGGACAGTGCTGAAGCGCCAGGAGCAGGGCGCTGCTATGCGTCCCTCACCTTTCGCCGCCTTGGCTCCCGCTTCCAGGGTGGCCACGTAGTCGGTCTCCAGCGCCAGAGGTGCGGAGGGCACGAAGGCCATGGCCTTATCTTCCCAGCGGAAATCGCCCTGAGTAGCTGTTCCAGTCTCTTCCACTAATGAGAACCGCTCCTGGACCGAGGCGTGATCCATGAGTTGGCTGAAGGTGATGCTGATGACTTGAGTCGGCGCCACCAGAATCTCGCCATCGGCCGGTGCTGTCCAGACCACTGACGGCATGGCCGTGGTAAAGGACCAAGTGTAGTCCTCAGCCAGGACTCCCCCGGTGGTGTCCGCCAGTCCGGCTGCCACCCGTGCCTCGTAGGTGGTGGCCGGATCGAAGCCCTCCGCGGGGTGGAAGGTGTAGATGGAAGTGTTGAGCCACTGGCCCTCGCCCGTCACTGGCGGGACGAAGGCTTCGCCCTGAGGCTCAGCCCGAAGGGTCAAGGGCTGGGGCAGGCCCGCCTGTTCGGAGATGGCGGTGAGGGGCACCACGGGGCGGTTGAACATCACCGTGACCAGGGCATCGGTGGCCACCTCGGTGGTGTCGGGGGCCGGCTGGACCTCGGTGACCTCCAGGTAGCCCACCGTGTTGAAACGGAAGCTGAAGGACTCCTTCAGGGTCAGGCCCTGGGCGCTCTTAGCCAACTCGGCTAAGGTCACCTTGTAGCTTGCCCCCCGCACGAGAGCCGCCGTCGGAGCAAACGCGAGAGTAGTATCATTGGGCCAGTTGAAGCTCCCCGCTACAACCGGCTGGATCTCGAATGCCCGCTCCGTCGAGAGCCGATCCATGGGCTGGTCGAAAGCGATGACCACCGGCGCCGTCAGGCCCTGCTCCTCGCCGGGGGTTGGCATTC
>CAYUPJ010000285.1:0-4511 GCA_964446635.1 uncultured Anaerolineae bacterium
TAAGATAGCCCCCAATATCACTAAAGCCAGGCTGGCAGATAAATTCCGTCTCATCAACACTCTCCACGCTGATAGATGGCCATAGGTACACTAATAAGTATACCTCTTTAGGGCGAAACCGTCAAGCATGAATAGAGGTTTTACAAACCGGACCATCTGGTGTACAATTGATTCTGCTCACTACCGTGCTGTAGCAGGAGGTTGCAGATGATCATCGCTGTCGTTGATGGTATGGGCGGGGGAATCGGTGCTCAGATCGTGACCCAGCTCAGGCAGGAATTGCCTTTGGAAGTAGAGATACTTGCCCTGGGCACCAATGCTATCGCTACCGAGAAGATGATGAAAGCCAGGGCCAATCGCGGGGCCAGTGGCGAGAACGCCATCAAGGTCTCGATCAACCAGGCCGACTTCATCCTGGCCCCCATCGGCGTGGTAATCCCCAACTCGCTGATGGGAGAGATCACGCCAGCTATCGCCACGGCCGTAGCCAGCGCGCCAGGAGGCAAGTTGCTCCTTCCCATTAACCAACCTCATTTCGAGATCGTGGGCATCGAGTGGAAAGCCCTCACCAAGCAGATCAGCCAGGCCATTGAACTGATCCGGGAGAGGGCAGAACAAGGACCAATGACTACCTGACGACCCGACCATCTGACCAAAGCATTTGACAGCTCCCCGACTTTGTGGTATCATATCGTTGGCATGAAGCCGATTTGGAGATCATGAAGATCACCAGGGCCTGATATGAACGTTGGGTTGGTGATCTTTTGTTATTCAGGAGGTGTGAGAGGATGTGCGAAGCGACCGTTTATCTGACCGAAGAAGGTCAGGAGAAGAAGATCATGCAGGATGTGGTGTTGGTGCAGCCAGAGGGGGACGCCTATTTGCTGGCCAACCTGTTGGGCGAGCAGAAGCTGGTGCGGGGTAGGATCAAGAGGATTGATTTCCTGAAACACACCGTCCAGCTGGAGAAGAGCGAAACAACGGTTTCTCCGTAGTCAAAATGACCAAAGAAAAACGGAAGAAAGGGCCATGAAGGCCGCGTGGCTGGCTTGAAGCCGGGCGCCCTTCGTGGCCCTTTTCTGTTAGAGAGGAGAGGAACATGCACATTCCAGACGGTTTCTTGAACACGGCCACGGCGGCGACCACCTACGTCGTCTCCGTCGGTGGCGTGGGGTACAGCATCAGGCAGGCCAATCGGAAACTGGGCGACCGGCACGTGCCATTGATGGGGGTGATGGGCGCCTTCGTCTTCGCCGCCCAGATGCTCAACTTCCCGGTGATAGGAGGCACCTCGGGGCACCTCATCGGCGGGGCGCTAGCGGCCATCCTCCTCGGCCCCTGGGCGGGGACGCTGATCATGGCCTGCGTGCTCATCGTCCAGTGCCTGGTCTTTCAAGATGGCGGCATCACCGCCCTGGGGGCCAACGTCCTCAACATGGGGCTGGTGGCCTGCTTCGCGGGGCACTATCTCTACCGGGCCGTCGTCTCAATCATGGGCGAAAGTCGAAGGAGCACACTGGTGGGAGGTTTCGCCGGGGCCTGGGCCTCGGTCTTCTTGGCCAGCATCGTCTGCGCCATCGAGTTGGTCATCTCTGGCAAATCGCCCCTGGGGGTGGCCTTGCCGGCCATGGCCGGCGTGCACGCCCTCATCGGCATCGGTGAGGGGCTGATCACCACGGCGGTGCTGGTCTTCGTGACGGCCACGCGCGCCGACCTGCTGAAGCTACAGAAAGTGTAGGGAGGAGAGATGAGATTAAAGTGGTGGCACATCGGGCTTCTCATCGCCCTGGGGCTGGCCATCCTCTCGCCCCTGGCCTCCCCCTGGCCTGACGGGCTGGAGAGGGTAGCTGAGGACAAAGGGTTCATCGAGGCGGCCCTGGAACCGGTCTTGGAGATCATCCCCGATTACGTCTTCCCCGGCCTGGGGAACGAGGTGCTGGCCACAATCCTGGCCGGACTGGTCGGCACCCTCATCCTGTTCGGCGTAAGCTATGGGCTGGGGGCCGTGCTCAAGGGGAAAAGATGAGGTTCCGTGAAACACGCCTTTATTGATCAATACAGCGACCTGGACAGCTTTGTTCACCAACTCGATCCGCGTACCAAAACCCTGGCCGTGCTGACCTTCGTCCTGGTGGTGATGGCTACTCCGCCCACGGCCTGGCCGTCCTTTGCCCTGTGCGCCGTCCTCATCGCCGGCCTGATCCTTTTGGCGCGATTGCCGCCCCTTTACGCCCTGAAAAGGTCGGCAGTGGTCGTGCCCTTTGTCCTGATGATCGCTATCTCCCTCCCTTTCTTCGAGGGCGGCGAGGTGGCGGGCAGCTACAACCTCGGATGGTGGCGGGTCTCCGTCACCTACGAAGGGTTACTCGTCCTGTGGAACGTGGTCGTCAAGTCCTGGCTCTCGGCCCTGAGCCTGATCATCCTCTCAACGACGACGCCCTTCCCTCGCCTGTTGAAAGGGCTGGAACGGCTGGGCGTGCCCAGGGTGATGGTGATGATCTTGTCCTTCATGTATCGGTACATCTTTGTCTTGGTGGACGAGGCGATGCGTATGCAGAGAGCCAGGGAGAGCCGCAGCCTTGGCGGGGGGTTGGTCTGGCAGGCCAGGACCCTCGGCAACATGATTGGCACTCTCTTCCTGCGGAGCTACGAGCGGGGCGAGCGGGTCTACCAGGCTATGCTGGCCCGGGGTTTCGACGGGGAGATCCGAACGTTGAACGATTTTCGTTTTGGAAGGGCGGATTTGTACTTCGGCCTTGCCTGCTCTTTTTGCCTGGCCGCCATCTGCCTGGCCGCGCTACGATAAGATATTAGATATTGGATATTAAGGTGTGAAGTGAAGATCATAGAAATTGAGAGCCTATCCTACAACTATCCCGACGGGCAGGAGGCACTGAGAGACATCAGCCTGGCTGTGAATGCCGGGGAGACAGTGGCCTTCATCGGCCCCAACGGGGCCGGCAAATCAACCCTGCTCTTACACCTCAATGGCATCCTCAGGAGCGGAAACGGGACAGTGAGGGTCTTCGGCCTGCCCGTCGAAGAGAAGCACCTCAAGGAGATCAGACGCAGAGTGGGGCTGGTCTTCCAGAACCCTGATGATCAGCTCTTCTCCCCCACCGTCTTCGACGACGTAGCCTTTGGCCCCATCAGCATGGGATGCTCTGAAGAAGAGGTCAGGCAGCGGGTGAAGCGCGCCCTGGAGCAGGTGGGGATGAGTGGCCACGAGCGGCGCTCGCCTCACCATCTCAGCCTGGGCGAGAAGAAGCGAATCGCCATCGCCACCGTTCTCTCCATGAGCCCGGAAATCCTGGTCATTGACGAGCCGACCAGCAACCTCGACCCCCGGGGCAGGTGGGAGTTGATCGAGTTGCTGCGGGGGCTGCTGCAGCACAGACAGCCGGAGCCGACTGCCCTGGTCATCGCCACCCACGACCTGGAGATGGTGCAGGCCCTCTGCCAGCGGGCCATCCTCTTGGACAAGGGACAGATGGTGGCCGACGACCTCACCCACCGCATCCTGTCCGACCTCCCCCTGCTCGCCTCCCATGGCCTTGCCCCGCCGACGAGGTCGGTTGTTGCCAATTCCAAGTAAATGCGCTATAATGTTGGAGACAGCAATTCCCTTGGTCAAAACAGGACGACTGAAAGAGGCCATTAACTTTACTTAGGAGGTGCTTTGTGCGTCGAATGGTAACTGCCACCTATAAGAACGGGGTGTTGAAACCCGCCCAAGAGCTCCCACTGCGTGACCAGGAGCAAGTTCTGGTTATCGTTCTGCCTCTTCCGCAGCCCAGGCCCCTTGCCAAACCGAACCTGGAAAGAGTGGCTGCCATGCGGGAACAGGCCGATAGGTGGCTGAGTCAGCAGTCCCCCGACGCCGCCCGCCTACCCCTGCGCATGGAGCAAGCCCAGGAACAGGCCCTGGACGACAGCTTTGAGGCGGCCTTGGCCGAAATCAGAGCGCGGGCCAGCCAGTTCAGCCCAGAAGAAATCGTCGCCGATGTCGAGGCAGTCCTGGCCGAGGTGCGGGCCCTCTCGGCCGACGAACGTGCCCGGCTGGATGCTGAACTGGATACAGTGTTGGCAGAGTGGGCCGCCGATGTCAACTGACAAACCCCCTCTTCGAGTGGTGGTAGATACGAATGTCATCATCCGGGGCGTCCTCTCCTCGATCGGAGCCAGCGCCTTACTGCTCGAGGCCATTCGTCGCCGACGATGCATTCTCATCGCCTCACGTGAATACCTGAGCGAGATTCATTGCGTCCTGAGTCGTCCCCGCTTTGTTCATCGCTATGGAATCACCGCCCACCAGCGTCGGCGGTTGATTGCCCGTCTCTACACCCTCTCCCTCTTTGTCCAACCCACCGGCCACCTGGCCTTGTGCCGTGACCCCCAAGACGATTACCTCATCGAAATGGCCCTGTTAGGGCGGGCCACCCATCTGGTCAGTGAAGACGATGACCTGCACGAAGACCCTGATGTCGTCGAATTCTTACGTCAGAACCGAA
>CAYUPJ010000286.1:0-4496 GCA_964446635.1 uncultured Anaerolineae bacterium
CCTGAGCCTGGCCGAAGGGTTGGAGGCCTGCCCTGAGCCTGGCCGAAGGGTTGGAGGCCTGCCCTGAGCCTGGCCGAAGGGTTGGATATTGGGTATTGGATATTGGGTATTGGGTGTTGGCATCTCACTGCTCGGCGGCAAAGTAGGCTTGTAAAGCTTCTTCCCAAGGACGCAGGGTGATTCCCAAAGCGGTGGCGGCGCAGAAGTTGCGGAGCGGCGTGTAAAGAGGAGGGGTAGAGGCGCGGGTGTACTGGTCGGAGGTGATGGGACGAATGGGAATGTGCCCTCGCCCTGCAAGCTCCAGAATCTTCGCCGCAAAGTCGTAGCGGGAACAGATGCCCTCGTTGGTGAAGTGGTAGATGCCATAGTGGTCGGTGCGGATCAGTTTGGCGATGGCCTCTGCCAGGTCTGGGGCATAGGTAGGAGAGCTGATCTCATCGGTGACCACCCGCAACTCACCCTGCTCGTCGGCAAGTTGGATCATCTTGGTTACGAAGTTATTGCCGACCCGAGCGTAGAGCCAGGCGGTCCTCACGATATAGAACCGATTCAGCAGGGCCTGAGTGATCAATTCACCAGCCAATTTGGACCTGCCGTAGGTATTGATGGGATTGGGCTGGTCGAATTCCAGATACGGCGTGCTCTTCGTTCCGTCGAAAACCTCGTTGGTACTGACGTAGACCATAGCCGCGCCGTACCTCTGGCAGGCCAGGGCCACGTTCTGGGTCCCCAGGCCGTTGATTCGGTAGGCTGCGTCGGGATCACGCTCGCACCTGTCAACGTTGGTCAGGGCCGCAGCATGGATCACCACCTGAGGATCGAAATCGGCTATGGCCTGACCCATCGCTTGTCTGTCGGCGATGTCGTGCTCCGGCAGATCCAAACCGAAAAGCGTCTCCCCTTCTAGCACCTCTTGCAGTGCCCTACCCAGTTGTCCTTTATGGCCCGTGATGATGATTCGCATCTCCACCTCCAATGGAGCAGGGGAGCACGGATCAAGGGAGCAAGGGCAATGTCTCCTGCTCCGCTGCTCCTTTGTTCTTTGCTCCTTTGATTATAGCAGCTTTCGGTAACTTGGGCAATCCTCAGACATCCTGATACTGGGCAACTGGGCCATCGTAGCGCTGGGGGAGAGTAAACAAAATCCGACACCAGGAAATGGTGCCGGACAAGAGTTAACAGGATTGCGCCAGACCATAATCGCGTTCCTCGCTACGCTGCCGACTCACCGGATTTTTGAAGTCGTGTTTCGCTGGTCAAGCAGCAACGTATGCTGGCGGCAGTTCCAGAATGCGAACCTCCTGGAAGCGAGATCGAACCGGAGCAATCTCGGTGACCTCGATGTACACCACCGGCCGCGCAGACTCATCATCTGTTTCTCTAGCTCGTTTAGCTAACTCGATAGCCTGCTGGCTGTATAGGGGGTCTTGACGATCCAGTAATACGACTTGAGCGCCTTCAGGGATATGCCCGGCAAACTCAGGGTGCTCTACCAGATAGCGCGTGAACTCCGTAAACAGCTCGTTGAACTTAGTTTGGTAAAACTCATTCATGGCAAAACCAATTATACTCCGTTTTCCCAATAAAACAAAATCTGACGATGGCGAGCGCCTTGCCCAAACTGCTGTCTTGTGGTAAACTTGACACAGCCTATGTTCTGTTTACCAGTTTCCCAATTTACCAGTCTACCAATCTACCAGCTTCGGAGAGCACACCATGCATTTTGATATTCTCAGCCTCTTTCCCGATATCTTTGAAGGGATTTTCAGCGAGAGCATTGTGAAGCGGGCGCGCGAAGCGGGCCTGGTCTCGATAGCCATCCACAACATCCGTGATTACGCCACCGACAAACACTCTATGACCGATGACACCCCTTATGGCGGCGGGGGAGGCATGATCATGAAGCCAGAGCCCATCTTTCGTGCTGTGGAAGCGATTCTCGCCCCCCCCACCCCCCCCAAGTTGGGGGGAATGGGGGAAGGACAAGAGCCAGAGGTGCCGGTCATCCTGCTCACCCCACAGGGTCGCCTGTTCACCCAATCAGTGGCCAGGGAGCTGTCTAAACACCCCCACCTTGTCCTCATCTGTGGGCACTACGAGGGGGTGGACGAACGAGTGCGCCAGTTTCTGGTCACCGACGAGATTTCCATTGGTGACTACGTTTTGACCGGCGGGGAGATTCCAGCCATGGTCATCGTGGATGCAGTGGTGCGCCTGGTGCCCGGCGTGCTGGGCGATCCCGGCGCTACCTTCGAGGACTCCCACGCCGAGGGCCTCCTGGAGTACCCCCATTACACCCGCCCCGCCATCTTTCGGGGATGGTCTGTGCCTGAGGTGCTCCTCTCCGGCAACCACGCCGAGATCGTGCGCTGGCGTCGCCAGCAGGCCCTGCGCCGTACCTTGGAGCGCCGCCCCGACCTCCTGGCCAAAGCCCGGTTATCGCAGGCCGAGCAGGAATTCCTGTGGCGACTGGCGCAATCAGAAGAAGCATAAGTTTAATTTGCCAATAACTGGGATTCGTGCTATAATTCCCCACCGTAGTGGATTTACCGAACTAAGCTAAGGAATGGTGAAACAGTGGTAGACCTTGTACGATCTGTTGAACAACAGTTTAGGCCCAATCCTGACGTACCTCAGCTCAGGCCAGGGGACACGGTGCGCGTGCATTTTCGCATTGTCGAAGGCGACCGGGAGCGAACCCAGATCTTCCAGGGGACGGTTATGCGCACGCGCAAGGGAGGCGCTAACGCCAATTTCACAGTGCGGCGCATTGCCTCTCATGGCGTGGGAGTGGAGAGGACCTTCTTGATGAGTTCTCCCCGGCTGGAGAAGGTTGAAATCCTGCGCCATGCTCATGTGCGGAGGGCGCAACTCTACTATCTGCGGGGCCGCAAGGGCAAGGCAGCCCGCTTGAAGGAGAGACGCTAAACAGCGAAAAGCGGGGCGTGGGCGCCAGTCTACGCCCCGCTTCTTTTGAACGGGTGGGGTGATGGTGCACAAGCCGGATCTGCGGGAAGAGATGGCACTTTATGCCGAGGGCTATCGCCATATCGCCGGCCTGGATGAGGCCGGGCGGGGCTCCTGGGCAGGCCCAGTGGTGGCAGGAGCAGTCATTCTACCCTTAGACCAACTTGACCTATCCCAACAACTGGAAGGCGTACGAGATTCCAAACAACTCACCCCCCAGCAGCGCGAGCGCCTATATGCAATCATCCGGTCCACAGCTCTGGCCGTGGGAGTGGGGATTGTGCCTCCAGATATGATTGATGAACTGGGCATCGTGCCTACCACCCGGCAGGCCATGGGCCTGGCCCTCGTCCAGTTAAACCTGCCCCCCGATTTCCTCCTCATTGATTTCCTGAACCTGCCTGATCTATCTATTCCCCAGAAGAGCATCACCAGCGGCGATGCCTTGTCCCTTTCGATAGCCGCCGCCTCTATTGTGGCTAAAGTCACACGGGATAAGTGGATGGTTCAGTTGGATGCTCGGTATCCTGGGTATGGCTTCGCCCGGCACAAGGGTTACGGCACTCGCCAGCACAGGGAGTCTCTGGTCCGCCTCGGCCCTTCTCTGGTCCATCGCCTATCCTTTGCTCCCATGAGACTGATGCTACAGGGGTGAGGGTTTTCCATGTTTTGGCGCAAAGCTTGTCCTGAGCGTAGCCGAAGGAATCGTAAAGAGAAAGACAGCAAGAAGCCACCTGCGCGGTTAACGCAGGTGGCTTCTTTTCACATCGGTCAGCCAAAAGGTCAGTGCTGCATTTGTTTTTCCTCTCCAACAATCAACCATTGTCCCCGTGGAAGGTGTAGCCAATGCCAGGAGCGGTGAGGATGTACTGGGGATTGCGCGGATCCGCTTCCACCTTGGCTCGCAGGCGGCTGATGAGGCCACGCACTAGATCCCGGTCGCCCTCCCCGCTGTAGCCCCAAACGCGCTCCACAATGGTGTCCGTTGGAAGCATCTGGTCCCGGTGGATCATCAGCGTGTAGAGGAGGCGAAACTCCAGATGAGTGAGCCGCCGCGGTGACCGGCCCTCGATTTGTACCGTGCGGGTCGCTGGGTCCAAAGTGAGTCCACCCAGGCTCAGCGTGGGCAGGCTGAAAATGGGCACACCACCCGTACGGCGAAGCAGGGCGCGCACCCGAGCGATCAGCAGGCGAGCACTGAACGGACGAATGGCCAGCAAGTCAACACCATTCTCAAGGAGAGCGCACTGCTCGTTCTCCTCGATGGGCTCAATGATCAGCACCAATGCTGCCTCAGTCTCCGTGCGTACGCGCCGCACTTGCGCCAAGGGCTCATTGTGGTGGAGCGCCACCAAAATGATGTCCGCCGGTCGCTCTGTCCAGCTCTGCATGGCAAGCTCCAGGCTGCTGCTGGAGGTCACAGCCAGCCCGGCCCGTTGCAGAACTAGCGAGAAGATCGCGGCTTCATCGGGATCTTCGGCAATCAGCAAAGCGTACATAGGCAGGAACCAAGTCACAAGCGAGGATAT
>CAYUPJ010000287.1:0-4464 GCA_964446635.1 uncultured Anaerolineae bacterium
GTTGGCACTTTCTCAGAATTCATCAAACGGCCCCAGTCCGGTCGCGCCGTAGATCTTCCCAACCACCCGATTCACCTCCGCTCTAACGATCCAACGTCAACCGGGTGTTGTGCGGATCGTGGCCTCGCATGTTCTGGCTCACAAAGCTGATAAAGCGACGCTGCAACTCCTCCACAGTGCAGGGCAGGCCGCCTGCTTTCAAGGCTTCCAGCAAGCCATCCACCGGTAGCGCAAGGGCTTCGATACCGCGCAGGGCTTGGGTGGCCGCAGCTACAAAATCCGCTGGTATAGTCGGATCATCGTCGCGCTGATCCAGGAACTGCTCGATCGGCCTCCGCTCGGCCGGCGTCATCGCCTCCAGGCTACGCTGGGCGGTCTCACTGATCAGGTTAGCCTGCAACGCTTGCCGCCAGCGGCTCAGCAGGTCGTCCAGACGGGCGTCAAGCCTATCCAGCACTTGGTCGGCCTGGCCGTCGTGCCGCTGCTGTGATGGCCGCAGGTGACAGTAGGGACAGGTCGGTGTGTCGGCGATAACACCCTCGTGGAATTCGCGGCAGGTGGACAAGCGCAAGAGCGCCTCCTTCCAGGCTTCCAATTCCGCACGGTTAAGCAGGTCAATGGCCGACAGCGTGTTCAGGGCCGCCAGACGCGAATCGTTATACAGCCGCTGGCGGCGGTCGTCGGCCTGGGGTCCCAACACCAGTTGGCGGTGCAGTTCGGCATAGGCAACGACGTAATCTGCCTTCAGTGCCTCCAATTCCCGTGTCAGCGCCGGACCATCACGTGCCTCCTCCCCTCTGCCCATGCGTCGCACCTCATCCAATAGCACCCGACGGGCGTCAGCCGCTCGCTGCGACCAGGGATGATCATCGGGCAGATTGGCCTGAGCCTCGGCCAGATAAGCAGTCACCGGTTGGATCTGGCCTACAAGATCCAACAATTGCTCCGCCCGCTTCACAACCTTGCGGTCATCGAGGGCGTCTGTGATCTGCTCAATCGTCAGGCGCAGGTTGCGTAGCTTGCCCACCGTGTTGAAGCGATTCAGTTCCTCCAGAAATTGCTTGTATCCACGCAGGGACGGGAGGAGATCTGTTACGGAGAGGGCAACTGCTGGTAGATCGCTACTCATCACCAAGCCAGCCTGGACCTCAATGGTAAAGCGGTCAGTGAAAAGAGACGTGTTCCACAATTGCAGTCCTTGCTGGAGACGGCCTTGGATGGTGGCCGTCCGCTCCAGCTCGGCCTGTACGGTGCGCTGAAGCTCCTGCACAGCCCGATCGCGGGTGTTCTCATCACGGACAAGTCCTGGTGTCAGCCCTAGGCCCTCAAAGATCATCGTCCATAGATTAAGTGGCAGGGTGCGCGGTCGCTTGTAGAAACGAAAGTCTATCAGGTCGGCTATTGCCGTCATCGCTGCACGTTCGACAGTGCTGGCGTCCAGTTCTACCTGCCCGCCCAGGTTAAGTACGATATCGCCGTTGTAGACCAGGGCCAGCAATATCACGACCGCCCACTCTGGTTCCAGGTGGAAGAAAACGTCCTTTTCGATGGGCTGAATGCCACCAGCCACCTGCTCGATCAACTCACCTCGGTTCACTACCTGTCCTTCAGGCCTGCTTTGCAGTAGGTCCAGGTAGCGACGCGCGTAGCGCGACTGATAGGGACGCACGGTGCCTTCTTCGTCCACCAGCTCCAATCCCTCCAGCACGGCCAGCGCCAGGTTGGTGCGCCCCCGCCCAGCCAGGAAACGAATCGCTTCCATAGCGTTGGTGGGGCGGGCCGCCTCGCTGACCGGTTGGGACAGGCGGTTGAAAGCAGGATAGTTGGAGTAGCGTTCTTCGAACTCAGGCGCCAGGTGGTAAGCAGCGATCAAGCGTAGGAGCTCTTCAATGGTTTGGCTGGCGGTGCTGCGGGTGCGGGGTAGCACTGCGCCCACGGGTTCGGCCACACCCTGGTAGGTCACCTGCAGGTGGTTTGTCAGATGCTCGCGCAACCAGCGCAAGAGCCGCCGCAGGTGTTCATCAGCCTTCTCAGCGTAAACCTCTCGGTGGGAAGCCGCCTCAAAGGCCATAGCGCGGGCGCCGGCGTACATGCGAACGAGGTCCTGGAAGTTTTGGTCCAGTCCGGTCAACTGAAAGATGACCTCGTCGGGCCGCTCTTCGTCGTGCCACTCGCGGTCCAAGAAGGGCGGCACCACATAGACGTAGAAATCGCGCGGGGGCTGGGCGGTGCTGCGTTCGTCGGGCGGGCCGAAGAAGAGGTAGCCGGGGCGGGTCACCCTGTGTTCGTCCCAGGGCAGCTCGTAGAACCAAATGCGGTGGCCGGTGACGTAGGTGGTGTCGCTCAGGTTGAGGGCCTGGCGCAGGGCGTCGAAGAAATAACGATTGAGATCGCTCTTCTCCATAAACTCGCCCCGCTCGCTGATCTTCTCGTCGAAAGGAATGACCTTCTTAAGGTCCAGATAGTATTGGCCGTTTTCTTCATTGCAGGAGATGAATTGACCAGTGACGGTTCGGCTAATCTCGCGCAGCGCCACCTGCACCTGATCCAGCAGGAACTCGGCTGACGGTTCAGGAAGGCGCATGTGCAGGCAGAGGTCGTCGCGCAGCTCCTCCGGCGTGGCGCCCAGCGGTACATGGATGTCGCTGGTGGTCAGCCGGTGGACACTGAGGGCGTGGATGATGCGCAGGGCGACGGGGAGTAGATGCGGGCGCGTGTAGGCATTGCGGACGCGACCCTCCAGCACGTTGCTCTTCTCGATGACCTCGGCTACGCCAGCCAAACCGCGCATGCTGGGGTTCTCGCGGAGTACATCCCAGTAGTGATCGTAGGAAATCAGCCCAGGCTGATCCACAGGCACGTCCTGATCGAGCAGAGCGCGCATGGCCAGGCTGAAGGTCTTGAGCACTTCCCGCTTTTCCGCCACGTAGACGCGCTCAAAGGTCTCGATGTAGGCTGGATGGATGGGGAATAGTGATGCGAACTCGTCCAGTCGCTCGGCCATGCGGCCATAGAGGGGTGTGAACTGGCGCAGATGTTCCGTGATGCGTGCCAACTGCTCATCGGTCTTGCGGAGCAAGCGATGGGAGACTACGTAGGCAATATCCTCGCGAGCGATGCGTATCTGCTCGAAGCGATCGCGCACCCGGCGAACCTGCTCAGCCACGAAGGCAAAACGGGGGCTGTCGAAGAGCGTTTCCTGCAAGCCGCCCAGAAAGCGGAAGGGGGCTGACGCGGCCACTTCGCCCAACTCGCGCAGAAAGCCCAGGTCCAGGATCAGTTGGCGCTCCTCGCGCGTGCGCAAGTAGTCCAGCAGCTCATCCACCACCAGCAGGACGCCATGGTCGGGGTAACGCTCCTGGAAAGTAGCCACCGCAGCGATGATCGCGTCCTTGTTGTTGGTCACCTGGTCTGCTGGTGGGAACGTGAAGGGCGTCCCCCAATCCTCCAACGCGATCTCCAGTTCCTCCAAAAGGATGTCCCGCAGGCTGCGCGTGACGGCGCCGATCTCCACTCGCGCGACCTTGAAGCGGCCAGCGATGGCCTGGGCAGCCTCTTGTACCTGGGGATGATCCAAGACCGACACGAGATTGGGGTGTTCGGCCACGGCTGAGACGACCGCCATCAAGTGCGACTTGCCCGTACCGTAGTTGCCAACGATGAGCACGCCCTTGTTATCACGTGGGGACAGGAACTGGAGTTGGGGAACAACGACATTGGCGAGTTGGTCTGCCATGCGGTCGGAGATCACATAGGTTTGGGTCAGGTGGCGGGCAGCGTCCTCGCGATCCGCATCACGCAGTTGAATGACGGTCTCAATCGGTTCGAACTGGAACAGGTCACGGTAGCGCATAGGGGCTTCCTCCTCGAACTTGTTTCATTCGAGAACCTTAATGAACACCTCTGGCTTGCGCCAGGTACGGTAGTGGCCATGGCCAGGCACAGCGTAGGCCAACACGTTATCCACGTAACTGCCGGGCCAGGTGACCACCAGTCGTGTCACCTGACCAACATCGCGCATCAGTCTCAGAGGATCCAGCTTGAGCGTCGGATCAAAGAGCAAGTCTATCTCAGTGCACAAAACTGGGCCGGGGGTCATCTGACCGACGCGGGTTTTCATCCATCGCCGGGCTGCACGGGAGCGACGCATGGGTGGTTCAGAAAGCAAGGCAATGCTGAGTTCCCGACCGACGGATAGCCGCGGCCAGTCATACACCGATAACAGCTCGTTAGCCGCATCCTCCAGCCTGCTAACCGCCGGGTGCACGAAGAGAAGGCAGGTATGAGATGTGCGTAGAAAGTCAGTAATCGCGTTATGCATTTGGTCAGAATAGCAGGGTGTTGGGACTATCAGAGACACGACACTGTGATCTCTTTTCCATAATTATACAACATGCTGGATGAAACCGCAATAGAGTCTATCGGGAAATTCAACATTATGTTGTTCTGAGCCCAGAGCAAGGC
>CAYUPJ010000288.1:0-2647 GCA_964446635.1 uncultured Anaerolineae bacterium
TCCGCGCCGTGGGAGAGAAGGTGCAGGCCCTGTTCGATTACGTGCCTGGCAGGAGTCTGGAAGAGGAGTTGCCGGTGGCGACCTTTCGTGAGGATGAACTCACCAGCTTGGGGGAGAGGGAATAGGTGGAATTCGCTCTGGAGGTACAGAGGCGGAGCGGCGAGAACGTCTTCCGCTGCTATTATTGCCAGAAGTGTACGGTGGGCTGTCCCACGGCCTATGCCATGGACTACCAGCCGGCCCAGGTGTTGAAGATGATTCAACTGGGCCTGAGGGAGCCCGTGCTCAAGAGCTCAGCTCCCTGGCTGTGCGTGGGCTGCGAGACCTGCGGCACCCGCTGTCCCAACGAGATTCGCTTGGCTCCGGTGATGGACACCCTTAAGTACATGGCCCTGGAGGCGGGCTACACTCCGCCGGAGGCCAAGGTCTACGCCTTGCATCGCTCCTTCCTGGACAGCATCAAACTCTTCGGGCGGATGCACGAGGCCACCATGCTGGCCGAATACAAGTTGAGGAGCAGGGACCTCTTCACCGACCTCGATCTGGGAGCCCTCCTGTTCCTCAAAGGCAAGCTACGGCTTGTGCCAGAACGGGTCAAGGCCCTGGGGCAGGTGAAGGAGCTGTACAGAAGGGCAGGCCGATAGAAACACAGACTTCCGAAGTCTGCCAGACTTCGGAAGTCTAAGGAGGCTGCGTTGAAGTACTCATACTATCCCGGCTGTACGGCGAGCACCACGAGCGTGGAATACGGCCTCTCGACTGAGGCGGTATGCGAGGCGCTGGGCATAGAGCTCATCGAACTGGAGGATTGGAACTGTTGTGGGGCGACCTCAGGCCACGCCCTGAGCCACGAGCTGGCCACCGCTTTGCCGGGGCGCAACGTGGCTATCGCCCAGGCTACTGGCCTGGACATGGCCATCCCTTGTCCAGCCTGCTACCAGCGCTGCCTGGCCGCCGACAAGCGATTCCAGGAGGACGAGACCTGGCGAGCAGAGATGGAAGAACTGCTCGGCTTCAAGTACACGGGTCAGGCGCGGCCTCGGAATCTACTGGAGATCATCGGCTGTGACCTCGATTCGGAAGACATTGCTGCCAGGGTCAAGAAACCACTGAAGGGTCTGAAGCCGGTTAGCTACTACGGATGCGTGCTCGTTCGCCCACCGGAGCTGACGGGTTGGGACGATCCTGAGCATCCGGTGATCATGGACCGTCTGCTGCAGGCGGTGGGGGTCGAGCCGGTGGCCTGGTCATACACAGTGGACTGTTGTGGGGCGAGTCTGAGCCTGAATCGCAGCGACGTGGTGGTGATGCTGGTGAACAAGCTGGTGCAAGCCGCTGAAGAGGCGGGGGCCAACTGCATTGTCTCGGCCTGTGGGATGTGCCAGATCAACCTGGACACTCGCCAGAAGGATCACCACATGCCCATCTTCTATTTCACCGAGCTGTTGGGACTGGCCCTCGACCTGCCGGGCACTGATGGCTGGTTCAAGCGACACGCTGTAGATCCGCGGCCTCTACTGCGTTCAGTGGGGTTGGCTTAGAAGGCGAAAGCGATGCTGAAAACACAGAAGTTTGTAGAACAATACGATCTGCTTGGATGCATCCAGTGCGGGCGATGTGCGGGAGGCTGTCCTCTGGCGTTGAGGTCACCTCTCAACGTCCGACGCATCATCTACGAAGCGCTGGTCCGTGACACGCTGGACGTCAACCAGAGGCCTGAGATCTGGGACTGCACCACCTGCACGACGTGCACCTTGCGCTGTCCCAAAGGGCTGGACCCCGCCCTGATGTTGATCGGTATGCGACGAGTACTGACCGAGGGGGGACGCATCAAGCCCACCGTCCGCGATGCTCTGGAGAGCACTTTCAAGTTTGGCAACCCCTGGGGGCGGGGCAAGGCCAAACGGTCGGAGTGGGCGCAGGATTTGAAGGTGAAGAACCTGACTGAGGGCGCTGAGGCAGAGATACTCTATTTTGTGGGCTGCACCCCGGCCTACGACGACCGGGTTCAGGCGGTGGCCCAGGCCATGGTCAAGGTGTTCGAGAAGGCAGGAGTTGACTTCGGGACACTGGGGAACGAGGAGGTGTGCTGTGGTAGCGAGATGCGCAGGCTGGGGGAGGAGGGGCTGTTTGAGTTCCTGGTGGAGGAAAACCTGGCGCTCTTCCAGCAGTACAACATCAAACGGATGGTGACCACCTCTCCCCACTGTTACAACAGCTTCAAGAACGAGTACGAGAGTCTGGATGTTGAGGTGCAACACTACACCCAGCTCGTGGCTGGTTTGATCGAACGTGGGGAGCTTACTTTCTCCAAAGAGGTGAACAAAGTGGTCACCTATCACGACCCGTGCTTTCTGGGAAAGCAGAACGGGGTGTACGATGAGCCACGGGCGATCCTGCAGAGTATCCCTGGCCTGCAGTTCGTGGAATTCGATCGGTCCAGGGAGCGCAGCCTGTGCTGCGAGGGAGGAGGGGGGAGGATGTGGGTGGAAGCCAGCAGCGGCGGAGAGCGGCTGGCGGAAACCCGTGTCAAGGACGCCCTTGCTCTTGGCGGGGAGGTCATCGCCACGGCCTGTCCCTTCTGTCTGCTGACCCTGGAGGACGCGGTTAAGACCACGGGGGCTGAGGGTTCGATTCAGGTGCTGGA
>CAYUPJ010000288.1:2747-4452 GCA_964446635.1 uncultured Anaerolineae bacterium
AATGGACATAATCGTTTGTGTGAAGCACGTGCCCGACACGACGGAGGCGGAGATTGCCATCCGCGACGACGAAAAGGGCATCGAGAAGAGGGGGCTGGTATTCGACATCAACGAGGCGGATAACTACGCCATCGAAGAGGCCCTGCTTCTCAAAGAGAAGTTCGACGGCTCGATCACCGTGCTGACCGTCGGGCCGGCGGAGGCCGACGAGACGCTGCGCATGTGCCTGGCCAAGGGGGCGGACAAGGCGGTGCGGCTGACCGATGAGCGGTTCGAGGGCTCCGATAGCTACGCCACCGCTCGCATCCTGACCGAGGCCATCAAGGGGATGAACTACGATTTGGTGCTGACCGGCGTCCAGGCCGACGACGATGGGTCAGCCCAGGTGGGCGTTACCCTGGCGGAGATGCTGGGCATCCCTCACGCGGCGCTGGTGGTTAGCACCGAGGTAGAGAATGGCAAGATGAAGGTGCATCGCGAGCTGGAGGGCGGCCTGCACGAGGTGCTGGAGATCGAACTGCCGGCCCTGCTCACCATCCAGACGGGCATTAACGAGCCACGCTACGCCTCGATCTTCGGCATCAGGCAGGCCATGAAGAAGCAGATCGAGACCCTGGGCCTGGGGACCCTCGGCCTGGCAGAGGGAGCGGTGGGCGAAGCAGGGTCCAAGACAAGCCTGGTCAAGCTGTTCATCCCCGTGGTGACGGCTCAGGCAATGGTCCTGCAGGGCTCTCCGGAGGAGGTCTCCGGCCAGTTAGTCACGATTTTCAAGAACGAGGGGGTGATCTAATGGGCGAGATATTCGTTCTGGCAGAACACAGGCGGGGTGAGCTGAGGGACGTCACCTTCGAGATGTTGGGCAAAGGGCAGGAGTTGGCTGCAGCCCTGGGCGGCTCCCTCACGGCTGTGCTCCTGGGTCATAACGTTGATGGCTTTGCCACCGAGCTGGCGAAGCACGCCGACCAGGTTCTGGTGGTCGAAGACGCGCAGCTCGAGCACTTCAACTCCGCAGCCTATCAACAGGTGTTGGCTCATCTGATCACTGAGCGCAAGCCGAGCCTGGTGTTGATCGGGCACAGCGCCCACGGCATGGACCTGGCCCCCAGTCTGGCGACCCAACTGGACTCGCCGCTGGTCACCGACTGCGTAGGGCTGGACTTCGAGGGCGGGCAACCGTTTGCCGTGCGGGAGATGTATGGGGGCAAGGTGAGCGCCAGGGTCGCCTTTCACCAGGCCGGCACCTACATGGCTACCGTGCGGCAGGCGGCCTTCCCCTTCGAAGAGGGTGAGCCCCTGGGCGGCGAGATCATCGCCGTAGACTCGCCGCTGACCGAAGAGATCAAGTACCGGAAGTTCCTGGAGTATATGGAAGCGGCGGTGGGGGATGTGGACATCACCCAGGCGGACGTGGTGGTGGCCGTGGGGCGGGGCATTAAAGAAGCGGACAACATGGCCCTGGTCGAGAAGCTGGCCAAAGCTCTGGGCGGAGTGCTGGCTGGTTCCCGCCCCGTGGTTGACGCCGGCTGGCTCCCGCCCGAGCGCCAGGTAGGTCAATCGGGCAAGACGGTGAAGCCCAAGCTCTACCTGGCGGTGGGCATCAGTGGGGCCTCCCAGCACTTGGTGGGAATGCGGGCTTCAGGCACCATCGTGGCCATCAACAAAGACCCCGATGCCCCCATTTTCAAGGTGGCTCACTACGGCATCG
>CAYUPJ010000289.1:0-4441 GCA_964446635.1 uncultured Anaerolineae bacterium
CTCTTGTCCCTCCCGTCGTTTGCGCTCAAACTGCGTCAGCAGCCTGAGCAGTTACAGGAAAAGGATAATACGAGACAATAAGGGAGGTGGGGTTGGCCTGCCTGGGGGCAATCTGGGGCTGTTCAGCCCGGCTTCCAAAATTTTAAGGTTTGGAGAGCGTCGCCGGCCCCCGCTATCGAAGTGAAGAGGCGAAAGCCACCAGGATAGCCCGGTGGTTTGATTCGTCAACTCAACTCCAGCGATGCCATTTCAGGGCAGGATATCGTGTCCGCCCACGTTGCGCAAGTACACATGGTCTTCGAACTCCTGCAACGTGACGCGGATGCTCATGGTAATAGAGATCTCTTTGACTGGCGGGCGCAAGTGCTTCAGTGACTGGACGGTCTTGTAGCGTAAGGACGGATGCATCTTGTTCTGCAGGAACGATTCTAACTTTCTGTAGACCAATTCTCTGGTCTTCCGATCAAGCCGCCTCATGCTTTTTTCAAATCGAGGCGAAGGTACCAGGTCCATACGGCTCACTCCGTCGTCTCAGCAACGCCAGCTTCGATGTACTCGGCTAGTTCGCGTACGGAGTGAAAACGAGGCAGGCCCCCCTGTTTATAAGCTTCTGTCGCTTCCTGCTCGGCTTGCATCCACGATTCGGTGTAGTAGCGAGCCTCGTCAGGAGCCATGAACTCCTCCTTGAGAAACACTACAACCCGATAGATTTTTTCCAATTCTTGCGGCGATAGGTTGCTGATTTCCTCCAGCAACTGCTGGCGGTAGTCTATGGTTACGGACATGGTTTCACCTCAAAAAGTCGGATATACCCATCCATAGTTTACCACAACTCGACCCAAAAATCAACTGTGGCGTCTGTCATGACCCCTGAAGATTGATACTTCTCCGCTTTCGTCCCCCGATCGCCGTCCGAATCAGAGTTCAGCAGGTCGGTGCACCACTGCTCCTGCGTGTTAGTCAGGCCGTCGGCGTCGTCATCCACGCTGGTCAGTGCCACAATACCGGCCTTGAGCTCGGGGGACAGGGAGCGAAGCACCTCTGCTCCCTGCGCCCCTGCACCTCTGCCCAGGAAGCTGCCAGCCAGGGTTTGGCCTGGGCATGGGCCGTTACCAGCATCCCCAGGTCGTCCATGCCCTGCCCCTCCGTTCAGGACGGAAAGCCCGGGCAACGATGAGGGCAGGAGGAGGGTGACAATGAGAAACAGGGGAAATAGCTTTCTCATAGCGTACCTCCAGTGGTGGAGGCCCTCCCCCCAGTCATTCACGCAAGGGCAGGCTGTAGTTCTGAATAGGAGATGATCGAAACTTCAGCACGGAAGACGCGAAGCTGATTCAGCAAGTTGGTGATTCTGTCCGTCACCTTGCCCGTCATATAAGGTTCATGGCAACTGTGGCAGATTTCAGCGGGCACGTCTTTGATTAGCACAACAGTGTCGGGCAACACAAAGGGGATAATAGCCACCCCCGGCCTCAGTCGCCCACCACACAAAGGACAACGGCTATTTCTTTCGAGTTTGCCAGGCATCTTCCCACTCCTCTGGTGATGGTTTGTACACAGTCACAACGAACCTGTCAATGCAGCCTTCCGCCGTCGGAGCGGGGTTCAACCCTTCGACAAGCCTTCGGGCTGAGGCCCCTTCAGTCCCTTCAGGGCAGGCTCTCAAGGCCGAAGGCTCAGGACACCGTCGGTCAGCGTATCTTGAGAAACAAGGCCACACGCTCCCGGATTTCCCTGTAAGGATCGCCGAGGATATCAAACCAGCGAATGCTTTCGTCATCCAGGCGAAACCAGTTGTACTGGTGGCGCACGAAGCGGCGGGGGTAGCGTTTGATTCTGCTCAAGCACCACCACTCCAAAACCCTTCAGTCGCATCCGATTGGCAGGTTGGGACATGGTCACCCGGTAAGGGAGGATCAGGGGCAAGAAATTTTAACCGAAAAGGTCCCTAACATCCCGATAAGTCTTCTCGCTGCGCCTTGCGACACGACCTATGATGACCAACTGCTCCTTGTCGAATACCTTGTATATTACCCGATAATCGCCGACGCGCAAGCGGTACACGTCAGGCTCAAGTTGTACGATGCCGTGAGGACGAGGGTTCTCCTTCAGAGCTTCGATGGCCTTTATGACCCATTCTCTGTCATGGAGAGGAATAGAGCGCAGTTCCCGCTTAATCCTGGTACTAGGGGCCTCAACCCGATACATTGGCCTCTTCCTCGGCCTTCAGTTCGGCCACGATTTCGGAGAAGGGGCGACCCTCCCCAGCCCTGTACTCAGTCTCGGCCTCACGCATCGCTCGCAAGTCTTCCAGGTCTTCCAGACGCTGTAGAAGCTCTCGATAGACTTCATAGTCAACGAGTATTCCCCTGGAGGGCTTGCCTTCTATCATAGTTTCCAGGAGTATAGACCGCCTGCTTTCAGCCAGAAGACGCAAAGCATCATCCAGGCTTTCGATTTCTCTGGTCGAAACAAACTCGGCAGTTACAGCTCCGCTCATAGATCACCTCCGACTGTGGTGCTATTTCAAGGCAAGATAAAGAGCTTCAGCTTTCCCTAAACAAGTCGCTGATTCTGCGGATGGTCATAAACTTTCCTCCGCTCTTTTCTGTCATCTGTTTTGGATTATACCATCAGACTACTGGCTTGTCAACACAGCCTTCCGCCGCCGGAGTCGGGGTTCAATCCTTCGTCAAGCCTTCGGGCTGAGGCCCCTTCAGTCCCTTCAGGGCAGGCTCTCAAGGCCGAAGGCTCAAGACACCGTCAGTTAGTGCATCTTGAGAAACGCGGCCACAAGCTCCCGGATTTCCCCGTAAGGATCGCTGAGAACATCGAACCAGTGAATACTCTCGTCGTCCAGGCGAAACCAGTTGTACTGGTGGCGCACGAAGCGACGGGTGTGATGCTTGATGAGCTGAACAGCCTCCTCCAGTCTGATCTGACCGCGCAGGTACATGCCAATCTGCTGGTACCCCAGCCCCGACATCGAGGGCAAGTCGTAGCTGTATCCCCACTCAACCAACCCCCTGACCTCCTCCACCAGCCCTTCCTCGATCATCCTGTCCACCCGCTCATCAATGCGCCGGTAGAGCTCCTGGCGCTTCAATGTTTCCCGGGCAACTCTTCTTCGCCCACTCAGACACAGCTACACACCACGGCCCTCATAGGTGGACGTTGGGGTTTTCGGCATGCAAACCTTCTACCTCGGCAACTGCGTTAAGATCCTCATCGGCGCTTACAAAGACAAGCGGCGGTAAGTCCAGTTCTCGGCGTATACGGTGAAGGTGTAGTGCTGTGGCCAACTGCACAGCATCGTATCCACGCAAAGACCGCGTTTCAGCCAGATCCATCGCTCGTTCGACGATCTCGGCCGCGACCTCAATAACCCTGTAAGCCTGCCTGAAATCCTCTCGAAACCGTCGAGAGACAGCCTGAGCATCTTCCGCCAACAGATCACCCATACGCTGCCGCCGGAAAATCGCCGCCATTACCTCGGCGCCAGTGAGGCGTGAGAGATAGAGGATGTTATTGGCGTCTGGCGCGCATAGGCTCTGCACCCAGTCGCTCCCAACCTCAGCAATATAGCGCTTGACCAAGCCACTGCTGTCGAAGAAGTAGTGTCTCATCAGCGCCGCTCTGCGATGATGGTCTGCGAAAGGGGTGCTCCCTGGATAGGCACCGGTTCGAAGGGCTCTTCTTCACGCGGAGATCGCGTCAGCCCCATAGGTGCAAGCAGCCCTTCCTCCACCAGCCTTCTCAGAAACGTTTGCTCCTGCCTCCGCTCTGCCGCATCCTCCGGAATCAGCACCTCGACCGGTGTATCAGGCGCCAGAACGACCGGCTCCAGCAGCCGCACGTGCGTCCCTTCGTAAATGCCCCTGACTTTGATCATCGCTTCTCCTCCAAAGCGAATAGTCCGCTTGCCAACAGTTCCAATACCATTATATCACGTTGAGGGATGTTTTGCAAGACCACGTTGCTCAAATAGCTGGACACAGGGATCAAGCTTGCTATTTTCCAGATAGGCTTTGGGCTACTCCAAGGAACGAGGCCACAAGCTCCCGGATTTCCCCGTAAGGATCGCGGAGGACATCGAACCAACGGATGCTTTCGTCGTCCAGACGAAACCAGTTATACTGGTGGCGCACGAAGCGACGGGTGTGATGCTTGACGAGTTGGATAGCTTCCTCCAGGCTGACTTCGCCTCGGAGGTACAGGCCGATCTGCTGGTACCCCAGCCCCGACATCGAGGGCAGGTCGTAGCCGTACCCCTGCTCAACCAACTCTCTCACCTCCTCCACTAGCCCTTCCTCGATCATCCTATCCACCCGCTCATCAATGCACCGGTAGAGTTCTTGCCGTTCCATGGTCAGGCCGATCTGGAGAATGCGATAGGGCGGCGGTTTTTTGCGCTGCAGCTCGGAAATGGGCTGACCCGTCT
>CAYUPJ010000290.1:0-4419 GCA_964446635.1 uncultured Anaerolineae bacterium
AGAGGAAGATGTCAGCCATCTTCTGCTGGAGCTCGGCCGGGGCCTGGCCCAGGCCGAAGCGGGTGAACAGAACAACGGTGGAACGAGACATGAGATCCTTCACTCTCTGCACCACTTACCTCAATCAACCTGGCAATGATAGCCCCGATTGAATTTTGTCAGGGAAAACCCTAAGCTTCTAGTCATTCCGGCGCTCTCTCAAATTGCTCGAAAAGTTGCTGGCAGCAATCCTTCACACAAGCTCGGTTGGCCGTATAATAGACCTGCTTGCCCTCCCGACGAGCCAGCACCAATCCTGCCCTCTTCAAGATAGCCAGATGGTGGGAGATGGTCGGTTGGCTCAGGGGGAAAGCCTCGACAACTTTGCCCACGCTCATCTCCTGATGCAGCAACAGCTTCAAGATTGATTGGCGAGTCTCATTGGCCAACGCACCCAGAAAAAACTCATAGCGGCAGCACTCACTGGCATCGTTCACTACGCTCATTTTTCTTATGTTCTTCTCTATGCCTCGCTCACTTCAACCAGCTTGCTGATGATGGCCCCGATGTTGGCCATACGCCCCTCGGCCACTTCGCCGGTGCTCGAAATCCCTCGTTCGGGGCCAACGAAATGATACCCCCTCTGCTTCAGCTTCGCCACGTTCTCCTGCACCACCGGCTTGATCCACATCTCCTCGTGCATGGCCGGGGCCAAGACCACCGGTGCCCGGGTGGCCAGCACGGTCAGCGTCACCAAGTCGTCGGCCAGGCCGTGGGCCAACTTCGCCAGGATGTCGGCCGTGGCTGGGGCGATGAGCACGATGTCCGCTAGACGGGCCAGTTGTACATGGATCACCGGCGCCCGCTCCGCTGCCATCCACAGATCGGCGTACACCGGGCTGTCTGAAGCGACCTTCAGGGTAAGGGGCGTGATAAAGCGGGTGGCAGCCGGGGTCATGATGACCTGCACGTTGGCCAGGTGACGCCAGCGCAGTTGGCCAATGAGCTCAGGGATGTAATGAGCAGCCACGCCGCCGGTCACACCGATGAGGATGGTATTGCCTGTCAGCATATCAGTAGCTCCCCGCCCCAGCCAGACCACCAAAGTCAAAGCCCAGGAGCTGACTGATCTCCATATTCACCTCGGGCACGAAGGCCAGCGCCTGTTGTTGGGCCTTGACATAGTCCATGATGACCGGGTTGCTCTGCGCCTCTCCCTGCAGTCGGCGCAAGGCGTCAATCTCTGCCTGGGTGATGCCGCTGCCATTCTGCTGCTTGAGCATCAGGGCTTGCTGGCGCTGCTGGAGTTCCGTCAGTAGGCCCTGCGCCTCCTCGTCCGCTTCCAGCCGCGCTTTGGCCTGCCAGAAGGCGGCGATGGGCGACGACGCCCGCAGCTTCAGGGCAAACTCCCGCGCCGCTATTTCTACCGTTGGATCCAACACGGCTATCCTCCTTTTTTGTGCGGAGGTGCCGAGGTGCAAGGGTGTAGGGGTGCTCCTCTGCTCCCCAGCTCCCCTGCTCCTCTGCACAATTAGCAGCAGCCGGGGCCGCAACTGGCAGCGAAGCTGAGGCCGATGACCTCTGAGATGAGCCCGGCTGCCTCCTGGCAGAGCAAGCTCAACTGCTCCTGGGCCTCCATGTAGGCCCGCACCGTTGGTTGGGCCAGCATCTCGCGCTGCAGGCGTTGCAGGTCGTTGCGGTCGGCCTCGCTAAGCGCGCCCAGCATGAGCATCATCCGCAGCGATTGTTGCCGCTCCTGGAAAGACTGGATGGCTTCCTGGGCCGCCGGATCGCGCCGCAGCCGGAGCTGGGCCTCGTCAAAAGCCTGGTACCCTGGCGTCTCGGCCAGCACGGCGGCGAACTCCCGCGCCGCCTGCAAAGCCTCGGCCTCACTGACTTCTGCCATTCTCACCGAACTTACTTGCCACATCTATACTTTCCTCCATGTTGGATTGACCCCGGCTGTACTCATCTCACTTCCTCCTGCGCGGCCCGGCCTCGGCCGTGAAGGGCTCCCGCTCAGAGAAAGGCGACATGGCCCGCAGCCGCTCAATGATGGCCGGCAGCTCGGCCAGAACGTAGTCAACCTGCTCAGCGGTGTTGTCCCGCCCCAGGCTGAAGCGGATGGAGCCCTGGACAATGGCCGGCGGCACACCCATAGCCAGGAGCACGTGGGATGGCTCCAGGAAATCCGAGGTGCAGGCCGAGCCGCTGGAGACGGCCACCCCTTTCATGTCCAGGCTCAGGATGATGGACTCCCCTTCGATGTATTCAAAGCAAACGTTGAGCGTGCCAGGCAGGGCCTGGGTGGGATGCCCGTTGCGCCGTACGCCCTCGACGTTGGCCGCGATCCCTTCCCACAGCCGTTCCCGCAAGGTCGCCTGGCGGTGGGCTTCCTCTTCCATCTCGGTCAGAGCCAGTTCCACCGTCCGTCCCAGCCCCACGATACCGGCCACGTTCTCCGTCCCCGCCCGACGGTTGCGCTCGTGGTGGCCGCCGTGCAACAGCGAGTCCAGCCGGGTGCCCTTGCGCACATACAATGCGCCCACACCCTTGGGCCCGTAGAGCTTGTGGGCCGAAAGGGAGAAAAGATCCACTCCCAGTTCGTCCACCTTGGTGGGCAGCTTGCCGAAGGTCTGCACCGCGTCGGTGTGGAAGGTTACCCCCTTCTCCTTGGCGATGCGGCCGATTTCGGCCAGGGGCTGGACGGTGCCCACCTCGTTGTTGGCGTGCATCACGCTGACCAGGATGGTGCGGTCGGTGATGGCTTTGCGCACATCATCAGGGTCAACCATGCCGTACTCATCCACCGGCAGGTAGGTGACTTGAAAACCCTGTTTCTCCAGGTACTGGCAGGTATGCAATACCGCGTGGTGCTCGATCCGGGTGGTGATGATATGATCGCCTCTCTCCCGGTGAGCGTAGGCTACTCCCTTGATGGCCAGGTTGTCTGCTTCGGTACCGCAGCCGGTAAAGACCACCTCCTCCGGCCGACAGCCCAGGGCCCCGGCTACTTTCTCCCGGGCCTCGTTGATGCCCATGGCCGCCCGGCGACCAAAGGCATGTATGCTGGATGCGTTGCCGAACTCCTCTTTTAAGTAGGGCAACATGGCTTCCAGCACCTCCGCCCGCAGAGGCGTGGTGGCATTGTGATCCATATAGATCGCTTTCATAAGCCATCACCTCGATTTTAGTTCTTGGAGAACGTCGCCGCTACCTCCTCCGGCCAGGTCACCAGCCCCTGCGGCAGTTAGACTCCGCCCAGATTGGCTGCCGCCCGCCCCAACCATGGCGGCGAAGGCGCGGAAATTCTCCTCGGTGAAGCGCAGGGTCACGTTGCCGTAGTCCAGGTGAATGTGCCCACCAGGACAACGGCTGATCCTGGCGCCCTCACCTCCTTGCTTGTGCCAGCACTTTCCATTCTGACATGATTCTCCTCCCCGGCCCTTTCGAGAACTCTCAATTCCCGCCTGTGCTCCAGGCCATTTCCGAAAACAGCGCCTGGCCGGCCGCGACCAGGGTGTCCAGACCCCACACCTCTCGCTCCAAAAGAGGCATGGTCAGGATGGGCACCCGGAAGCGGTCGGCCATCTCCCTCAGATAGCGAGCCTGCATCAACGACCGCCGGCAGAAATACTCGGTGGTGCACTGCTCCAGCGGCAGCACCTGGTTGGCCACCACCAGTCCCGGCTCGATGCCCACCGTGCGCAGCTCTTCCACTGCCCGCCAGGCCTCGACGATGGGTGTGGCTTCGGGGTACATCACAAAAGCAAACGTGGATCGCTGCGGGTCGCGCATCATGTCAATGACCTGCCCGAAGCGGGCCTTGGCCGCCGCGTCGGCCTGCGAAAGCTCGGCCGAGGCGTAGAGCTTGACCTCCAACTGCTGGCTCCAGTCCACCGGCAACTGCAGCAGGCGCAGGGTGTGGCCGGTGGGTGCGGTGTCGAATACCAGCACGTCGTACCAATCCAGTGAGGCGTAGCCAATGAAGCAGTCAAAGGCAGCCATTTCCTCAGTGCACGGGCTGTCCAGTTCCTCGGCCATGGCCTGCAGCGACTCCGGGGGGCGGCCCTGCTGCCGCGCCTCCTCCAGGATGCGGGCTTTGTACGCTTCAGCGGCTACCTTGGGGTCAATCTTGACCGCCCACAGGTTATCCACTCCGGCCACCGGCTCTGCCTCGTCGCCCACGGGCCGGCCCAGCACGTCGCCGATGTGGGCCGCCGGGTCGGTGGTCAACAGCAGGGTGCGGTAGCCCTGCCGGGCCAGCCACACCGCCGTCACGCACGACAGGGCCGTCTTGCCCACCCCGCCCTTGCCGGCGAAGAACAGGGTGCGGCCGTGGCCATTAGCCGGCACCAGGCGGAGCACCACCTCATCCGGCCGGACCACCGGCCACGAACGGGACGAAGACGAACAGCGCCGTACCTCCTCGTCGGAAAT
>CAYUPJ010000291.1:0-2414 GCA_964446635.1 uncultured Anaerolineae bacterium
CAGCGGTGCCCAGAGGCCCACCCCCTCCCAACCCTCCCCCTGCCAGGGGGAGGGCAGGGGTGGGGGTCTCGGCCTGGCCCAGACCCACGGCCAGGGTCAGCAGCAGAACCAACACACTGATAAGAATTCTTCGTCCTTTCATTTTGCACCTCCTCTGAATTGGGTATTTGGATCGGATAGATTATATCGTTTTTCAGGCCAAATGGCAACTATGGCTGCCAGATGGATTTCGAAGTAATTCTGATGGGGCTGAGCGGGAATTGTGCTCCCAGCGCCGACCAGAGGGGAGCGGACTGCTTGAACAGCAACAAAAGAGGGCCAGCAAAACTGAAGTGCTGGCCCTTTCGGGAGTAGGATCACAGTTGGGCATGCGAGGGCATGAGCAGGTTTGCGATGCTGTGTCTAGCAAACCGTGGCTTCTGCCCATTCCAATGCTTCCGCTTCACGCTCTTCGTCCTGGGCCATTTGCTTGTAAGCAGCTTCCAATTCTTGATGAACCACGTACGGGCGCACCAAATCTTCAATGAAACGACTAATACGGCGGCGACCTATGACCGCGTGTAATCCTTCATAGACTTGTTCGTCAATGGTAATGGTTAGCTTCTTTTGCATCATACAACCTCCCCGTAGGTATACACGTGCACTATACGTAACACATTAATGCTTATCAGGGAAAAAGTCAAGTGCGCATTGTCGCCCTTTCAGTTTTTCCCCACGCGTGGGGAAAAACCTACTACTGGGATGAGGAATCCTGCAAGCTCTTGCGCTTCCATCTGCTATTAGCCAGAATAGGTGGGAGGGTGAGCCGGAGGTCTGGTCCCCCGGCTCACCGCTCTCCGGAACAGCAGGCTACAGTGCGTTCTGCCCTCTACGGATACCAATGCAGTACCATTCCTTCGATTACCTCAGGACAAGCGGCAGGTAGACTTTGTATTCCACTACCACCGCTCCACCGCCCCAGAATCCGCCACCGAGGGTGTAGGAACCACCACTCAGTGTACCGGCGTCTGGCTGGCCGGCCGTGCCGCCCAGGGTGTAGCCCCCGCCGGTGCTGAAGGTGTGACCCCCGCCGTCTACTGTGTTCCAGGTCAGGTCGTAGCCGCCGCCAGATTGGGCCAGGGCGACGGAGGCCAGCAGAAGGAGGGCGGCAGCGGCCAGAAGGATCGTTGCGCGCTTCATCGCCCACCTCCCGCGCGCCGCCGCTGTATCACTACCCCGACGGCCACTATCAGCCCTCCTAGAAGCGGCCAGTCCAGGGAAATTGCAGATTGCGGATTGCGGGTCACAGACTGTTGCTCCAGCGTGGCAAGGCGCGTTCCGAGGTCGTCAATCTCGGCTTGTTGGCTGGCGACCTGCGACCTGAGGCTTGTGACCTGCGACCTGAGACTGGCGACTTGCGCCTCCCTCTCCTGCAGGAGTTGATACAGCTCCTGGATGGCAGCCAGGGCCACGCCATCGGCGTCCACCGTGCTGATGTGTTTGTCGTCCTCGCCCACGCCGAAGGCGGCGTAGAAGTCCTGGGCTACTGGCCCGATGTGACGGACAGAGGGGTCCTGGGACTTGTAGTTCCAGGTTTGGATGGGAATTGCTGCCAGGCGCGCCAACACTTCCTGGGCGTCTACGGCGGCGAAGTTGGCCTTGGCCTCTCGGTCCGAGGTATTGGTCCAGGCGCCGCTGGTGCTCAGGTAGGCGCCGGTGGAGGTGTTGATCAATTTGCCGGCTCCGTCATTCCAGATGTTAACCCAGTTGCCGCTACGGTCGTCGAATAGTGCACCTCCCTTGGCGCGGACGAAGAACTGGTTGTCCCGTTGCGAGGCGACATCGGCGTCGGTGGAATCGCCCCAGACGAAGCTCCCTGCATGGTTGGCCTTGGCCCGGCGGCCGGCGGCAAAACTGTAGGCGCCCTGGGCGGTGTTGTCGTAGCCCCCAGGGATGGTAGCGTAGTTGGCGCTGGTTTCATTGCTGAAGCCCCCGCCGACGGTGGCAACGGTGCCGCTGACGATGTTGGTGTAGCCCCCGCCGACGGTGGCGTAGAGGCCGCTGGCGATGTTGCTCTTGCCCCCGCCGATCATCGCGTAAGTGGCGGTAGTGGTGATGACATTACCCCAGCCCCCGCCGACGGTGGCGTAGAGGCCGCTGGCGGTGTTGCTGCCGCCCCCGCCGACGGTGGCGAGGGTGCCGCTGGCGGTGTTGCTGTCGCCCCCGCCGACGGTAGCCTCGTCACCGCTGGCAGTGTTGCTGTAGCCCCCGCCGACGGTGGCAGCGGTGCCGCTGACGATGTTGGTGTAGCCCCCGCCGACGGTGGCGTAGTTGCCGCTGGCGGTGTTGCTGACGCCCCCGCCGACGATGGCGTACTGGGCGCTGGCGGTGTTGCTGTCGCCCCCGCCGACGGTAGCCTCGTCACCGCTGGCAGT
>CAYUPJ010000291.1:2514-4404 GCA_964446635.1 uncultured Anaerolineae bacterium
GTTGCCGTAGCCCCCGCCGACGGTGGCGTAGTTGCCGCTGGCGGTGTTGCTCTTGCCCCCGCCGACGGTGGCATACTTCCTGTCGTCCGTCGTCCCGGCGTTGTTACCCGCCTGGTTGTTCCCACCCCCACCGACCGTGCCATACTTGTCGGTCACGCGGTTGCCGGTGGCAGGGTCGGTGGGAACGGACCGGCCGCCTCCGGCGATGGTGGCATAGTCGGCGCTGGCGGTGTTGCCGTGGCCTCCGCCGACGGTGGCGTCCCAGCCGCTGGCGGTGTTGTCGTAGCCCCCAGGGATGGTAGCGTAGTTGGCGCTGGCTTCATTGCTGACGCCCCCGCCGACAGTGGCGGAGTCGTCGCTGGCGGTGTTGTTGTAGCCCCCACCGACGGTGGCCTCGTAGCCGCTGGCTTCATTGCTGATGCCCCCGCCGACGGTAGCGTAGTCGGCGCTGGCTTCATTGCTGAGGCCTCCGCCGATCATCGCGTAGGTGGCGGTAGTGGTGATGACATTACCCAAGCCCCCGCCGATGGTTGAGGCCGCTCCCCGCGCCTGATTGCCGCTCCAGTTCGTTCCGTCATAGCCACCGCCTCCCACGAATGCGCCTATACCGCTGGCGGTGTTGTCGTAGCCCCCGCCGACGGTGGCGTAGAGGCCGCTGGCGATGTTGCCCTCGCCCCCGCCGACGGTGGCGTCCTCGCCTTTGGCGTTGTTGCCGTAGCCCCCGCCCACGGTGGCATACTTCCCGTCGTCCGTCGTCCCTGTGTTGTCACCCGCCTGGTTGTTCCCACCCCCACCGACCGTGCCATACTTGTCGGTCACACGGTTGGTGTAGCCGCTTTCCCCGCCGCCAGCGATGGTCGCGCCGTATACCCCGCTGGTCACGCTGTTGAAGCTGTAGCCACCGATGAGGTTGGGACTGGCATCGTTGGGCTCCAGGCGCAAGGCGCGAGCATTGTTCACCCGCAACTCCAAGGCCTGGCTGTCGGTGGTGCCCAGGAAGTTGGTGGCTGAGTTGGTGTCAGAGTTGCCAGTGAGGGACCAGAAGTCACCGCCCGCGCCGGTGTCATCGGCGGCGCAGTCCCAGGCTGTGCCGCTCCACTTGGTCACCTGACCGTTGCTGCAGGCCTGGGGAAGTTGGTAGGTCGCAGCCAGTGAGAGTGTCACATCGCCGCTCTCCCTGCCACCAGTCAGCCCGGTGCCCGCATGGACGGCGGTGATGTCTCCTGCGCCGTCGGCCACCGGCTCGCAGGTCACCGTGCCATTTTCGTTGATCACGCGGATAGCGCTGCCGCTGGCGCAGGTGCCAGTCACACGCGCCTGGATGACCGTTGTGTTCACGCTGAACTGGTTGCCGCTCAGCGTCAAGCCGGCCCCGGCCGTGTAGGTAGTGTCGTTGTCTACCTCGTCGGCGAAACCAGCCGGGACGCCGGTCAGGTTGCCCCAGTGGACGCCGGCCGAGCCGCTGGTCTGAAGCTCAGTCTCAGTATAGTAGCGGTCGTCGTGGTTGTGGGTGGCGCTGGCGAAGGCAATGGAGTGCTGGCCGTCCAGCAGGTCAGCGTCCAGGCCGGAGCCGGAGCCGTCGTTGGTTGATGTCCAGGCTGTACCGCTGATGCGGTCGGGAGAGAGGCCACCAACTGGCACGTCAGCGTCGCCCACCTCCCCGGCATTGTCATTCACGTAGGCTGCGTCGTGGTTGTGGTCGCTGCGGGCCGCGCTGGTGGCGGCGCCCGGGCCGGCGAAGTTCACGCTGAGGGTAACGTCACCGCTGGTCCCTCCGCCGGTCAGGCCGTCGCCAGCGTAGACAGCGGTGATGTCGCCCGCGCCGCCAGCCACCAGCTCGCAGGTCACCGTGCCGTCGGCGTTGATGACCCGGATGGCGTTGCCGCTAGC
>CAYUPJ010000292.1:0-4397 GCA_964446635.1 uncultured Anaerolineae bacterium
GACGACCACGCCATCAAGGTCTTTGCCACCAACCTGCGCAACCTCCTGCTCCAGCCGCCGCTGCGGGGCAAGAGCGTGATGGGCATTGATCCTGGCTACCGCACCGGCTGCAAAGTAGCCCTGGTGGATGAGACGGGCAAGTTCCTGGGCGGCATGACCATCTATCCCCACGAGCCGCAGAAGCAGTGGGACAAGGCCAGGGAGCTGCTGGTGAACCTGATCACCAGGGGGAACGTGGACGTCATCGCCATCGGCAACGGCACTGCCTCCCGCGAGACGGAGGCTCTGGCGGCCGAGGTCATCGCTGAGGCCGGGCGGGGGGCCTACGTCATCGTCAACGAGGCTGGCGCGTCGGTCTACTCCGCTTCCCCTTTAGCCAGGGAGGAGCTGCCGGATATGGACGTCTCCATGCGCGGGGCCGTCTCCATCGCCCGCCGCCTGCAAGACCCCCTGGCCGAGCTGGTGAAGATCGAGCCCCGTTCCGTCGGCGTGGGCCTCTATCAACACGATGTGGATCAGAAGAAGCTGGCCGAGGCCCTGGACGCCGTAGTCGAGTCGGCGGTCAACCACGTGGGGGTTGACCTCAACACCGCCTCGCCGTCCCTTTTGCAGTACGTTTCGGGCATCAACAAACGGGTGGCCACAGCCATCGTCAGGCATCGCGATGAACGCGGGCCTTTCAAAGGGCGCGAGGAACTGATGAAAGTCAAGGGGATCGGGGAGAAGGCATTCGAGCAATCGGCGGGCTTCCTCAAAATCCCCGATGGAGAGAGCCCCCTGGACAACACCTTCATCCACCCGGAGTCGTATCCCGTGGTGGAGCGTCTCTTTGCCCTGATGGGCGTGCAGGGGAACGAGCCGGACCTGGCGCAGAGGGTCCGGGCCTTCCGGGCCGATAACGACCTGGCTGAGCTGGCCGAGGTGCTGGAGGTAGGCCTGCCCACGCTGACCGACATCTTCGATAACCTCATCAAACCCGGCCGTGACCCCCGCGACGAATTGCCCAAGCCCATCCTGCGGAGCGACGTTCTGAAGATGGAAGACCTGCGGGAAGGGATGATCCTCAAAGGCACGGTGCGCAACGTGGTAGACTTTGGCGCTTTCGTGGACATCGGGGTCAAGCAGGACGGCCTGGTGCACGTCTCCCAGATGGCCGACCACTACGTGAAAAACCCCCTGGAGGTGATTTCCGTGGGCGACGTGGTGGAGGTCAAGGTTATTAGTATTGATCTCGAACGGGGTCGCATCGGGCTAAGCATGAGAAAATAAGGAGAAAGCAATGAACGGTAAATACATCATCGCCCACGATGTGGGTACACGAGGCAGCAAGACGGTGCTGACAGACCCACAGGGGCAAGTCTTGGGCAGCGCTTTTGAAGGCTACCAGGTAAACTATCCCCAACCTCATTGGGCTGAGCAGGACCCAGAGGACTGGTGGCGCGCCGTCACCAGGAGCACGCAACGCCTTTTGACTGAGTGCAGCGTAGAGCCTGAAGACATCCTGTGCATGATCTTCTCCACTCAGATGCTGGGGATCATACCCATGGACGCAGAGGGTACTCCACTACGGCCGGGGATCATCTGGCTGGACGGACGGGCCGGTCCCCAGGCCCAGCAACTGATGCGCAAGCTCATCAATCCCCGGGTATTCGCCGCCGTTGTTGGAGCCGAGGCCACCGGCAAGGATGTGTTGCCCAAGCTGATGTGGCTCCAGCAGAACGAGCCCGATTTGATGGCTCGGACTTGTAAGTTCCTCGACGTCAATGGCTACCTGGTCTATCGCTCCACCGGCCGGATGATAGCCGACTGGACAGCAGCCTCGGCCACCGGTGTGTTCAATCTCAAGAGCAAGAAGTGGGACGATTTTTTGATACGCTTTTTGGGTGTCCCGAAGGACAAGCTTCCCGATCTTTTGCCCTCCAACGAACAGGTAGGCGGCCTGACGCCAGACGCGGCTCGTGACTTCGGGTTACTGGAAGGGACGCCCATCATCGGTGGGACTGGCGATGTCCTGGCGGCGGCCGTAGGCTCAGGAGCCGTGGGTGAGGGCGAAGGGCACATCTACCTGGGAACCTCAGGCTGGGTGGGGGTGGTCACGGAGAAGTCGCCCACCGGCCGATATGGCGTGGCTACCATCCAGTCGGCCGACACGACCAAGTGTTTCCTCATCGCCGAGATGGAGACCGCCGGGATATGCTTGCAGTGGATCGCCGACCAATTCTACCGCCAAGAGCAGAGCGATCCAGAGATGGAAAACATCTTCGCCCTGATGGATGCTGCGGTCCAAGAGATTGAGGCCGGGTCGGGACGCATCCTCTTCACCCCCTGGATGTACGGGGAGCGGAGCCCGGTGTCGGACGTCTACGTTCGTTCCACGTTCTTGAATCTAAGCTGCGATCACCAACGCGAGCATATATTGCGGGCCGTGTACGAGGGTGTAGCGTACAACCTGCGCTGGATTCTGGAGATCATGAGCCACAAGTTCGGCTGGCAACAGGATGTCATACGCACCATTGGCGGGGGCGCCAGAAGCGATCCCTGGCTGCAGATCATCGCCGACGTGACAGGTAAGCGGGTGGAGAAGGTGGCTAATCCCCAGCAAGCTGGGGCCGTGGGTGCGGCCCTCGTCGCCGCCGTTGGTCTGGGCGTCTATCCGGATTTCCAGGCCCTGAAAGAGGTGATCCAGGTGACCCGCACCTTCGAGCCCAATGTCGAAAACGCTGAGCTTTACAATGAGCTTTTCGATGCCTACAAGAAGGTCTACCGAACGCTGAAAGGGATCTATCGTCAGCTTAACCAGGAACGCAAGGAGGAAACCCATGACTAGAACGCAGACTGACGTCGAGGTGCGATCGGTCGCCACTCCTCAAGACCTGAAAGATTTTGTAAGATTCCCCTGGCGTATCTATGCCGATGACCCCTATTGGGTGCCCCCCATCATCAGTGAGATAGAGAAAAGGCTGGACACCCAGCGCAATCCCTTCTGGGAGTACGCCGAGCGAGAGCTTTTCCTGGCGCGCCGAAACGGGGAGGTGGTTGGCACTGTCGCCGCCATTGTCAATCACCAACACAATCGGCAATACAACGATCAGACGGGATTCTTCGGCTTCTTCGAGGCCATCAATGACGACCAGGTAGCTGCAGCGCTGCTCGCCGCGGCCTCCGATTGGCTGCGGGAGCGGGGGATGGATCTCATCCGGGGTCCTGTCAACGGAGCGCCGACCGATGAGATAGGGGTACTCATCGCTGGCCATGACAGGCGGCCATCCATCTGGGAAGGACACACCCCTCCTTACTATCAGGAATTGATCGAGCGGTTGGGCTTTCGGAAATACGACGACTATTTTGCCTATGAGATATGGCTCAAAGACCTGGACTGGGATCTGCGCAACCTGCCGTCAAAGGTATGGCATGTGGCTGAAAAGGTACGTAGCAAGACGGGGGTTCATGTGCGCAAAATAGACATGAACCAGTGGGATGCGGAGATAGCCAGGGTCCACTATCTCTACAATGCGGGATTTCGCACTATACCGGGCCACACTGATATGAGTCTGGAGAAATTCGCCAGCATGGCTGCGTCGCTGCGTCCCTTCCTGGATCCGGATCTGGTGGTCCTCGCCGAGGTTGATGGCCAGCCGGTGGGCTTCGCGGTGGGCCTGATGGACCTCAACGAAGCACTATGCCACTTCAGGAGTGGTAAGCTTTACCCCTGGGACCTGATCAGGCTAAAGTGGTACATGGGGCGTATCCGTACTGCCTGCGGCAAGATGCTCGGCGTGTTGCCGGAGTACCGCGCCCGGGGCTTGGAGGTCTTGCTGGGCCTGGAGCTTAGCCAGCATATTCTAGAAAAGGGCTATGAACGGGTGGATCTTTCCCTGTTGCAGGAAAAGAACACCATGATCAATCGTATCATCCAGCGCGTGGGTGCGAAAGTCTATCAGCACTACCGCGTTTACGAGAAGCCTCTTTGCACCCCCCCCTCCCCCCGTGGACAGGGGGGATAGCGATCACAGCAGCCACTGCTCATCGCCCGAGGGGAGTTCCTCGGGCGGTGTTGTCTCTGTGGCCAGAGGCTTCGCCCTGAGGCTTGTCCTGAGCCTAGTCGAAGGGCTCAGCCCGAAGGGTAGAGTGAGCAGATGCAGCAGTGCTACGCGACGAGCGTCAAGCCAGCGTATCCCACCGGCTCGTAGCCGCTTGTGGTCGGGCTGGAAGGCGGTGCAGGGATGCGTCCGGCGCGACAGGCCAGGAAGCCCAATGCCGCCAGTCCAACCGCCAGAAAGAAGTAGCCGCTCATCAGTGAGCAGTGTACCCTCACGGCGGCTGATTGTCAAGTGATGCGGGATTTCGAAGCGGAAGTCCGTGTAGGAGGGGCAGAATGGGTCTGGAGTGGGGTTGAT
>CAYUPJ010000293.1:0-4397 GCA_964446635.1 uncultured Anaerolineae bacterium
CCATGAGTCAGCAAGCTATTCCTGCGTTAGGCAGCCTAAACACCAAAGAAGCACAATTGAGTCTGTTATTCACCTGAGTCCTCATACACCCAATTGGCCCTCATTTTTTCTGTGCCGCTTCTGTTCACACTGGCCGTGATTGTCCGTCGGCTGGTGACCGAACGCCCGGAAAAGGTCCAATTCTCTTTTTCAAGCTTGGCAGCATACCCTCCCTTAAACAGAAATGGCTTCGGACCAATGCCCTTTCTTTGGTCACGGGATGTATTGCTGTCAAAATGGAACACCATAAGCCAGACAGATTCCGGGTTGTGTCCCTGCCACCCGCTGGCATGACGTGACCCTTTAACTTCGATACCTTCTTGTGCATATTGTACTGCATTGCCAGGAAACATCCCACTGGGAAGCAAATCAGGGTGCCCATTGTGATACTGGTTCTTCACCAAGCTAGAGCAATACCTTGGGATGCTGATGTTCATGAACTCGCCAACCATGCTGCTAAAATTGGCTGGCATTAAGAAACTTTCCAGGCGAGGGATTCCCTTGGCGTGAAGTTGCTGGTTGATGAAACCCAAGAAATCTATGAAGTCTTCCATAGCCTGACGGATGTGCTCCAATGTCAGACTATAGGGAAGAGTACAGTGCGGATTGAAGAGATCGGGGTTCACAGGCACGGGAGTACAAGCCAGCAATTCTTTGTCTTCAGTGATGTTCGGCACAGAATAGACCTCCCTGATTGCTAAACAGTTTGCTTCGAGCGGGCTTGCGCCACCCAACAATGCTTATTACGACGTTATTGACACCATCTTCGCTTATGGGCGAGTTATCCGGAATGTTCCTGATAAATAGGCGGTTTATGGGCGCTGTGGGCTCGCTATGGGTGTCCTAACGACATTCTAACGACAATTCTGTCGTTAGAATGGTCATTATGCAGCCGCCGGTAGTCGGCGTTGGTCATTTGCACGTTGGCCCGCAGGTAGACCAGCGCCAATCGCTGCCGGTCGTTGAGGGGATAACTGGCAAACTGGTTGAGCCAGGCCAATGTCTCCTCGTCCAGCAGGGTGTGGTTCTTGAGCGCAACGACTTCTTCTTTTGACAAATGTGCCTAATCGTGCTACAATATCAGTCGAGCGGCATCGTAAAGCCTGGTGACCCTGGCCACTCGGAGAGTGGACCTAGCTGGCGCTGAAATGCGCCGGGACAGACTGAAATCGGGGCCCAGGGTGAGCCGCTTTTTCATTTCTACCACAGCCGACGACTGATGACCTCTTCCACGACCACTTTGTCGGCAATGATCTCATAGAAACTGTTATCCCCTCGCTCATACTTCTGAAAGAAGGCCCAGGCGACGTAGTCAGTCGCTTGTAGCTCCTTGCAAGCGATTGAATCCTCCTGGCGAATGATGACCACCTCTTGGTGCAGGTCTGCTATCCCTTCCCGAATCACCTTCTCCAGCTCATAGCGCAGATGCTTCGCTGTGTAACGCTTGTCCAGACAGACATCAATCCTTGGCCACCTGGCTACGGCGTGCCTGACGGCCCTGGTGACGGCTTCTCGGTACATCTCCTCCGGATCGTTAGGAGGGCGTGCGATGTTTTGTTTATCCACAACGACTGCTATGATCGTCACGGGCTCCTGTGCAATGGCTTGCAACAACTGCTTGACGACAACCTCTCGTGAAGCATCAGCTTTCATTTCTCCGGAGGCCAGACTTGTTCCATACTTTTTGAGAGCCCGCTTCATATGCAATTCGATCGGCCTGGGTCTTGTCGTGCCCAGCAGAGCAATGACAAGAAAGTGACTACCTGAGAAGGGGGCTACTGTATCCGACCTATGCCATCGAAGCTGCTTGCCTCCTGGGCATTACCACGACCGGACTCTCACCGGCTGGCAGACGACAGCTTTCAGGACACACCAACGATGGCTAGGCTGCTTCCTCTTGTAAGTCCAGGCAAAGTATTTCCCGCAGGTGATCACTGTATGACACAACTGCGTATAAGGTAAAGTCATCTATGATGTGGGCGAGTTTTCTCTCATTGGCGTTCTCCACTTGGACCTCTGAAAGATTGGCAAAGTCAAATAGAGGTAAAGAGCCTGTTGTCTTTTTCTCGCTTACGAAATCCCCCATTGGTTCCAAACCGTGAGTAAATCTTTTTAGAATGGTTGCTATGGCTTCAGAGCTATTGTCTATGCCAATCCAGCGTCTTCCTAATTGGGATGCTACTGCAAGGGTTGTCCCAGATCCAGCGAAGCAATCGAGTACCAAGTCACCTTCGTTTGAAGATGCACCAATAATTCGAGTTAGTAATTCAGGGGGCTTCTCTGTTGGATACCCAGTGATTTTTATCATCTGGTTGTGAGCATCCTTTACGTCCATCCAAATGTCTTGTACGGGGATGCCTTTGCTCTGGTCCAGATAAACTTTCCGTCTTGGGTTGCCAGTAGGCGACCAATATATCTCTCCACGAGCATCCAATTCATCCAGCTTGTCAGGGGGGTATTGCCAGTGTTTGCCTGGTGGCGGCTCCATCCCTCGCCAGGGCTGCCCAGTTGCACCTTTCCGTGTTCCAGGGGCATGGATGGGGACTTTTTCGTAATGTCTGCCCGTATCTAGCTCAACGTAGGAATACTCTTCTGCTGTTCGTTCTTCCGTCCAGGGAACATAGGCTCGGTTCCAAACCGATCTCTCTGATTTGGCGTAGCATAGAATGTGATCGGATACATTGCCATAGGTTCTCCTGGTGTAGTTTTTAGGATTGCATTTTTGGCGAGTGATCAGGTTTCTGAAGTTCCGGTTACCAAACAGCTCATCCATTACAATCTTGATGTGAAAAACCATATTCTGATCTAGATGAACATAAATCGAACCATCCTCAGCCATCAACTCACGCAACAGAATTAGCCTTCGGCGAAGAAACTCAATGTAGTGCGCTCCTACAAGCGTATCGCTGTAGGCCTCAGCCTGCTTACGTGACCTGTACACTTTGTCTGTAGAAAAGGGAGGATCAATGTAGACCAACTTCACCTGACCACGCACACTAGGGTCTTCAAGCAATGCGGCGAGTATGGGGAGATTGTCACCGAAGTAAAGCCGGTTCTTACCAGTTGTGCCTTTCCAAATCTCCGTAACCTCTGCAGGTAGTGTTGCTAGGACATCGTATACTGAAAGCTTTCCTCGATAGTAGAGATTGGCTTCTAGTGCGACGTCTGAGAAGTCATCCACAGGATCATCTATCAGAACTTCTCCATCCCACTTTGTTTTTTGAATTCCCGTAGCCATTGTTATTCTCCTGTCTTCTCCTCAATCCCAAGCCACTCAGCAGTGATTCTTTCAGGCATCATACGGAGAGTAACGACCCTGATTTTGCCAGGCCAGCTTTCCTCCAGAGCGACGTAATCGCGCCACATTGACCCAAGTAGTAGACCTGGGCCATCGTTCAAGAATATCACACGCAAGTCAAGCCCTTGTTCCTGTGCATAGGCGAGTACCTCATCGGCACAGTTCTTGTAGCCACCTGTGCGGTCATCTTCTTGAGCTCCACCACGGTCTGAGTCATAACGAGCCAGCCCAACGGCCAGCACATTCCGTTCACTGTCACGGATGATGAAATCAACGGGGCGACCTGGGTTTGGATAGTCCTTGAATACACTGCCAAGCGGTATATCTTGGCCTGCGCGTCGTGGGCCTACTATGTGCAGGTTGGGAAAGCATGATTGAAATAAGTCAAAGAATGCCTCAGTCAGCGTGTAGCCTTTTTGCCCTCTTGACTTGTATTCCCATAGAAGTGCACACAGTGCTTCATCTCGCTCAGGTCTCTCGTTGAACCTGGCTTATACTACGTGTATCGGCCTGAAATCCCTACCGAATGTATCAAGGACTTGTTGTTTTCTGCTCTTGACTTTCATCATCTCGACGGGAGCTGCTGGGCTCACATATCTTTTGAAGACTCTGCACAGTTGCACTCGCATCCAGGGATTTCCATAGTCGCTGATTCTCTCGAATAAGGCCTGAGATGAATAAGATGTGCTTAACAGTTGACTGAATATTGCTATCACAGGCATGTACAGATTGCAGGCGTCTTCCAAGATGTCGGGATAATACTCACCAGATGCGAGCGTTATCCAATTCTCTGCCTCATCCCAATAATCAGCAAATGATTTGTCTGGTGTTCTCATCATAGGTGGAATCTCCTGCAGAAGCTGAGACTGCTGATTATAAGCATTCCCGCTGTGACGAAAGAGCCCAACAATGCTTATACGACGTTATTGACACCATGAAACCCTTATAACGTCAATCTTGACGCATAATGCTTATACGAAACTCTTGACGCACTGGATGCCTGCCACGTGGCCTCCTGGCAGTTACCGTTCGGCTGCGCTCACGGCGAAGCCACGACCGG
>CAYUPJ010000294.1:0-4395 GCA_964446635.1 uncultured Anaerolineae bacterium
GACAGGCTGTTTTGCAACTCAGTGTTTGGTTGCGGCCAGAGGCCGCGTTAAGGATCTATGTGGTGATAGTGCGTACGTGAATCGCCGAATTCCAACTTCTCGTCGCACACTTGGCAAGTGCAGTCATACTTCCTGAATATCGCTAGCTTTTGGTCATAGCTGAAGATTCTATCCTGGTCCAACTCTACAGGACCGTATTGCTCTATGAAACGCTTTACGAGGATCCTGTGTCTAAACTTGATGGTCTCCTCATTGTTTGTACCTCTACTGATTGCGGTGTTGAGCCGAATCAATTCGGGTTCAGGCTTTGACGATTCTGCTATATGAGCGATGTCTTGGTAGAACTGAGCGATGAAATCCTTGAAATTAGTTCGCTGGTCTTGCATGGCATAGCGGTCGATCAGGCAGGAAGCCAGCAAATACGTACTGACAATCCACGCTTGGGTTTTCAATTCTCCTGCTTGACCTTCAAACGCTGCTTTCAAATAGTTCAAGACCTTCTTGACTTTTGTGTAGGTCTTAGAACCCGTGTCTAGCCCCTTGTTGTTCTCAAAGAATTCGTAGATGTAGTTCGGACTGGTGCTTGTGATTCCCTCGCTTTCCAGCATCAGAACCATCGCTGCCAGATAGAAGTTCTTATAACGTCCAAGTCCCAATGCCACAATGTGCTCAAAGAAAGGGTGCTCACCCAACTCCCGCATGGTTGGCACTATATCACCGGGATAGGCATTTAGCTTCTCCCCAGGCGAGAGAGGTTTTCCGCTTTGAAGTCTTCTGAAAGTACTCCTAATCTCCTCGTCGTTGTAGGCCTCGAGATAGGCGATGGCAAGAGGATAGCTATCGAATCTATCCTGGTATTCATCAGAAAGCTCACTGTAAGTCCTAGCTCCATTGTTTTCTTGGATAATGTCACTCGAAAACCTCTTGCTCAGTTCCAGCTTGTCATCGCCGAATTTCCATATCGTAAGGAGTCTCTGTTGACCATCAATGATGTATTCTCCATCAGCTCTCTTATGAATGAAGATCAGGGGGATACTATATCCGCGCAGTACGCTATCAATAAGATACTGCTCCCTCCACGTTTCCCATACTCCTCGAGCTCTCTGGTAAGTGTGGTCAACCTTGTATCGCTCCCTATGCTTTGTAATGCTGATGATAGGTAACTTATCTGTCTGAGGTGGTCTTTTGAGTTCCATCATTTTCTCCTTAAGCATGATCTGATTGTGATGGGCTCCTCGCGCAATGCGCAAGGTGGCTTGTTGGCAAAGTCCGGTTGAGTCTTCGCCAAAGTCAGGTCGATTCTGTTCCAAACTCCTACTATGCCGTCTTCGCGCCAAATACCCGTTGGGTTTGTGCTAAGAACGGTTGATGTTGCCGCCGGGCCTAGAGGGTAGTCTTCTACGATATAGGGATATTGTACTTGCGTGAACGAAGCTCATAGGGCTTGTCTCCTCCCTCCAGTCGTTTGATGACCGCCTTTCGCACTTCAGGTCGGTCAATCGCCCCTGCTGCAAGCACCTTTCCATGATCTCCCCCTGCCTCCTCAAGTACAATAAACTGATCAGAATCAGCCGACACAGCTATGCTAGAGTTGTGAGTGGTCAAGATGAACTGTCGAGCATCTTTCCCTTTCCGCAATTTCTGCGCAATGTCCTCCCAGACTGACACGATATCCAGCGCGTCCTCTGGTTGATCAATCAATACAGGCATCGTCCCATCACACAGGGCGATGATAAGCAGCGCCGTGCACTTCTGGCCTACGGATAGGTCACTCAGCTCCTCGTAGTTCCCACCGGGTTTGCAGAAACGAATAAAAGGTACATCCGCAGGATAACAGGCATGCTGCAAAGCCAGCACTTCCGCGAAGTCATCGTGTGACCAAAGCTTCTCAATCACTCGCCCTGCCCACAGCTCAGTCAAACCGCTTTCCTTTGCCAGCGTCTCTGCATCTCGCCCAATGATCAGTTCCACAAATCGTTTGGGAGAGACATTATTGGCAATCTGACGGCGCATTGGCACGCTAGGAGCATTTTGACCGGCTTTCAACAATTCCACCAGTTGATCGGCATATTTCTCTCGGTCGGCGGCGTGCTCAAGCGTCAATTGCAACTTGCCATCCGACGCTTCTGTCAGATGGTCAAATTTGGCCTTACGAGTTTCAAAGTAGCTACGGTGTACTTCCTCCAGTTGATCTAACAGTGTTGCTCGCTCCCGCCTGATCTCATCTAGATCCTTGATCAAACCCCTGTAACGCATGGCCTCTTCTTCATATTCTTTCTTTTGTTTCTCAAGTTCCTTCCGTTGTCTCTCCTGTGCTTTCTGATCTCCTCCACTTTCCTCCAGCAGCTCGTTGTATTCCTTTTCAACCCGACTAAACTCAGGCAACCACTTTTCGAGAGCGGATATTACGGCTTCTTTTTGGGCAACCAGTTCTTCGATCAACTTATCTAAAGCCTTCTCCACGTGGCTCTTGCTGTCCCGTGAGATCTTTTGTTGGGCTCTCAAGATCTCATCTTCTTGCCAATCGTCAGGTAGGTCCTCCAATGTTAGCAACTCTATCTCCTCCTGCCATCCCTCAACTTGCTCAATGAGGCTTTGGACAAAGTCCCGTTGCCTTTCGAATATCCCCTTCTTAGCCTCGGCTTTTTTCATCGCCTCAAACAAAGGATCGGCAAGCGTCCTGTTGATGTTATCGATTTGTTCCTTTAAGGTACTGATTGCCTGTTCACACTCCTCCAAACGACCTTTCGCGTTTAGGGCCTGAGCTAATCGCTTATCATTGTTTCGAAGCTTCTCGCCTAGCTGCGCTATTTGCCGTTCGGGGGGTTGAGTTTCAATGAGCCCGTCAATCAGTTTAAGTTGCGCTTCCTTGTCCTCCGTTATCTTGATGACCTCCGTCTGGCTGTAAGCCAGCATCGGAAACATCTTTGCGATATCACCAGTAAATGGTTCACCGGTATCCAGATTGACACACTCCATGCTGCTCCTGGGGAAATCACCTTCTTCACCTCTTTCCTTACCCTCATAAATACGAGTAATCTTGTACTTTGTACCATTGCCAAGCTGATAAATCACCTCTACTTTATTGTCCTCTGTCAACCGCTTATGCAATTTCCCAAGGTAGTCTCTGGCAATGTCAGGGTCCTCAGATGGTTGTCCCAGGGCAAATCGTAGAAACTCAACAGCAAGTGATTTCCCCACTCCCTTACCACCGATGATGCAGTTCAGTCCTTTGTGAAAGTCAAAATTGGGAGTGTAGAAGAAGCCTCCCTGACCCACCCACATACTTACAATTTGAGGATAACCCCTTTCCTCGTACTCGTCCATCAGACAGATGCGTACTTCGGGGTCAACGAAGCACTGCCGCAGGCCTTCCAGGTTAATCTGGTCAATGTGGAACCAGCTATACAAACTGCCCAAACCATCCAGGGAGTGTTTGGTTGGTTCTTCGGGGTCGGGATTGTCAGATGCCTGATAGAGAGGCAGGAATCGCTCAAAGCCATGAGCCTTGTCGAATTTCTCCGGAAGCCGACCATTCACGCACTCAACAGCATCGTAGCGTAACTTGTTGAAGAAGATAGCGCATTCCTGAGGTACGCGCAGTACCTGGTCAGTTTCTTGATCAATATCGACTTGCTGGTAGAATGCCCCTCTGGGTGCATCAATGTGTGCCAAGATAGCTAAGCCTTCGCGTTTGTGAATTGTATCGACCACCTCGTCAGGACTCTTGGTACAGAGAGCGTTTTGTTTGCCATAGGAACTCTCTGTAATGTCAATAGCTCCAAGAAAGTTCTCAATGTATTTCTGGCCCACGGCGGGATCAAAGATAGCGACAATGTGAAAGCCACCACTCATTGATATCTCTACGCCAGGGAAAATCACTAGATCAGTACCTTTAGCAGCCTCTTTCATTTGCTCTATCCACTCTCCTGTGTTGTGATCCGTGATCGCAATGGCGTGGAGTCCTTCGTCTAATGCTGCCTGCACGAGTTCTTCAGCGGTATGCTGTTTGTGCCTGTAGCACTTGGACGCAGGAGTATGAGTATGCAAGTCGATCTTATAGTATTGTAGACCTGGCATTGCGCCCTCCTTCTTTCGAGTGAATATAAACTTCGCGGGCGGCCCCGATCTCTGCCGAGGCCACCCCCATTGTACAGCAAGTCTACGCCACCGTCAACGTCGTCTCCAGCGCGCCGGTGCGCCCACCAGCGTCATCGCGGATGGTGACCCGCCCCAATGATAACACCAAGTATAGTATATCAGATTTCGGCTTGGTTGGCAATACAAAAAGCCACCTGCCCAGTTGACGCAGGTGGCTTTCCTCTGAGTGGAGCCGGAGGGACTCGAACCCTCGATCTTCTCAATGCCATTGAGACGCGATCCCAGCTTCGCCAC
>CAYUPJ010000295.1:0-4369 GCA_964446635.1 uncultured Anaerolineae bacterium
AAACGCAGAAGACGCCCTTCAGCGGGGGGAGCGGCATCCTGACCGCCGGCCTGATCAAGCCGAGGCAGGCCTATCTGCTGGGAGTAGCCTGCCTCTTTGTAGACGCGATGATCGGAGCCTACTTTGTCATCATCCAGGGCTGGGGGCTTATTCCGGTGATGTTGCTGGGAGGGCTGTTCGCCTACTTTTACACGCCGTACCTCTCCCGCTGGCAGATCGGGGAGTTGTCGGCCGGGCTGGGGCTGGGCTCGCTGGTGGTGCTGGGGGCCTACTACGTGCAGACCGGGCAATACACCTGGGAAGCGATTATTGCCTCACTGGCTCCTGGGTTCCTCACCGCCAACCTCCTGCTCCTGAACGAGTTCCCAGACGTGGAGGCCGACATGCGGGCTGGGAGGCGCAACCTGGTGATGGCCCTGGGGAAGAGTAGGGCGGCCTGGCTGTACACCTCGCTGCTGGCGTGCACCTACTTGAGCATCGTGCTCGGCGTGGTATTCAGACTCATGCCCTGGCCAGTGCTCGTCGCCCTCCTGACGATACCCCTGGCAAGGAAAGCCATTCAGGGCGCGTTGCAGCACTACGACGACATTCCGCAGCTCGTCCCCGCCCTGGAGGCCAACGTGCTGACCATCCTAGGCACCGATGCGCTGCTGACAGTGGGCTATGCGCTGGCAACCGTCTTCGGCATTTGAGACGGGTGAAAGTTTGGGGGGGTTGGAGTGCAGGCGCAAGCTTGCGGGGGGCGGACTTGCGTCCGCACTCCAACGAGTTTTCCCATCTACTGACAATAAATGTTGATTAAGTCCCGGAGCATGGCCGCTGCCGTAGGCATGGGATCCTCTTCGACGATGGTAGCGGTGATGGTGCCGTTGATGTCGGTGTGGTAGACGATGCCCATCTGGTGGGCGGTGAGGCAGGCGAGAGGATGGGATAGATCCAGCCAGGTGGGCCGCACGCTCAGGCGATAGCCGCCGTCTTCCCTCTCGGCCTTGGCGATCAGCTTGATGACCTTGCCGCTGTCCTTGGCCTGCTTCAGCTCCTCCGGCCCGATCCCGGTGATACCTTTAACCTCTACATCTTCCAGGCTGGCCGCCTGGCTGAGCACGCTCTGGGCCAGGATCACCAGTTTGTTGGCGGCATCCCAGCCCTCCACATCCAGGCTGGGATCGGCCTCGGCATGGCCCTGCGCCTGGGCTTCGGCCAGGGCCTCGGCGTAGGACTTGCCCCTCTCCGCCATCTGGGTCAGGATGTAGTTGGTGGTCAGGTTCAGGATGCCCTCCAGCCGCAGGATGTCGGACCCGGCCAGGTCCCTCCGCCCGATGTTGACCGTGGGCAGCCCTCCCGCTACCGCCCCGCTGAAGGCCAACCTGACCCCTTTTCCTGCCGCCAGTTTGGCCAGCCGGTCATAGGCCAGGACCAGGGGCCCTTTGTTGGCTGTCACCACGTGCATCCCTCGCTGCAGCGCCTCCTCCATGCAGCCAAGCCCCGGCTGTCCATCCCGCAAGTTAGTGGGCGAAGCCTCGACCAGGACATCGGCTTGCGCCTGTCGGACCAACTCTACAGCCGCCATGCCGGGCCTGCCGAGCAGCAGATAGGCGGCCACTCCCTGGCCCTTCTGTTTAAGCTGGATCACCTGTAGCGGGTCGAGCCCTTCGACAGTCAGAGCCGCGCCGGAGGTATCTGCTACCCCAACCAAGACCAATTCCAGGCCGTATCGGGCGCGCAGCGTTTCCTCTTTGCGAGCGAGGATCTCCAAGAAACGCCGCCCGATATTGCCCACCCCGATCAACACCAGTTTGACTTGTTCAGTCGCCATAGCTTCTTCCTTTCCTAAGATTTGAGAGCGGAGTGCGGGCGCAAGCCTGCGGGGGGGGGCGGACTTGCGTCCGCACTCCAGTGAGTTTTCGTATGACCACAGCATATCACGAAACCTCGGTGCTGTCAACAGTTGGTATGCTCAGTCGCTTTTTCCGCCTTTTCGTGGTAGAATATTACAAGACCTGACAGGTTTCCGAAAACCTGTCAGGTCTATCAGCACGATTTTAGCCATGAGAGTCAAAGATTTTATCAAGCATCTTAAGCGACAGCGATTCTACAAAGGCCAGATCGCTCATACTCAGCACATCCCTCCCAGGCGGGCACAGTATGGGCGCCTGGTTCGGCCGTTGCCGCCCCTATTGCAAGATTCCCTCAAGCGAGCGGGGGCGGAGAAGCTCTACACCCACCAGGCTCAGGCCATCAACGCCGCCCGGACTGGCCAGAACGTGGTGGTGGCGACCTCCACGGCCAGCGGCAAAACTCTTTGCTACAACGTGCCCGTCCTGGAGGCCGTCATCAAAGATGGGCGATCTCGCGCGCTCTATCTATTTCCTACCAAGGCCCTGGCCCAGGACCAGCTTCGCTCTTTGCGGGAACTGACCAGGTCCAGCCTGCCAGAGGTGAAATTCGGCACCTACGACGGCGACACCCCGCAATCAACCCGCTCTCGCCGCCGCAAGGAAGCTGCCATCATCCTCACCAACCCCGACATGCTACACCTGGGTATCCTACCCAACCACACCCTCTGGGCCCACTTCTTCGCCAATCTCAAGTACGTGGTCATTGACGAGGCCCACGTCTACCGGGGAGTGTTCGGCTCCCAGGTGGCCTGCGTCCTGCGCCGGCTGCGCCGCGTTTGCGAGTTCTACGGTGCGAATCCCCAGTTCATCTGTTGCTCAGCGACCATCGCCAACCCCGGCGAGCACGTCGAGCGGCTGGTCGGTGTCTCCGCCCTGGTGGTGGACGACGATGGCTCCTCCAGCGGGGCCAAGGACTTCGTCCTCTGGAATCCCCCCTTCCTCGACCGGGCCAGGACCACTCGCCGCAGCGCCAACTCCGAGGCTACGGACCTGTTCGTGGAGATGGCTCGCCAGGGAGTGCGTAACATCACCTTCACTAAGGCCCGCAAGGTGGCTGAGCTCATCCTCCGCTACGCTCGCGGGATTCTGGAGGATAAGGACCCCGACCTCGTCCCTCTGATCAAGTCCTACCGGGCGGGATACCTCCCTGAGGAGCGCCGTCAGATCGAACGAGAGCTTTTCAGCGGGAAGCTGCTGGGGGTGACGGCCACCAGCGCCCTGGAACTGGGAGTGGACGTGGGCAGCCTGGACGCCACCGTTCTGGTGGGCTACCCCGGCACCATTGCCAGCACCTGGCAGCAGGCCGGACGGGCCGGGAGAGGCGTGCGGGAGTCCCTCTCGATGCTCATCGGCCTGGATGGCCCCCTGGATCAGTACTTCATGCGCCATCCCAAGGCCCTCTTCGGCCAGGGCCACGAGCACGCTCTCATCGCCCCCGACAACGTCTACATCCTGGAAAGGCACCTCCCCTGCGCGGCCCACGAGCTGCCCCTCACCAGCGACGACGAGCTCCTTTTCGGTCCCGGCTTCGTGGAAGCGATGATCAACCTGGAGCGAAAGGGCATCTTGGACTATCGTGGCGAACGTTGGTACAACGTGGGCTGGGGCTACCCGGCTCAGGAGGTGAACCTGCGCTCCATCTCAGGCTCCCGTTTCGCCCTCCTGGATGAATCTCAGGGCTACCAGACCCTGGAGGAGATCGAGGGCTCCTCGGCTCTCTATCGGGTCCACCCCGGCGCCATCTATCTACACCAGGGGGAATCCTACCTGGTCACCGATCTGGACCTGCAGGCTCAGGTAGCCTGCCTGCGGCCGGTGGACGTGGACTACTACACCGAGCCCCGTGAGCTAAACGACGTGAGCATCGTGCGCTCCGTCAAGCATAAGCAGTTTCCCACCACCGCTGCCTTCTTCGGCCAGGTACGGGTCACCCAGCAGGTCATCGGCTACGCCCGCAAGCAGCAATTTAGTGAGGCGGTGTTGAGCGTGGAGTACCTGGACCTGCCGCCTCAGTCCTACGAGACTAGAGCCCTCTGGTTCGAAGTGCCCTCGGAGCTTGCTCGCCGCGTGTCCGACCGAGGGCTGCACTTCCACGGCGGCCTGCACGCCCTGGAGCACGCCGCCATCGGGATATTGCCTCTCTTCGCCTTATGCGACCGAATGGACATCGGCGGTCTTTCCACTCCCAACCACCCCGATACGGGCAGCCCGCAGATCTTCATCTACGACGCCTTCCCCGGTGGGGTGGGCATCGCTGAGAAGGGGTTCGAGATCCTGGAGGAGCTTTGGCGGACCACCCTGTCGGCCATTGAGGAGTGCCCTTGCGAGGCTGGCTGCCCTTCCTGCGTCCAGAGCCCCAAATGCGGCAACAATAACGAGCCCTTGGATAAAGAGGCGGCGGTGTTGATTCTGAGAGAATTGTTGTAGTGGTTGACATTTTGAGCAAAAAGGGTATGATTATCGGCAAGGAG
>CAYUPJ010000296.1:0-4334 GCA_964446635.1 uncultured Anaerolineae bacterium
AAGACAGGCTGTTTTGCAACTCAGTGTTTGGTTGCGGCCAGAGGCCGCGTTAAGGTGATACATTCCGACGGCTTGGCCACGCGCTGGGACCTCGACCACTACCCTGGCCTAACGAACAGACCCCCCAGCCTGATCGCCGGGGTTCTCTATCGGGACTACAGCCGAGGGCGGGACGACGTGACGGTGGTGGTTGCCCGTGCAACACGCAACACGAGAAGTGAGGATTAGCTAATGAAACAAGAGCGAATCATTCTAAGTTTGGATATCAGGTTTGAGCACGATGTGGTGCTGGTGCGGCAGCGGGCCAGGCAGATCGCGGAGCTGCTGGGGTTTGGTGTCCAGGACCAGACGCGCATCGCCACCGCTGCCTCGGAGATCGCCCGCAACGCCTTTCACTACGCGGGCGGGGGAAAGGTCGAATTCCTGGTCGAAGGCACGGCCCCTCCGCTGTTCTTGATCCGCATCCGCGACGAAGGGCCGGGAATCGCGGATCTGCCGGCCCTTCTGGAGGGGAAGTACGCCTCGGAAACGGGGATGGGATTGGGCATCATCGGCGCCAGGCGGCTGATGGACCACTTCCACATCGAGTCGGTCCCCGGCCAGGGGACGACGGTGCTGCTGGGGAGGGCCTTTCCGCGAGGGGCGCCAGCGGTAACCGGGCAGCACCTGGCGCGGATCGCCGACGAGCTGGCGCAGCTTGAGCCCCAAAGTGCCTTCGAAGAGATTCAGCAGCAGAACCAGGAGCTCCTTCGCGTCATGGAGGATCTGCACAAACGCCAGGAGGAGCTGATCCAACTGAACCGCGAGCTGGAGGACACCAATCGCGGCGTGGTGGCCCTGTATGCCGAGTTGGACGAAAGGGCCGAGTACTTGCGGCGGGCCAATGAAGTGAAGGCCCGCTTTCTTTCGAGCATGGGTCACGAACTCCGCACCCCACTAAGTTCGACGCTGAGCCTTACCAGGATCTTGCTAGACCGAACCGATGGGGAGTTGACTCCGGAGCAGGAGAAGCAGGTAACCTTCATCCGCCAGGCGACCGAGAGCCTCCTGGAGTTGATTAGCGACCTGCTGGACATGGCCAGGATCGAGGCCGGAAAGATCGCGATCCGTCTGGCCCAGTTCGAGGCGGCAGACCTCTTCAGCTCTCTGAGAGGGATGATGAGGCCGCTGAATGTCAATCCCGCCGTTGAGCTCGTTTTCGAAGAGCCCGTTGACATTCCCCCCCTCCGTACCGACGAGAGCAAGGTGGCGCAGATCCTGAGGAACCTCACCTCCAACGCCCTCAAATTCACCACCCGCGGTGAGGTTCGCGTGTCGGCGAGGCTGGATGCCGACGGCGAAGCGGTGGTCTTTTCCGTGGCCGACACGGGCATCGGGATTGCGCCTGAGGATCAGGAGCGCGTCTTTGAGGAATACGTCCAGGTGGAGACCCCCCTTCACCGCAGAGTCAGGGGGACGGGCCTGGGCCTCGCCCTGTCCCGGAGGCTGGCCGAATTACTGGGGGGGAGCCTGTCCGTGGAGAGCGAGCTGGGGGTGGGGTCTACCTTCACCGCTGTCATTCCGCTCGTCTATGCGGAAAGTGCAGCGGGGCCGTCCGTGGTGATAACGCCCCCGCAGCCGGACCTGGCACAATTTCCGGTGCTGGTGGTCGAAGACGATCCCAGGGACATACTCCTCTACGAGAAGTATCTCCAGAGGTCGGGCTTCCAGGTCATCCCCGCGCGGACGGTGAAGGAGGCGCGGCATGCGCTGAAGCAGTTTCGACCGATGGCCGTAGTGCTGGACATCCTGTTGCCGGAGGAGGATGGCTGGACCTTCCTGGTCGAGATGAGGAGAGATGAGGCCACACGGGACATCCCCATCCTGGTGGTCACCATTATTGACGACCAGCATGATAAAGGGATTATGCTGGGAGCCCATGACTACTGCACCAAACCGATAGGGCGCGAGTGGCTGCTGGACAAACTGAAGGCGCTGGACCCGGTGGAGAAGATCTTGATGATTGACGATGAGGAGGCCGACCGTTATACGTTCAAAAAGCTCCTGGCGGGCACGCGCTACACCGTCATCGAGGCCGCGAGCGGGCAGGAAGGTCTCCGCCGGGCGCGCGAGGAAGGGCCGCAGGTCATTTTTCTGGACTTAGTCATGCCGGAGATGAGCGGATTCGAGGTGCTGGATCAGTTGAAATCCGACCCCGCCACACGCGACATCTCTGTGATCATCTACACCGGGAAGGACCTGGAGGAAGAGGAACGCAGCCGCCTGATGGAGGGAGCGCTGACGATCCTCTCCAAAGGGACCACCACGCGCCAGGAGCTCATGGTCCAGATAAGACAAGCGTTGGCGAAGATTGCACGAAGTGTTGATCAATCGAAGGAGGGTGTTACCCCATGACTGATAAAGCGAAGTTCACCATTCTGAACGTGGATGACGACGAGGCCAGCCGCTACGCTGTGAGCCGCATCCTTCGCCAGGCAGGCTTTGAGGTGATGGAGGCGGCCAACGGTGCGGAGGCCCTGCGATTGGTGAAGGAGAACCCCGACCTGATCATCCTCGACATCAACCTTCCGGATATGAGCGGGTTCGAGGTCTGCCGGCAGATCAAGGCCGACCCCGCCACTGCTCTGATCTCCGTCCTTCATTTGACGGCGACCTATAAGGACAGCCAGTCCATGGTGATAGGATTGGAGGGCGGTGCAGACGGTTACCTGACCCATCCAGTCGAGCCGCCGGTATTGGTCTCCACCGTGAAGGCGTTGCTGCGGGTGCGGCAGGCGGAAGCGGAGCTGCAGGCCGCGGCCCGCGAGTGGCGGACCACCTTCGATGCCATCGGCGACGCCATTTGCCTGCTGGACCTGGAAGGGAGGGTCTTGCGCTGCAACGAGGTCATGACGAATCTCCTGGGCAAGCCTTTCGACAAGATAATTGGCCGCACTTGTTGGGAGCTTGTGCACGGCGCGTCGGAACCCATTGAAGGGTGTCCTATCGTGCGCATGAGAGAGACTCGTCGCAGGGAGAGCTTGATTCTGCCGATGGGTGAGCGCTGGCTCGAGGTCACTGCAGATCCGCTGCTGGATGAGGACGGCGATCTCATCGGCGCTGTGCACATCATGACCGACATCACCGCGCGCAAGCGGGCGGAGGAGGCGCTGCGGGAGAGTGAGGAAAACTTTAGGTCTCTAGCCGAAAACGCCTTTGACGGTATCCTGATAGCCTCGGGGGAAGGGGCCCATGTCTATGCAAACGCGCAACTAGCCGAAATAACGGGCTACAGCATCGCCGAACTGCTCAAAACCACTATCAAGGACTTGGCATACCCGGATGAGTTCAACAAGGTAATGGAAAGATACATAGGAAGACTTGAGGGGAAGCCCGTCCTGAGACAGTATGAGACTATCGCTGTCCGAAAAGATGGGAAGAGCGTGCCAATAGAGTTAACGGCCACGAATACAGCCTGGCAGGGGCAACCTGCCGATTTGGTCTTTGTACGCGACATCACCGAGCGCAAGCGGGCGGAGGAGGAGCGGCGACGGCTGCTGGCCGAACTGGAGGCCAAGAATAGAGAACTGGAATCCTTCGTCTACAGCGTGTCCCATGACCTGAGAGCGCCCGTCGTCTCCCTGGACGGTTTCTCTCATCTGTTATACAAGGACTTCTACGATCAGTTGGGCGACCAAGGCCAGCACTACCTGGATCGCATCCAGGCCAACGTGTCCCACATGAATGTGCTCACCAGCGAGCTACTGGAACTGGCGCGCATTGGGCAGGTGGTAGGGCCAACTGTGGAGATAGACGTGGCGGTTTTGCTGAGGGAGACCCAGGAGGAGTTGGCCATCAAGCTGGAGGAGGCGGGGGTGGAGCTTGTGGTGCAGGAGCCGCTGCCCACTGTTCACGCCGACCGAACCCGCATTCGCCAGGTGTTCACCAACCTGATAGAGAATGCGATCAAGTTTAGGAGCCAGGAGAGGCGGCTGCGGATTGAGGTGGGGTGCCAGCAGGAGGGAGGCTTCTACCGCTTCCACGTGGCCGACAACGGCATCGGCATCGCCCCTCAGTATCACGAGCTAATCTTTGCTCCGTTCCGGCAGTTGGATGCTCAGACGGAGGGGGTGGGGATGGGGTTGGCGCTGGTGAAGAAGATTGTGGAGCATCATGGTGGCCGCGTGTGGGTGGAGTCGGAGGAAGGGAAGGGGGCAACGTTCTACTTTACACTACCGAACCCTGGCGAAGGTTAGAGGGAGCAAAGGTGACCGTCACTTGTTTCGACAAAGCTCAACACAAGAATTGCCGTAGTATAGGCCCTTGTGGCCGTTTTTGCGCCTAAAAGAAGCCCG
>CAYUPJ010000297.1:0-4325 GCA_964446635.1 uncultured Anaerolineae bacterium
CGTGGCGGATGATGGCCGTCCAGGGGTCGGCGGTGAGGACCCGCTCCAGCCGCACCGCGGCCTCAGCCGTGCCGTCGGCGACGATGACCTGGCCGGCGTGGATGGAGTAGCCGATGCCCACCCCACCGCCGTGGTGGATCGAAACCCAGGTGGCTCCGCAGACGGCGTTAAGCAGCGCGTTGAGCAACGGCCAGTCGGCGATGGCGTCGGAGCCGTCCCGCATTCCCTCAGTCTCCCGCCGGGGCGAGGCCACCGAACCACCATCCAGATGGTCGCGGCCGATAACGATGGGGGCTTTCACCTCCCCGCTGGCCACCAGGTCGTTGAAGGCCAACCCCGCGGTGGCCCGCTCTCCGTAGCCCAGCCAGCAGATGCGGGCCGGGAGGCCCTGGAACGCCACCTGCTCCCGCGCCAGGCGGATCCAACGAGCCAGGTGCTCGTCCTCCGGGAAAAGCTCCAGGATGGCATCGTCGGTCGTGTAGAGGTCCTCAGGGTCGCCCGACAGGACCACCCAGCGGAAGGGGCCTTTTCCTTCGCAGAAGAGCGGCCTGATGTAGGCCGGGACAAAGCCAGAGAAATCGAAAGCATCCTTCACCCCGGCGTCGTAGGCGCGCTGGCGCAGATTGTTCCCATAATCGAAGACCACCGCGCCCTTCTTCTGAAATTCCAGCATGGCCTGCACGTGCTCGGCCATGGAGTCCATGGCCCGCCTGCTGTACTCCGCCGGATTCCTCTCCCTGAGATGCTCAGCCTCCTCCAGGGTGAGGCCCTGGGGGACGTAGCTAAGGGGGTCGTGGGCCGGGGTCTGGTCGGTGACCACATCAGGAACGACGCCGCGGACGACCAGCTCAGGATAGACGTCGGCGGCGTTGGCGATGAGGCCGACGGACCTGGGTTCCTCTTTATCGAGAGCTTCCTCGACCAGGGTCATCGCTTCCTCCAGTGTATCCACTACCACGTCCACGTAGCGGGTGTCCAGGCGGCGCTGGGCGCGGGCCGGATCCACCTCAACGATCAGGCCTACCCCATCGTTCATGGTGATGGCCAGGGGCTGCGCCCCGCCCATCTCTCCCAGGCCGGCGGTGAGAACGAACTTGCCTTTGAGGCTGGGCCAGCCCTCGGCGCGGGCGGCAGCTCCCAGGGTCTCGTAAGTCCCCTGGAGGATACCCTGAGTGCCGATGTAGATCCAACTCCCGGCGGTCATCTGGCCGTACATGATCAGCCCCTGGCGTTCCAACTCGTCGAAGACCTCCTGGGTGGCCCAGGCGGGGACGAGATTGGAGTTGGCCAGGAGGACGCGGGGAGCGTCGCGGTGGGTTCTGAAGATGCCCACCGGCTTTCCGGACTGCACCAACAGCGTCTCATCGTTCTCAAGTCGCTTCAAGGCTTCAATGATCGCCTCGAAGCACTCCCAGTTGCGGGCCGCCTTGCCTCGTCCGCCGTAGACAATGAGCTTTTCTGGGTCGCCAGCCACCTCGGGGTCCAGATTGTTCATGAGCATGCGCATGGCCGCTTCCTGCCCCCAGCCTTTGCAACTGAGCTCCGTACCCCTTGGGGCTCGAATTACTCTGGGCATAGTTTCACCTCCCTGTCAGTAGTCAGTAGTCAGATGTCAGTAGCCAGTCAATGTCATTAAGTTAGCGTTCCGGAGTCGAGGCTTTAGCCGGAAGCTACCCGCCTAAAGGCTCGACTCCAGCCTTAACTTAACCTGACTACTGACTTCTGATGGTTTCCTCACGCCCTGGCCCCACGGAAATGAAAGCCGCGGGGGCATCGGCCAGCTCTTCGATCCGCCGTACGTAGTCCTTAGCGGCCTGGGGTAGATCGGAGAAGGCTCTGGCCCCCCGGATGTCCTCGCTCCAGCCAGGCCACTTCTCATAAATGGGTCTACACTCAGCCAAGACCTCCGCGCCAGCCGGGAAGCTCTCCAAGCGCTGCCCGCAATAATCATAGGCCCCACAGATTTTGAGCGTCTCCAGGCCAGTTAAGATGTCCAGCTTGGTGATGGCGATCTCCGTCAGCCCGTTTATTTGGGCCGCGTAGCGCAGGGCGACCCCGTCCAGCCAGCCGCAGCGCCTGGGCCGGCCGGTGGTGGTGCCATACTCGTCCCAGGGCTGCTCCCCCGTCCCCCGCAGCCGGTCGCCCGCCTCATCGAGCAATTCGGTGGGCATGGGGCCGGCTCCCACCCGCGTCTGGAAGGCCTTGACCACCCCGACGACGCGCTCTATGTGCTGGGGACCGAAGCCCAGTCCGGTAAGCGCACCCCCGACGATAGGCGAGGAACTGGTCACGAAGGGGTAGGTTCCGTGGTCGAGATCGAGCAGCGTGCCTTGCGCTCCCTCGCAGAGCACCCTCTTCCCCGCTCTGAAAGCTTCGTGGAGGATGGGCGCGATGTCGGCCACGTAGGGAGCGAGCTGCGCGGCATAGTCCGCGTACTCCTCCGCCACCTGGTGGGGATTGAGCGGCGGCTGTTGGTAGATTCGCTCCAGAACGGCATTCTTGACCTCTACCGCAGCGTGCACCTTCTCTACGAAGGCTCTCTCGTCGAGCATGTCCCAGGAGCGCAGGCCCGCCCTGGCCGCCTTGTCGCCATAGGCGGGGCCAATGCCCCGTTTGGTGGTGCCAATTCTCCCCTCGCCCAGCGACTTCTCCGCAGCGCCGTCCAGAGCAACATCGTAAGGCATGATCAAATGGGCCCTATCGCTCAGTTTGAGCCGCTCCGGTGAGACGTCAACGCCCCGCCGAGCCAGCTCTTCGATTTCTCGGCTCAACGTCTGGGGGTTAACCACCACCCCATTGCCGATGATGCAGGTGGTGTGGGGATATAGAATCCCTGAGGGCACCAGATGCAGGGCGAATCGGTCCTCCCCCACGGTCAGCGTATGGCCGGCATTGTCGCCTCCGTTGTAGCGGGCCACGACGTGGGCCTCGGCGGCCAGCAGATCGGTTATCTTCCCCTTTCCCTCGTCACCCCACTGGGTGCCGACGATGACAGTAGCGGGCATTTTCTCCCTCCTTCAAATACCCAATATCCAATACCCAATATCTCGTTACTGGATATTAGATATTAGATATTGGATATTGGCGAACTCCCAGAATCTCGACGGCCAGGCGGGCGTAGACCCGAGCAGCGGCCACGACGTCTTCCAGGCGGATCTGGTCGTCCACGGTGTGGGCGAAGCGCTCCTCGCCAGGGCCGAAGCCCACCGTGGGGATGTTGGCCCGCCCCATGGTGTAGGCCCCATCGGTGGAGAAGGCCCACTGGCCGATCCTGGGACGGTAACCTAACGTCTCTCGGATGGCCCGGGCTGTGGCCTGCACCAGGGGATGATCGTCATCCAAGGCCCAGGGGGGATAAAATTCCTTGGCCCGGCACTCATAGCCAGTATAGCTGGTCGCTTGATACTCGGTGACGTTCACCTTAGCCCTGACTCCCTCACGGGTGATGATGCCTTGGATTTCCGCCAGGGCCTTGGCCTCGGTCTCACCCAGCGTGAGGCGACGGTCAATGTAGAAGGTGCAGGTGTCGGGGATGGCGTTGCGGCTGGCGGCAGAGCTCTCAATCTGAGTGACGGCGATGCTCCCCTGGCCCAGGAAAGGGTCACTGGCCAATTGGGGGGCCAGAAGCTCGACGCCGAACATCAACCGGGCCGCATCGTAGATCGCGTTCCTTCCATGCTCAGGAGCAGAAGCATGACAGGACCTGCCTCGAACAGTCACTTTCATTTCTACACGACCCCGCTGGCCCCGTTTGATCTGCAAATTCGTGGGCTCCCCCAGCACGACGAAATCGGGTCTGATCCCCTCTTCCTCGACCAACACCTGCATCGCCAATCCTTCGCAGGGCTCCTCCTGGACGACGCCCACCACACAGAGCTCGCCAGCCAGTTGGATGCCTGCGTCAATGAGCGCCTTGGCTCCGTAGACCATGGCCGCCAATGCGCCCTTCATGTCACAAGCGCCCAGGCCGTACAGCACCCCTTCCTCGATCTGGGCTCCGTAGGGGTCGCGGACCCAAGAAGCAGGATCACTGACACTTACGGTGTCCATGTGGCCGTTGTAGATCAGCCTGCGGCCGGCGCTATTGCCGAGGCATCCGATGACGTTCCCGACGCGATCGCGCACACAGCTCGGAAAACCCACCCGCCGCATCTCCTCCGCCAGACGCTCGGCCACCGCCTTCTCCTTGGTCGAAGGACTGGAGATGCGGATCAAATCCTGAAGGAAAGCAACCAAATCGCTGCGGTCTTGAGAAGAGAGATTAAACATGTCTACTAATATGCGCCTCTGCCAGCAAGGACGGCAGGGATGGTCTTTAGGGCGAT
>CAYUPJ010000298.1:0-4286 GCA_964446635.1 uncultured Anaerolineae bacterium
TGGTAAAGAAAAGCCTGGTGCACGAGCTGATACCGGCAATCAGGGCGGTGTTTGGAGAAAACCTGCAAAGAAACCAGAGGAGGAATACACATGAGTAACCTGAGCTGGAGAACGAAATTGATGGGGCTGTTTACACTGGTCTTGGGCGCGTCGCTACTGTTCCAGGTGTTCTACGTTCTCCCAACCATCCAGAACCAGCAGGTGGAAATGGCGCAATCCCAGCAGGAAGGGATCGCCCACCATATTGCTCGGGAACTGGACACTGATCTGAGCAGACGTAGGGAGGAGCTGAAGGCGATTGCTGGGTTTGCGGAGTTTCGCAACATGGACCTTGTCAACCAAACCCAGATCATGAAGACGATTGCCAATGTATTGACCCGCTACAGCTCCTTTTTCGTAATGGACACTGAAGGCTGGTTCGTCTCCGGCTCTGTAGAAAACCTCTCCCCCTATCAAGAGAAGAGCTATGCCTATGAGCCCTTCTTCAGCGTTCCTTTTGAGCAAGGCGAAGTTCATTTTGCCCCGCCTCGGCTCCTCTCCCAACTGGGGGTTATCACTTCTGTCAGTGTACCCATCGAGTCGGATACGGGAGAGAGAGTGGGGGTTCTGAGAGGCGGTATGTTACTGAAAGATCTGATTGAGTCTGTGGCAAACTATCCGCTTGCTGAGGAGACGGTTGCCTTCCTGGTAGACAATGAAGGCACAGTGGTTGCTCATTCCGGGATAGACCTGTCCGCTCTGGAAGAGGGCCCACTGTCGCTGAACTTTAGCGACCGACCGTTGGTACAAGCCATCATGGCCGGAGAGGTGGGCGAGGCTGGAGAGTATGAGCACGAGGGCACGCCTTACTTTGGCAGCTACGTTATCCTGGAGACCAATGGCTGGGGGGTAGTGGTAGAAACCCCAATGAGTGTGATCCTGGCTGAAAGTAACGTGCTGGCTGGGCGGTTGCTGTCGGTCAATGTCGTGCTCTTTGTCATCGCCCTTGCTGTCTCGCTGGTCTTTACCCAGCAGATAACGGCCGAGCGCAAGCGGGTGGAGCAGGCGCTGCAGGAGAGCGAGCAATGGCTGTCCACCACGCTGAGGAGCATTGGCGATGCCGTGATTGCCACGGATGCCCAGGGGCTGGTGACCCTCGTGAATCCGGTGGCCGAGGACTTGACCGGCTGGGACGAGGCCGAGGCTGCGGACCGGCCTCTGGAAGAGGTGTTCAACATCGTCAACGAGCAAACAGGAGAACGGGCCGAGAATCCTGTGGTCAGGGCGCTCCGAGAGGGCGTGGTCGTGGGTTTGGCCAATCACACGGTGTTGATCGCCAAAGACGGCACGAAACGGCCGATTGATGACAGTGGTGCACCAATGAGGGATGAGGAAGGGAACATCATTGGTACTGTGATGGTCTTCCGCGACATCACCGAGCGCAGGCGGGCGGAGGAGGAGCTAAGGATAAAGGATAACGCTATCACTACATCCATTAGCGCCATTGCCATGTCTGACCTTGAAGGGAATGTGACCTACGTGAACCCTTCATTCCTCAAACTGTGGGGATATGACGATGAAAAGGAGGTTCTGGGAAAATCTGTTGCAGAATTCTGGCAGAGGGGCGAGAAGGCTTTGGAGGTAGTAGAAGCGTTGCGTGATAAGGGAAGCTGGATAGGTGAACTGGTCGCCGTGAGAGAAGATGGCTCATTCTTCTATGTCCAGCTTTTGGCGAGCATGGTTACAGATGAGGCTGGCAAACCTATGTGCATGATGGCTTCATTTGTAGACATCACCGAGCGCAAGCGGGCAGAGGAGGAGCTGGCACAACGGGTACAGGAACTGGAGACCTTCAACCGCCTGGCCGTGGGGCGCGAGCAACGCATGATCGAGCTCAAGCGCCAGGTCAACCAGTTGTCCGAACAGTTGGGGAAGGAGCCGCCTTATGATCTGTCGCTGCTGGAGTAAGAGCCAGACCTGACAGGTTTTGGCTAAACCTGTCAGGTCTTCGAACTTGTTCGGCCTATTTTCAGGACAGGAGGAATGGAAATGGAGACAAAACAATCAATCCGTGAACGACTGCAATTGAGATTGGGACCACGACTCATCGGTCTGGTGATGCTGACTGCGCTGGTCGCCGGTGGACTGGTCGGCGCAGTGCTGATCCAGAACGGTCGCAGTGTCGTTCGCAAGGACATTCTTGAGAGCAACCTCGCCGCCGCCGATCTAGCCGCCCAGTTCGCGGCGAATTACGTCGAGGGCGCGGAGACGAATGTGCGTCTGTTTGCGGCGCGCCCCCTTTTCATTCGCGCCGTGCTTGAAAACGACTTGGCGGAAGCGGAAATGCATCTCGCGCAATTCTTACAGATTGACGCGCGCTTTGACAGTGTTTCCGTCTATGATGCCAAAGGAATCGGCTGGGCGAGTGGGCTGATGGACAAGTGGCAGAATCGCGGCGGCACGGTTGCCGACCGTGAGTGGTTTCAGCAGACGCTGGCGATCAAGAAGCCCTACCTGGGAATCCCGGTCATCTCGCGCGCCACCGGACGCGCCATCGGCGTCTATGCCGTTCCGATTTTCGACGACCAGGGCGAGATTCGCGCCGTACTCGCCGGGGGCATTTCGCTTGCCGCGCTCTCCGACGCGATTACTGGCTTACGGGTGAGCGCATCGGCGCGGGCGAGTTTGATGGACGCGCGGCAAGGCGGCATCATCGTCGCGCACTCTGACCCCCAACGCATCTTGACGCCGGTCACCGAACAGGACGCGGCGGCGTTGCGCGCCATCGCCGGTGAACGCGGGACGATGGAGACCCGCAGCAGCAGCGGCGAGTTGGCTCTGGCGGCATTTGCCCCGGTGCCGCGACTGCCCTGGGCGGTTGTGATCCTGGAGCCCGCCGAAGCCGCCTTTGCCCCGGTCAATGCCCTGACCCAACGCGCGCTATTGCTGATTGGTATCGCCATGGTCATTGCCGCCGTGCTGGGAGTATTGCTGGCGCGTACCATCACCCAGCCGGTGCGGCAACTGGTGATAGGCGCCGAGGAGATCGGCCGGGGCAACCTGGAATACCGCATCGAGGTGGCAGCCCGAGACGAGATCAGCCAGCTCTCCCAGGCATTTAATCAGATGACGGAGAACTTGCAGGCCATCACCGCCTCGCGTGATGAGTTGAACAGAGAAATCACCGAGCGCAAGCGGGCGGAGGAGAAATATGGCTTAATTATAAAGACAGCCCTTGATGGTTTCTGGACTAACGATCTAAAGGGTAGATTTCTCGAAGTCAACGAGTCATACTGTAAAATGGTAGGTTATACTCGTGAGGAACTGCTTACGATGTCCATATCCGACATCGAAGCCTTAGAAAAGCCTGAAGAGATCGCTCAACGCATGAAAAAGGTCATAGAGCAGGGCCATGACCGTTTTGAAACACGCCATAGACGCCAAGACGGCAAGATACTCGACGTTGAAGTCAGCATAAATTATGTTCCTATAGAAGAGCAGTGTTTTGTATTTATCCGCGACATCACCGCGCGCAGGCAGGCAGAAGAGGCGCGAGTGAAAGCGGTATCGGCAGTGGTGGATGGCATGGGGGAAGCGCTGCTTTTGCACACCCTGGATGGCGAGATAACCTTCGTCAACCCCGCTTTTGAGAAAATCGTGGGTTATGAAAGGAGTGAACTGGTCGGGAGAGATGTGGCTGATGTGGGAAGAAAAGCGACCAAGCCGGAGGATGCGGGGAAAACGGCGGCCGCCATAGAAACTGCCCTGAAGGGAGAAGTCCCCGTCCCCATGTCCATTACCCTCATCTCAAAGGAGGGTGTGAAGACTCCTACACTCTTCGGGGTGTCGTTTATAAGAGATACAGAAGGCAAACCCTCCACTGCCGTGGTAGTGTTCAAGGACATCACCGCGCTCAAGCGGGCGGAGGACGAGCTGAAGCAGAGCCTGGCGGAGTTGGAGGCTTCGCGGCGGGCGGCCCTCAACATGATGGGAGATGCCGACGAAGCCAGGAGAATGGCGGAGCAAGCGAATGAAGACCTCAGGAAGGAGGTCGCCGAGCGCAAGCGGGCGGAGGAGGAATTGAGGAAATACCGAGACCAGCTTGAGGAACTGGTCGAGGAGCGCACCCAAGAGCTGCGAGAGGCCCAGGAGAAGTTGATCCGCCAGGAGAAGCTGGCCATCCTCGGCCAACTGGCCGGAGGGGTGGGCCACGAGCTGCGCAACCCGCTGGGGGCCATCAAGAACGCCGCCTACTTCCTCAACATGGTCCTGGAAGAGCCCGAGCCGGAGGTGAAGGAGACGCTGGA
>CAYUPJ010000299.1:0-4260 GCA_964446635.1 uncultured Anaerolineae bacterium
CCTCGGCCGGCAGGTGACGCCGCGCCTGAGACATCTCTTCCACCCGAGCCATCGTAGCCAGTGTCTGCAGCGAGACCGGTCTATTAGGGTGGAAAGGCCGTTGGCTTCCGTCGGGCATGGTAAAGATCACAGGGGGGATGATGAGCAACAGGTGCTCAAGGATAGCGTGTATCTCGTCTACCTTCGTCTCCAGATGTTCGATCTTGTGTCGCATCAGGTCAATGCCTGTCAGAATGTCCTGTTCTACATGCATCGTCTTTCACTCCTCATAAGTTCTTTGCTGGCGTCGGGTTTGAGCATGTTGTCCGCTGTGTTGCTCGACTACGGTCAAGGTGGGCTCCGGTGCCTCTAATCTCCGCAACCATTTTAGCACCATACGGGCCTTTGGTTAAGGCCCGCCGTGGCCAGCAGGCAGGGCTTTCTAATTCTCTCGTGCTCAGGTCGGTTGCAGTTGCGCGTCCTTCCTACGCTGCCACCAACTCTGGTATCTGCAGTTCTTCGGGCGCAAGAGTCAGTTGCACAGATAACAATTCGCCCACTGGCGGCTTGCTTAATACCTCTAACACCGCTGCCCGCAAATCGGCCGGTAGCCGCTCCAGTCGCTCCAGGGTGAAAGTCGGCGCATGGCCCAGCGCTAGCAGTTGGGCGGGAAAAAGTACGGTCAATCCCACCGCACGTGGCGAGCCCGCTGTACCCTTGCCCGTATCCAGCCGCAGCAGCAGGTGATCACCTAACTCGACACCGACTACATGCTCGCTCTGGCCAAAGGAGATGTACAGGACATCCCCTTCCCGGTCATAGTCGTACTTCATCTCACTGCATCCTCGTGCTGCGGTTCCCCATCCGTGGTTCCCCTTCCGCCAACAGTTCGCGCAACCTCTCTCGTTCCTGAGAGTTGGTTAGAGCAATCGCCCTTGGGCACACAAGAACCCTGGATTGAGCTTGCCGAAATCACGGCCTTGGCTGGCGTCGGGTTCAGGGATGTTGTTTGCGGTGTTGCTCGATCGCGGTCAAGGGCTGGCTCTGGTGCCCCCAACAACTACAACTACTTCGACAGGCTCAGTACAAGCATTTTAGCACAATGCGGACTTTTGGTCAAGTAGTTGCAAGGGAATCCTCTTTGTGGTATACTTGACACCGGCAAGGGATGACAGCGTCAGACACATTCACTCTCAGGAGAAGTGAACCATGGAACGGCAACAACTGATCCGCGAGCTTCATTGGATTGAATGGCAACTGCGCACCTTCGAGGACAAGTACGGTATCCTGTCGCAGGACTTTTACCGGGCGATGGAGTCCGGTGAACTGTCTGAGTTTGACGACGGCACAGAGCCATACTTCCACGATTTCCTCGAATGGCACGGACTGTACAAGGTATGGCTGAAACGGGAGCAAGCCTACCGTGAATTGCTGCGCCAGCAGCCACTGCCTGACCGGTTGCGCCGAACGCTCGTCGCTAGTTGAAGGATTCCTCATCCCCACGACCCGACGCTGGCCTCCACTCATCCTCACCACAAGCACATACCGCCGGACACTTCGACAGGCTCAGTGCGGCGCATCAAGCATCATCGCGTTCCGGCCCCTCACCTGAGCTTCACCCGCCCCAACTTGCCCTTTCTTATCGAAGAAATTGAGTGCCAGGTGCTGCGCCAGTAGAACTCTGTGTCATTGCGAGTTTTCATGGCGCATCGCGCCATCCGTAGGGGGCAGAAACTCTGGTGAGGCTGTAGTAACGGCTTTAGCCGTTGTTGGGTGACCGATGCGACTCAAGTCACTACTACGAGTCAAGTTTCTGAGTAGCCGAAGCTTGCCCTGAGTGTAACCGAAGGGGCGAAGCAACCTCCTACGCCCGGAGGGGATTGCTTCAGGCGCAAACCCCGCGCCTTCGCAATGACAGAGTCATGGGCGTATGGTGTTGCGTCCCCAATGTTCAACAATAACGCTAATCAGGTCGCTCGACGGAACGTTAGTGTGGTTGTTGGGGTCGGGGCCGTGACGGAAGTTGAAGTCGTCCACTTCCGCCGTCCACGGCTCCCAAGCGGGGTCCCACACCCACAGGGCGTGGTTCATGCCCCGCTGCTGGAACAGGTTCATCTCGTCGTCCATAAACTGGGCCGCACCGGGCTCCCAGCGCATCACGCCGAACTCGTTCACCGAGACCGGCACGCCGTGCGTGGCCTTGAACGTATCCACAGTTGAGAGCAGATCGTCCAGCCAGGCCTGGTCGAACTGGTCAGGAATGTCGTCCCAGTCGGTATCACAGGTGCCCGGATAGGAGCACTCCTGCACGCCCGGATCCTGGTGCGTGTACTTGAACGGCTCGTACTGATGCACCATGTAGACCGTGCGCGGGTCGCCGGTCGGCTGGAGGTAGGGCAGCCAGTTGACGGCGCTGTAGGCCATGCAGCCGATGAGGATGGGCGTGTCGGTGTCCACCTGGCGAATGGCGGCGGTGATGCGGGGGTAGAGTTGATTCCAGTCGTACAAGGTGCCCCCATAGGTGGCGTAGAACTCCTCCGGGTCCCAGATGTCCAGGGCGTCGTAGAGGGCGTGGCTGCCGACCTCGTTGGAATTGGGCTCGACCATCAGGTCGTAGCCGACGACGATGGGGTTGTCGCGGTAGCGTTGGGCGGTGTAGGCCCACATGGCCACCCAGGCATCCTGCGCTGCCTGATCCTGCCATACGGAGTCGTTGAGATAGCTCTCGTCGAACCAGTCACCCGCCCCGTCCCAGTAGAAGGTGAAATCACTGCGGCCCGGCCCGGTGCGGAAGCTGATGACGGCGAACATGTTGGCTTGCTCGATCATGGCCAGCAGGTTGTCCAGGTTGTCCTGGATGTCCTGATCCAGGACGTAGGGCGGGGTTTCGGTGAACAGGCCGGGATGGGAGATGTTGACGTAGTTTGCGCCCAGCGCGGCCAGGCTGTCGAAGTCGCTCTGGACATAAGGTGGGCCGACGGGGCCGGGGCCCAGGAAGGTGGGGCCATCCAGCTCAGGATAGACGCGGCGCTGCCAGATGTTCGCCCCGCGCAGGGTGGTGCCTCCTGTCCACAGCGCCCACTTGTCAACCGCAGTTTCACAGGTCTCCCCCCAGTGTACCGCCACCAGCATGATGTCCACGATGTCAACTTTGCCGTCATTGTTTATGTCGTAGGCCGGGTTATAGTCGGGGTCGCCCACAGCGGTGTGCCAGCGACTAGCTACCAACATAATGTCCGCGATGTCTACGTCACAATCGTAATCGAGGTCGCCATAAAGCGTGAATTCGTCGGCTCCAATGTCATACCCTGCGCCATAGGGTCGAGCATGCCCCTCGAAATCATCACCTGGCGCATCAGCAGGGGAACCTTGGTCTATGGCTGGTGAATTCTCCTGCAAATGAAAATCTGCCACGGCAGGATTCACGAACATGGGATCGCCTTCCACGTAGTCGCTGCCATAGATTTCTCCTTCATCTCCCCTATAACCATCAATCAGATTATGGTCTGTGGTAACGTTTCCCGCTGGTACGCTTGCATCTACCGCGATTTGAAATGACAGGTTTTGGCTGCAGATGTTGTTTCTGATGATAACGTTCTCCACGTCTGGATTCTCAACTAGTATTCCCCCGCCCCATGGATCCCATCCATTATCATAAAAAGTGTTATTGATTACCGTCACATCGCGCACTGGACGGTAGTCTGAGCAACATTCATGGAGATGAAGCCCACACCATCGGTTGTTGTAGGCGATGTTGTTGTAAACCTTGATGTTTTCGAGAAGACCGCCTTGCTCGGATCCCACGGCAAAACCATTGGCGGCTACATCATGTACAACGTTCCCGAAAACCTCGATATTGTAAGTGTGCTTATCCCAGGCGTCCACGTAGATGCCTACCGCGTCAGTATGATGCACGTGATTATTGAAAACTTTTCCATTGGAAGAGCCGTCTTTGGCGTCTATTCCTTCCTTTTGGCTGTGGTGAACGTGATTGTTCTTAACCTCGAACGTATCTGTGCCACCTACGGAAATACTTTCGTTGTACCCGTTATAACAGGCAAGTTCAACCTCGTTATGGTCAACGATTACGTCATCACTACTCCAGACGCCAATGCCAGAATCACTGGTATGGTAGATGTAGTTCTTCTCAATGATGATATGACTCGACTCATCCACCAGGATACCAGGGTTGTGGGGATTGGGACCGGCATTCATTATCCTCAGCCCAGAGACTCTGATATCGCTCTTATTCACGATCTCGAACAATCCACCCCATTCGGG
>CAYUPJ010000300.1:0-4235 GCA_964446635.1 uncultured Anaerolineae bacterium
TGCCCTCGAACTCCCGCACCGCCTCCTGGCAGGCCCGGGCGACGAAGGTCATGGTCCCCGCCGCCGGATCGAGCAGAGTGACCCCCTCGGAGGCCAGGCCGTCGCTGCGGTCGAACTTCGTTTTTAGCAGCTTGTGGAGGGAACGGACGATGTAGGAAACCACCGGCTCAGGCGTGTAGTAGACCCCGCGCCGCTCGCGCTCTTGGGGGTCGTACTGGGCCAGAAAGGTCTCGTAGAAGTGGACGATGGGGTCGCTGCCCTTGCCCTCGCGATAGAAGCGGTCGAGGATACCGCCGGCGTCGGCCACGGCCAGCACCTCGGAGATGTCATCCACGATCCACTCGAGCTGCTTGGGGAGATCGCCCAGCGAGATGAACTGAAACACATCCCGCAGGATGCCGATGGTTCGGGGGATGTTGTAAAAGGCCATGCGGCGGTTGAATTGCCTCCCCCTGTCTACGGGGGGATTAGAGGGGGGTACCCGGGTGCGGGCGGCAAAGAGGCCGTAGGTGATGGTTTGGGCGTAGAGGTCGGCGAAGTCCTCCAGGGTGAGGTTGGCCATCAAGTACGTCTGGAAAGCCTGGTAGAACCCCCGCAGGACGCCCTGCTCTTCGCGCAGCTCGTCGGCCACCACGTCGCGGAGAAAGCGGGTGCGTTTGGCCAGCTCGACCGCCAGCGACTCCGCCGTGTAGGACCTCGGCAGGGAGAAGGAGAAGAACTGTTCCAGCAGGTTAAAGAGTTCGTCGCCCTTCTCTACGGGCGGGACAGCGCCCAGTTGGTGGAGAACAAACGGCCTGGCTGCCAGAACGCGATCCACCAGTTGCCCGTCCCGGTAGAGGCGGAACTCGAAGAGGTTGGTGAGGATCAGGTTGGGGAACGTTTGGCGGTAGCGCTTGAGCTGGTCGGTCGTCTCAACGTAGTCCAGGTTTTCCTCGGTCGGCTTCTTGGCCTCGACGTAGCCGATGATGCGGTCCTGGCCGTTCCACACCCGAAAATCCGGGTTGCCGGCCTCGGTCTTCTTGGGGAGAGTGGTGACGTGGACCTCGCTTCTGTCGGTGGACGCGGCAAACTGCTGCAGGAGCGTTTCCAGACACGAGTAGAAGCTTTCCTCCCGCGCGTCGCCCTGGCTGGCGACGGTGGTGATGGCTTTGAAGTAGTTGGTTAGCATGGGTTTGGTTTTCATGGAGTCTCGACCTGGGACATTACGGCTAACGTTCGGGTCCGTTATCTGTGTTCACAGTCCTACACTCTGTGAAGTCGCTACCTGCTCTTCGTTATAAGAGGCAGATAGAGCCTGTATGGTGTCGCCGTCGGCGTGGGTGTGGGTGTGTGAGTGGCTGTCGGCGTTGCCGTATTTGTCGCAGTCGCTGTGTTGGTTGCCGTTGGCGTTGATGTGGTCGTTGGTGTGTTCGTCGGCGTGCTGGTTGGTGTGGGCGTCGGCATGGGTAGGATGATGGAATCAACAATTTGATTTGTCTGTGTGTTAAAAATGGAAATCGTATCAGAAGTGAAGTTGGTGATGTAGATGGTGCTCTTATCCAGCGTACTCACCATGTTGAACGGGTCGAGACCGGTTTTGATGATCTTTACCACTTTATCTTCCTGCAGGTCATATACTATTAAAAAGTTGGGATCGAAGTCAGCAAAGTAAATGTATCGTTCATCTTGAGAGAGTTCGAAATCTATAGGATGAGAGACCGACCAGGTGAACTTGGCGAGTAGAGTATACGTATCAGCGTCGAAAACTGACAGCATCGTCATGCCTGACCTTTCGAGAACAAACACTCGTTTCCCGTCTGACGAGACCTTTATCTCCGAGGGAGGATAATCTACTGGGATTCTTGTAGTGACTGTGTTAGTGACTGTGTCTATGACAGCCACCGTCATCGAATGGTAGTCAGAAACAAACAGTTTACGTTCATCTGGAGACAGGGCAAGCCCTCTACCATCGTGGATAGGTTGATCCGCAAATGGAATCCTACCATCGATTTCTCCTTTTGTCATATCCACTACAATGATCTCATTGCTGGCACCCAAAAGGTAGGCAATATTCTCTGTATTGTTTAGAACAATTTTGAAAACTTCCTGGTCGCCAACGATTAAATTGTCAGGGAATACGGTGCGTAGGTCAATCGATTTGATGACCTGCAAAGTTTCTCTATTGAGAACAACTAGATCATGTTCACAGAAAACATAAACCTTAGTTCCATCCTGTGACACTTTCACTGCTCGTGCTTGTAGTTCCAAAGAATTGAAGACAGTGCGATTTGCGGCATCAATCACGAGCAAGCGTGGATGAGGAGCAGAATTCTCTACGCCGCCTTCGCTAACCACAAAAAGTGTTTTGCCGTCGGGAGTGATATCAATAGCTGTAGGCATGATATGTGCTGCTTGGCGAAGAATAATCGGTCTGAAGTAGACATCGTTGATCGTATCAATGATATGAACCTCCGAGGGATTCGGTCCGTTTGCGTTTCCATCTGGAACGTATGCTCTTGTCCCATCGGGGTCTACGGCGATGGTTAGTGGTTCAATGTGAACCTCTATCTCACCTAACAGTACGTCTTCTTCAACATCAATGACGGCAACTCTGTTGTTGAATTGAAACCCAATGTAACTGCCAGGGAGAGTGATATATGCTTTTTTGCCATTCGGAGTAATAGCAATTGCTGAGCGATCCGCGCCCACATTGAGTGTGGTTATAACATTCGCGGTATCCAGGTTTATGACTGTAGTATTATTGCTCCACTGGTTCGATACATAAGCCTTCTTACCGTCTGGGGTGACCGCAATATATCGTGGTCCATCGCCCACAGATACCGAGGAAACCACGATGAGATTCTCCGGGTCTATGATGGAAAAGAGATTGGGAGCATGACACCAAGAAGGTGGTGGCGCGCCAAAGAGATTACAACCCTGGGTGACGTAGAGCTGCTTACCGTCAGGGGAAATGGTTATAAAGTTGGCCCCTTCCAATGGTGAGAAATTTACTACTGTCTTCGTTTCAAGATCGATCTTAGCCACACCGAGCTGATTCGTAATGGAATTGTGTGCGACGAAATAGAGCCATTTCCCATCGGGGCTTGGAACAGTTGCCTCTAAAGGTCCAATCGGGTAGGACATGGGAATTGTAAATTCTATTTCTCTTCTTGCCGTGTCTATCACGACGATATAAACAAAATCGCCGTAATTATCACAGGAATCTTCGTACCGGCATTCCAATGCACGGATCAGAAAAGCACGCGTTCCGTCATTCGAAAAGGAGATGTAGCTGTGAGTTGGTCTCCTACCAGAAAGCTGTATTTTTCCGGTAACCGGATAGTCCGGGGAATCTATGTCAACAACTAGAATCATATCTGATGAGTCATAAGAATACACATATAGTTCCTTCCCTCCAGGTCGTACTGCTACCACATGGGTGTTATCCATGGGGTAGTAGGAAGAGTTGGCGCGACGTTCTGCCAATGCAGAAAGCGATGTGGAGGATAATGTTGTTGCCAATGACGTTCTTCGTGTGTCTGAGGAGGTTGGATCGAAAGCGTTGAGCCCCGCGACTCCAAGTGTATTTCCAGAATCAATGGATAGCAATGTTATCAAAAGGACAAATACGATTGATAATACGTATCTTCTTGCCATATCCCCACCTCGTTTATCCTGACGCGGTCTGTATCCCATCAGGGGGAGCGGATCACCGCTATGTCGCTATCTGCCCACTTGGCAGCATGCTTCTCAGCCTCATCAAGTGGCGTGTCTGCAAACTCACATACTGCGACACAAATGTGTCGCCTAACACGGCCCTGTTCTGTGTTACCCGCCACTTTTGTGTCGTGTAACACGGAAGGCATATTCTCGCTCAACCTCGTTCACGGATCGTTCATCTTCGCCTCCTTACAACTTGAGATTGTCCAGCGGACTTTTGAACCATCCCAATGTAGCTGATGTAGGTCCCATCTTCCAAATGAACGGGAGGCTTCTCACCCGCTCAGGCGTGTATCCTATCCACCCAGCAAAAGCTTGAGCTGCCGCGCGGTGTCCACTGCCTGGCCCTGCCAGTGGTTGTTGGCGAAGGCCGCCGCGCCCACCTTGGCAAATCATGCCATATCTACCGCGACACTTCACTGGCAAGCGGCGGGTTTGGGCGAAGCCGCCAACGGCATTTTACTTGCCACACTAAGCGAATTCAAAGACAGGGACTTGAATCACACGCTTGGGTGTCTTTTGTTCCCAAACCATTT
>CAYUPJ010000301.1:0-4227 GCA_964446635.1 uncultured Anaerolineae bacterium
GGCGCACACACCGCGCCTTCGCAATGACAGGATGGGCAGTGTTTCTGTCCTTTAGGTTTCTGTCCTTTAGAATGGCGGCCGCGCCATGGCCGACTCGCAATGACACGGCGAAATTTCTGCCCCCTACGGATGGCGCGATGCGCCATGGAAAACTCGCAATGACATCCTTAGTTCAGACTGACATCAGGCGAAGGTTTGCAGAGGTTTTTGGTGGGAAACCAGTTGCTGTGGTGCGAGCGCCTGGGCGGGTGAACCTCATTGGAGAGCACACCGACTACAACGATGGCTACGTGCTGCCAGTGGCCATTGACAGAAGCGTTTTGGTGGCCGCGGCCCCGCGCGAGGATCGGCAAGTAGCCATCTATGCCCTGGACTTCGGCGAAGGCATCACATTCTCCCTGGACGATATCGAGTACGATCCGGCCCAAACTTGGAGCAACTACCAGCGAGGGGTGGCTTACTTCTTGGAAGAACGGGGCTTTAAGTTGCCTGGCTTGAACGCTGTCGTCGTCGGCGACGTTCCCATCGGTTCGGGCCTGAGCTCCTCGGCCGCTGTCGAGGTGTCCATGGCCTACACCTGGCAGGTGCTTGCTGGCTTCAAAATAAGCCGAGTGGAACTGGCCCTCCTCTGCCAGCGGGTCGAGAACGAGTTCGTCGGTATAAACTGTGGCATCATGGACCAGTTCGTCTCCGCCCTGGGCCAGCGCGATCATGCCTTGCTCATTGATTGTCGAAGCCTCGAATACCAGCCAGTCCCCCTCCCCCCCCTAGCCCCCCCCAAAGCCTGCCCTGAGCCCCGTCGAAGGGTTGGGGGGGGGAGGGGGGGGGCAGCCGTCGTGGTTGCCGATACCAGAAAGCGGCGGGGGCTGGTGGATTCGGAGTACAACACCCGGCGACGGGAGTGCGAGGAAGGAGTGCATTTCCTGCAGCGATACCTGCCGCAGGCCCAGGCCCTGCGCGATGTCTCCGTCGCCCAGTTCGCAGAATACGAGGGGCGATTGCCAGAGAATGTACGCCAGCGTTGCCGTCACGTCATCTACGAAAACGAGCGGGTGGTCAAGGGCGTAGCAGCTCTACGAGCAGGCGATCTGGCTGCCTTCGGCCAACTGATGAACGAATCCCATGTCAGCCTGCGAGACGATTACGAAGTCAGTTGTCCGGAGCTGGACATCATGGCGGAGGCCGCTTGGAAGGTGGATGGGGTTTACGGTTCTCGAATGACAGGAGCTGGCTTCGGCGGTTGCACGGTGAGCCTGGTGGCTGAGGAGGCAGTTGACGATTTCCGGGCCCAGGTGGCAGCGGCCTACGAGGAGGCTACCGGCATCGTCCCCCAGATTTACGTCTGCCGGGCTGAGGACGGAGTCGGAGAGGTGTCACCCGTTAACTTCAGGTTGGGAATCACGTCCAGGTCCCAGCCGGAGCGATAGCCGGCTTGGTAGCGAAAGTAAGCAGCACCGGCGACCATGGCCGCGTTGTCAGTGCACAGGTATATAGGTGGATAGAGAACGGGCAAATCGGACCTCCTGGCCATCTCCTGGCGCAGCAACTTGTTGGCTGCCACTCCTCCAGCCAAGAGAATCTGTTCAACACGATATCCCTCGACCACTCGTTTGGTCTTCTCCACCAACACGTCCACCACTGCTACCTGGAAGCTAGCAGCCAGGTTAACTATGGGCAATCCCTTGCCCGGCCGTGTCGTTTCAGTCTCGTACGCCTTCACGATGCGTAGCACCGCCGTCTTGAGTCCGCTGAAGCTGAAATCGTAACTATCCCCCAGCCAGGCGCGGGGCAAATCGAAAGCAGTGGGATCGCCGTATTGCGCGGCCTGCTCGATGGCCGGCCCACCGGGGTAATCAAGTCCCAACAAGCGTCCTACCTTGTCGAAGGCCTCACCGGCCGCGTCGTCGAGGGTGCCCCCCAATCGCTGATATTGGCCGTGGCCGCTCATCAGGATCAACTCCGTGTGGCCGCCGGAGACCACCAGGCACAGCACGGGAAAAACGATGCTAGTCCCCCCCGTTGGGGGGGAGGAGGGGGGGGAAAGCCAATTGGCGTAGATGTGAGCCTCGATGTGATTGATCCCCAACAGAGGCAGCCCACAGCCCAGGGCGATTCCCTTCGCAGCGCTGACGCCGACGAGCAGGGAACCCGCCAGGCCTGGCCCATAGGTCACGGCCACGGCCTCCAGGTCATCCCAGGACACCCCTGCCTTTTCCCTGGCCTCTTCGATGACGGGGGTGATGGAGAGAATATGCTGACGGGAGGCCACTTCCGGGAAGACGCCACCGTAGCGGCGATGTAGTTCTATCTGGGAGGCGACCACGTTGGAGAGGATTCTGTGCCCATCCTCCACCACTGCTGCCGCCGTCTCATCACAGGATGTTTCGATACCCAGGATAAGGGTCATATAACTGTCTCACCTGACTTTATGGTATCACTAAAACCCTCTTCCGTCAAATCACCAAAGCACGTGAATGTACGAAGGGTCTCCTTATTCGCCCTCGCTGCCACCCTATTGTTGATAGTGGTGGTCAAACAGGGGTGGGGCATCCAAGCTCAACCATCCATGCAGAAGGGCATCACGTATGCTGCCTGGTGGCCAGGCGAATATTCTCATTCCGATGCCGACCTTTCCCTGGCCAATCTCGCATCTACTGGGGCCGATTGGATCAGCCTGATCGTTACTGGCTATCAAGACACGATCTCCTCTACCACTATCTTTGCCGATATGGCCACGCCTACCGATGACGATTTGATCCACGTGATTACCGAGGCCCACCAGCAGGGGTTAAAGGTGATGCTCAAGCCTCACGTAGGCCTTCTTCACGATGAAGATCACTGGCGGGGGCAAATTGGCGAGGAGTTCACTAGCGAGGCGGAGTGGGCCGCCTGGTTTGCCTCTTATCGAGACTTCATTGAGCACTATGCGGGCCTGGCTCAAACCCCTGTACTGAGCCCAGTCGAAGTATATGGTGCCGATCAATTCTGTGTGGGCACCGAGTTGGGGGCGACGGTTCATCGAGCAGATGAGTGGCGGGCGGTGATTGCGGGAGTGCGTGCCCGCTATCGTGGCCCTATCACCTACGCCGCCAACCATGGCGGTGAGGAAACCGGAATCACGTGGTGGGACGCTGTGGACTATATCGGTGTGGATGCCTACTACCCATTGACAGACAAGAATGATCCGACTCTGGCTGAACTGAAAGCAGGCTGGATACTTCACCTATCCACGTTGGTCAATCTTGGCTTCACCTGGGGGAAGCCCTTCCTTCTCACCGAGATTGGTTATCGGAGTCAGAATGGGGCCAACCGTCATCCCTGGGAGTGGGAAACTGAAGGGACCATTGACCTTCAGGAGCAGGCCGATGCCTATCAAGCCGCCTTCGAGAGCATGTATCACAAACCCTGGTTCGCTGGGATGTTCTGGTGGGCCTGGGGCACAGATTCGTTTGATGGTGGCCCGTGTGACGATGGTTACACCCCCCACGACAAACCAGCCGAGGACGTTCTACGGGCCTGGTATGGCGCTCCTCCCCGCCCGACCCCAACGCCCCCACCCCAGCCGGACTATGGCCAGACCATGCCGATATACGCTGATGAGCTAGGCTCCCAGTGGGAAGATTGGTCCTGGAACGCCCCGCTCAATCTGGAAGCAACCGATCAGGTGTACAGTGGCACGCATGCCATTTCGGTTACGCTGGGCGCCTGGGGAGCCCTTTCCCTCCATCATCCCACTTTCAGTGCAGACTCCTACCACTGGCTGGAATTCTACGTGCGTGGGTCGCCCTCTGGCCAGCAACATCTTCAGGCTTTCGTTAATGCTGAGGGCGACAACCCACTGCGCAATCGCCCCGTGGACGACTGCCGCTACGTCGAAGGAGGAATCATTGAGGCAGAAACCTGGAAATGCGTTCGTATCCCCCTGAGTGATCTGAACGCAACAGAACAGTCCTTGGTCAGGGTATCCATACAGGATCGTAGCGGTCAAGCATCAACCGCGTTTTGGGTGGATGAGCTTCGACTGGTAGGGGCCACTTGGCGAGTGTATTTGCCAGCGGCGCCAGTTGGTAGAGTAGAAATCACCTGGCGAGTGTACTTGCCAGTGGTGATGGTTGATGGAGATTGAGTGTTTGGGGCCTGTGCGTTGCACCTTAGGCGTGGGGACTCATGTCAGTATCGCCCAGGTATACTTCTATCCACTCGCCCACCTCGCGAACATCCTGCACC
>CAYUPJ010000302.1:0-4196 GCA_964446635.1 uncultured Anaerolineae bacterium
TGCATCTGACCGATGGAGAGGCAAATCCCATTTCCTCTCCGACAGGCTGCTAGAACCATCAAAGCCTCATCGGCGAACTTCTCGTCACAGATCACCAAGTCCGGAAACCCTTCATCCGTTCTAACAAGTAGGCCCGCGCGCCACAGCACGCCTACGTCCGTGGCGTTGGGCCCAGGCAACGTGAGATACCTTAAAGGTCGGTTTACACCATCGTCTCGCCGTCGTTGTACATAGTCCTGGACAATCTGAAGCCAACCAAAGTGACGAACATACTGCTTGATAGGATCCCGCTCTAGGAAGAAGAGTTCTCTTCGGCGTTCAGCCTGTTCGTGAACTCGAGGGCGCTCTTCTTTTTCAAGCCTGGGCTTGCGAGCATCTTGCCTAGACACCTTTGCCAGTTCCCTTCTATCTCAGTAGTGTCTCTTCTAGAAGAGCCAAGATTTGTTCAGCAGATGCGCCTGCCGCAACAGCAGCTCTCACTGAAACCAATACTTGCTGGTATAGGCGGCGTTCCGAACTCGAACGCGGCCAACGGGGTGAACCATCAAAGACAATCACATGATCACCTTCGAAAATATATGGCTCTGGATTCTCCTTGTCAACAAAATCGAGAGCAAACCTGCCCGCACTGGCCAGTTGCACCTGTTCTGCCAGCATCTCGACGTGCTCCTCAAGCGATTGTCTATCCTTCCGCTCTCTGCGCTTCCAGTAGGCATCAACGGAGATCCCCATAATACCATCTCCGCGTTTAGCTGATCCAATCAGTTTCCATAAATGCCTTTGGAGGGCAAGATGGTGAGCATCTGTTTCGCGAAAGCTGTTTCGGTCAATGTTCAAGGCTCGCTCGAGTCCTTCTTCAACATATATCTCGCCTGACATCTGCCCTACTCTGGATGTCGGATTCACTTTCGAGAAGCCCATAAATGTTCGATCATAGGGTCCAATGCCAACATTGCGGATATAGATTTGAATGCCTCGCACCGCGCTGAGCTCGACCTGTTTTCTCTGCCAGAACATGTAGCCATTATACTTGAGACGGGCTCCATCCACTTCCTCATCCTTACTGAAAGTCTCCAGATGGCAATCATACTCTCTTTCCAGCTTCTCTTCACGAGCCAAGGGACCTGATGGCAGCAGGACAGGCTTCAATAAGCGGCGATTGTCTACAATCACAGAGAAATCGAAGCGAGCCAGTTCCTCCTTCTTCTGTTTGAGCAAGTCACGCTCTAGCAGAACAGGTCCTTCTTCAAGATACTGTATCGGAGTCATGACAGCCAGCTCCCAGAGAAATCGGTGATAGCTGGGTAACGATTCGTAGGAAAGCTGGCTCATTTTCATCTGTAGTCGCCTGCAGAGTTCATCCCAAGACCAAGTGTTCACCTCATCACGATATCCATCCCAGCCCATATGTTCATAATGCGACGGCACTGGGTCTGATGCTCTATCGCGATCCATTAACATACTCTGCACTCCCTTGTCTATTTCGGTCAGGGTAATGATAGTACCCTGCTCACCTGGAATAGCCGGTACATCAGGATAGACTACGGAGTACCCCAGGTGCTCATCCTCCAAATCCTCCATTCCGCGTTCTCTAAACACCCTTTCCGCTTCAGTTGCCAATTCGAGTTGTGTCAACAGCGGAATATAATCGTTGTCTTTGGGGTCCAATTCCTCCAGCCGCTGTCTCATTCCCTCGATTCCGCCGTAGCGTTCCGCCACGTCACGGAAGATGGACACCTTCGTAGTCTCAGCCTGAATCTCCTTACGCTTTCGGAATTCCGAGAAATCCAATTGGGCAACGAATTTGGTGTCAGAGCCAGGAGTTTGTGACTCAATGGTTGCCTTGTTGCAGACTTGGCTCAGCGCCAAGAGCCCAATGCCCAAATGCCCGATCACGGGACGCTCAAAGATAGGTGTTAGCCTGCTTGGTTGCAGGATACCTTTGAGGCCAGTTCCGATTGACTGCATAGCTTTGGCGAAAAGCGCTAGAGTCATTCCTGTCCCGTTGTCTAGAACTCTAATCTGCTCAAACCTTGGATAATCTGTCGAGACAACAACGTGAGTGGCATCTGCGTCAAAGGAGTTACTTATGAGCTCCTTTATGGCTCCTGCCGGTGAATTGTAGATGCCTGCTCCTATATGAATTAGAACTCCAGAAGTAACTTTGAGCGGAATTTGTTCGAAGGGTCTACCTCGGAGCTGCTCTTCCAGATTCATGTTCCTGCCTCCTCATATGACGGTACGGCTGAACCGGTTGATGAGATTGTGCTGGAAAACGAGCACCGGACGCCGCCCCGCTTGTTCCGCCCCACGGGTAGGATCAAAATCGGCCAGGTAGATTTCACCGCGTCTCATGTCGCGCTATCCTCGTGGGTCAGCAAGTCGGCATACTCGCTGATGCCGGCCTCGGCCAGTGCCATATCTTCGTCGGCAAACTCGGCGTAGGCAGTCATTTCTTCCAATGAGAGCGTCTTGCCCCCGGCTGCCACATGGGCTAGTGAGCGACGTAGTCGTTCCTCAATCTCAGGGCGCAACTCCAACCCTTCATCCGGATCGCCCAGCATCTCCGAGAGCTTCTGTTCCATTGCCTCCTCGATGATCTGCTTGAATTCATCCACTGTCAATTCGACCACTTTTGTGCTCATAGTTCATTCCTCCAAGCCACTAGAATCACTGAGGCCACTGACAAACACTGAACACGCTGAGTCAGTGTCCTCATGCTCCTCAGTGTTTCAGTGCTTCCATCTCCCTCAGTTGACCAGCCGCTTGATCTCCAGCTTCGACGCCCAAAGTCATAGCGGGTCATCGCAGCCTCTTTCCTTTCGTCTTGATCTCCCAGGCCAGGGGGTGCTCGTCGCAGAACTGCTCGGGGCGGAAACGGACCGGCTCAATCCGAGGATTACTGCGCAACAAGGCATCCACGATCTTCCGGTGGTCTTCCAGCCAGTCGCCGGTGAAATCCCCTGAGATCAGAGCGACGTCAATGTCGCTGTCGGGACGAGCCGTTCCCTCAGCATGGGAACCATACAGATAGGCCGACACCAGACGAAGGCCTGAGCCTTCGATCTCCTCCAAGAAGCGAGCAATCACTTTTTCAACATCCACCTGTGACTCCTCCACCCTGCTCTTCACTTGTCGTGGTGGACATTTCAGGCGAGGATACTTTCTGTCTAGCTCGGGCTACCAGTCGTTGTAGAACGGCGGAAGCAGCCAGGATGGCATCCTCTGGCTCTTCCTGGCGGTTCAGCAGATTGTCTATATAATGAGCTCCATCTGATCGAATGAGATGATGTCCACCAGAACGGCTCTTGCCTCGCCACCTTCGTAGACGATGGGAAAGCGGTCTCGAATCCAGAAAGTCGTTTCAGTCATGATTCATCTCCTTAACGTCTTCGTCTTTTGGGCGGACGAACCCTGAACTGGGCCGGCTGGCTCGATCCTCCCGATTGTGTGATTCTTCGCGTCCGTTCTTGCTGGTATTCGCGAATCTCCTTCGCCAGTGGATGACGGGCAGGAACTCGCAGGTGCGTGATGGAAACGACGATTGCCTCTTTGGCGTCTTCCGATAGGGTCACGTCGCAGCAAATACCTCCTTCGTCACCCATGTAGAACACTCGCTTGATCTGCAATTCTTGATCGCGAGGGATTTTGACTCCTCGCTCCCGCAGTGTGCGGACCAATGCGCCAGTTGGTCGCGCTGGGATGGGAAGCTGGGCCTCCATCTTGCGCATCAGTTCCATCGCTTTGGCATAGTCGTCAATCATCGTTTGTCCATTTCGACATGAGCAGTTATTTCTTCCAAAGACAGTGCCTTGCCCCCGGCGGCCACGTAGGCCAGTGAGCGACGTAGCCGTTGTTCAAATTCGGGGCGCAATTCTAACCCTTCGTCTGGGTCTCCCAGCATCTCTGACAGTTTGCTCTCCACCGCCTCTCCGATGATCTGCTTGAATTCGTCGGTATGGTTCAATTACGGGTTGAAATAGGTTGACACTTTTGCACCTTGAAAAATTACGCCGGCTGGGCAGCCATGCTGGGGCGGAATAAATGATCCAACACTTCTGACAGTGAAGGCACATCTTCCACTCCCGCCAGTTCCAGAGGGCTGCTACCTGCTCGCTTGCCCCGTTCGAACTCGTGGTGGTTCCAGAAGAGTTGCAGCAAAGGCAGCAACCACTTGGGCATACCACGGTGAATCT
>CAYUPJ010000303.1:0-4181 GCA_964446635.1 uncultured Anaerolineae bacterium
GGATAATATACCACAGGTGAGGGCATTTCGTCAAGTGAAGAGTCAATGTCGTTAAGTTAAACGACCTTGATTTGACATCAGGCCCGACCAGCAGTACAATTTGTATGAGGAGGTGCAGCTAATGGCCGTTATCGAGAAAGAGATCGGGCTCGTGGGCTCCAAAGGGGAGCACGAACTGGTCGGCCTGTTCGACAGCGGGGCCACGTACTCCTGCATTGACCGGGACTTGGCCAAGAAGTTAGGACCGCTAGACCCCCTCCCTGTCCCCCTCTCTTTGGAGACGGCGGAGGCGGGGAGAACGATGGAGGTGAAGGAAAGGGCGTCTCTGGACTTTCACCTGGACGGCTACCGCTTTTCAGACGAGTTCATGGTCATTCCTGATCTTTCGAGCCAGCTCATCATTGGGGCCAAGACGATGCAGGCCTGGCGCTTCAAGCTCGACTTCGAGGCGGACGAGGTGATCATTGATCCCCGCGTGACCAGGCTGCGGCTGCTGTGAACAGTTGCGTTGGCCAGGAGGCGCAGGGGCTAGAGCGCCCTCAAAGCGAGTAGCGGGTTACAATTCTGTACGTAAGATAGTTCGAACTAGGCAATCCAGAACAGAGGGTATGAGATGAGCGAGACGGTAACCACTGTTGAAAAGCGTATCTGGCTGCCCACAGATAGTGCGGACCGTCTGGGCCGCCTGGCGCGGAGCCAGGAGATCAGCGAAAACCAGCTTATCGTCAAGGCACTGGACATCCTCTTTAGTCTGACTGAGCTGCTTGACGAGCGTGCCGAGCGGCAGGGCTGGTCGTTCCTGTCTGAAGCCTCGTTGCAACGCATCTGGGATAACGAGGAGGATGCCATCTACGACAATTGGAGGGAACTATTAGAACTGTAGAGAGCGAAATCGTTCTCGCTCAAGGCACAGGATAGAGGGTTCTGGCGGACGGTTCGCCAGACCTTTTTGTTTTGAGGGTCGGCATCTTGAGCTGGGCAGGAACCAATTACTGCTGGGTGTGAGCGTATCACGTTGGGGACATCCAGGTAGGCAAAAGAGAGCACCGAGCTTCGTAAAAGGGCCGAAAACGGGCTCAGCGTTTGCCCATAATGAACGCCCCGGTCAACTGTGGCTTTTCTCTCTACATCTTGTGGCTAACAACGCCAAATAACACAAGATACAGGATGCGCATCAGCTATCTCTTGGGGAGACCACAACGACCTTGTCCCAAACTTGATACGCTCTGGCTGGGTGAGTTGACCAAAAGATGTCCCTGTGGTAAAATGGGGGAGTTGAATAACATCAAAGGACTCTTTCAATGTTTGAACTAATCTTTCTCGGCACTTCTGCTTCAGCTCCCTCCATCAAACGGAATCTGCCGGCCGCTATAGTCCTGCACAAGGAGTACCGTTTCCTGATAGATTGCGGCGAGGGAACGCAGCGACAGTTGCTCAGGAGCGGTCTGGGCTTCAAGCGGCTGGACAAGATCCTCCTCACCCATGGCCACCTGGACCACATCCTGGGCCTGGGAGGCCTGGTGTCCACCTTCAGCCGTTGGGAGACCATCCCGAAGTTGGAGATCTATGGGGGAAACTGGGCCCTGGAACGGGTCAGTGACCTCATCTTCGGGGTGGTGTTTCGCGGAGTCAAGCCGCCTATGGAGATTGATCTGATCCCCATAGAGCCAGGAATTCTGATGGAAGACGACACCTTTGAACTCTCGGTCTTCCCAGTCACCCATCGCGGACCAGGCTGTCTCGGCTATGCGTTTCGGGAGAAGGAGAAGCGGCCTTTCCTGGTTGAGAAGGCCGAGGCCCTGGGAGTGCCAGCCGGGCCAGAGCGAGGCCGCTTGGTTCGGGGGGAGACGGCGACTCTGGCCGATGGCACGGTGGTCCATCCCGACCAGGTGCTGGGCCCTCCCATTCCTGGGGCTAAGCTCGTCTTCGTGGGTGATGCCGCTTACGTCAACAACTTGGTCGAAGCGACCAGGAATGCCGACGCCTTGGTCATCGAAGCCACCTATCTATCACAGGAGGAGAAGCTGGCCAAGGAATACGGCCATCTCACGGCGGCCGAAGCGGCAACCCTGGCCCGCCTGGCAGAAGTCAAGCAGTTGTACCTGACCCATGTCTCCCGCCGCTACTCTGAGGAGGCCGTCTTGGCCGAGGCCCAGACCATCTTTCCCCAGACCATCGTGGTCAGAGACCTCGATCATTATCGAATCGTCAAGGAGAAAGGGTAGGGGCAAACCCTTGCGGTTGCCCTCGCTCGGAAGGGTAAGGGCAAGTCTCACCCCTACTTTTTGTCCCGCAATAAGGTGACGATCCCTTCCAGATGCCTTTTGTCCACTTCGTCGAAGGCCTCGTATTCGTCACTGTCCACGTCCAGAACGGCGATCAGCTCATCTCTGTCGTTAAAGACGGGCACTACGATCTCCGATTTGGAGTTGGGGTCGCAGGCGATGTGACCTGGGAACTGGTGGACATCGGGCACAATGATGGTCTCCTCCTTGCGAGCAGCGGCGCCGCACACTCCTCGGTCGAAGCTGATGCGCAAGCAGCCCAGGGTCCCCTGATAGGGCCCGATGAGTAATTCACCTGGCGCTACCACTCGATAGAACCCCGTCCAAAAGAAGGAATCGAAGCTGTGGTGCAAGAGACAGGCGATGGTGGCCATGGAGGCGACCGAATCTCCCGCCCCCTCCAAAATCGCCTTGACCTGGTTCGTCACCTGCCGATAGATTTCTTCCTTCTGTTCTCTCTCCATTGAATAATCTCTCTAGAGCCGTAACTCCTCAGCTATCCGATAGAAGCTTCCGAGTTCCTCCAAGTTCCCCTTAGTTCCCCCGAGACTTGAGCAAGAAAGGCAGTACTACTAGAGCCACCCCCGGCAGCGCACCCCAACAGATACCCCCTGCCGGCTTCTCGGCTTCTGGAGTCCTTGCCCCCTCTGTCTCCTCTGACTCCCTCGGCTCCTCCTGTGAGGGTGCGCCAATGCTTTCGCGCCATTGGGCGTCCAGCTCGTCCTGGCCGAAGCCGTAGACTTCCATCAAGGCGTCGTCGGTAAGAGAACCCTTGTTGAAGACCTGCAACAGTTCACTCATCTTCTCCTTGCCGTAGGTCTTCAGCAAGAAGTCCACGACACTATATGCCTCTCCGTAGAACAGGTTAATCTCGTCAGGGTTGCCAGTCATTGACGTCAGGGAGCGGACGGAGATCAGCCTGTTCTCGCGGATGCCCCTCTCCAGAGCCCTGGCATTGTCTCCTCGCAGGTCTCCCTCGTTGTACATGGCTAGCCCTTCGTTGAGCCAGGCGGGTATGTCAGCATAAGGGTTCTCAGTGGCCAGGCCGACGACGACGTGAGTGAGCTCATGGGCGATGGTCTGGTCAACTTGAGAATGCGTGCCGTGCAAAAGCATGATATCCGGAGCGACTACGGTGCCCAGGGTAATGATCTGTTCCTCGAAGATCGCGCCCTGTGAGATGAGGGCTTCTTGCATGTCATCCTTGTTCTGATAGACGATGATCTTGACGGGTTTTTCCAATTCCACGCCCGTGTTCTCTTCCAGGCGGGCCAGAGACTCCACGGCGCTGTCCAGAAGCTTTCGCCCGAAGGCCTGGTCACCATCGTACCAATATAGGATGATCTTCCCCTCGGTCAGGCTCTCCCAGGTGAAGCGATCATCCATGTAGGTGAAAGTGATGGGCTCGGTCTCCAGGGCCTTGCCCGCCGCGTCTTCTATCCGCCAGTAGTACTCTATGTCGGAGCCAGGGGGGATCTCGCCTCGCTGCAATCGCCAGATGTATTCGGCTTCCACCTGTTTGGCAGGATTAAACTCAGGGTAGGCTCGGTTGGTAACAGGCTCATCGCCTACTCTGTACGTCAAGGTAATCGCGTTGATCTCGCTGCTGCTCTCGGCCACCAAACGAAACACGATTTCCTCTGCGAAGCTGTACTCGTAAGTGTTGGCCGTGACAGTGATCTCCCCTTCAGCCAAAACAAAGGGGGATACCATTGCCAACAGAACCAATCCCAACACAAGCAGGACAATTCTTCTTCTCATTCCCATTCCCATTCCCATTCCTCCGTAGTGTGTATTGCGTAACGCATCACGTCTTCACGTCTCACCCAATTATATCACTCTGGGCTTGCGCAGCGAATAGAATAGAGTGAGAGCAACCCCATCAGTTGGGGGTTG
>CAYUPJ010000304.1:0-4076 GCA_964446635.1 uncultured Anaerolineae bacterium
GCTGGCCGCCAGAGCAGCCTCCCCCAGGACACGGGAGCCAGATGCTTGCGCAGGCCATAGTAGAACGGCAGAAACAGGGCCAGCTCGGAAAAGAGGTGAATGAGAGCTGAAGCGCGATAGCTATAGATGGGGATAAAGACAACGTTGGCTACGACGGTGAAGGCCAGGCCAATGGCGAAGGCTTTGGTCAAGAAGCGCTGCTGATTCAGGGCGATGAGGACGTAGTGGGTGACGCTGTTGATGAAGCCCACGGGTATGGACCAGATCATCAGTTGCAAAGCGATCCGCGAATGGGGAAGGTATTGGGAGCCACCTAGAAGATAGACCAAAGGCTCGGCCAGGACGGTAGTCACCATGGCGATGGGCAAGGCAATGATGACTAACAGACGAACCGACAGAAGATAAGCCCTCATCAGCGAATCCTTAGCCGAAGCAGCGTAGCGAGACATGATGGGGAAGACGGCAATGGTGAAAGAGGCGGGAAGGATGTTCAAGGCATCCAGGAACTTGTAGGCCACACTATACAGCCCGACCACAGCAGTCCCCCGCATGGATTCCAGGAGGAGCACATCAATCTTGAAGAAGGAAAACGAGATGAGGTTGTTGAGCATCAGGGGCCAGGAGAGGGCGAACATCGACCGCTGGAGGGCGAAGTCGAGTTCCAGGTGCGGCCGGAAGAAGTGGCGAACGAGTAAGTAGAAGAGGATGGCCGCGGTGACGATGTTAATCACTATGGAGAGACCTGCCAGGCCAACGAAGCCCAGACCAAGCAGCAAGACCAGCGTGCCCAGCACGACTTTGAGCACCGTGGTCACCGTGGTGACGGCCGCCGGGTATTCCATCTTCTCGAAGGCATTGAAGACGGCAGTGAAGCCATTGGCCAGGCTGCCGGGGAGAAGGCCCACGGCCAAGAGCACGATAGCGGCGATGGTGTCGCCGTCCAGGGGGCGGGTGAGCTGACGCGCGCCGATGAAGGCAGCCAAGAGAGGCGCAGCAATGATGATGAGGATGAGACGCAGGATGGTGGTGTTGGTCAGGTACTGGTTGCCGAGGGCGCGATCCTTGGCCACTTCCCGCTGCAACAGGATGTTCAGTCCAAAGGTGGTGAAGATGTCCAGCCAGATCCAGATAGTTATGGCGAAATAGTACTTGCCGGCCGCATCGGGGCCCAGGATGCGCAGCATCAGGGCTGCAAAGGCGGTCTCGATGACCTTGTTGGCCAGTTGAAGGACGATGGGAGCCAGGCTGTTCTTAGCCACCCGCCTGGCGTCGGAATCTTCGATGTCCTCTCGATAGAAGCGTCGCCACAGCCAGTAGCCCAACAGCAGAATGAGGATCAACCCGGCCATGAAGCTGATGAAGAGCCCTAGCTTGAAGGACATGGGCGTATACTTGAAACGCACCGTCCATCGGCCAGCCGGCAAGGAAACCGCGCGGAAATTGCCATCGGCGCGGCGGATATCCAGCTCCTGCTCCTCACTCTCCCCTGCCCCCTGGGGTCGGCGGAAGGCTTTCCAGCCAGGGAAATAGCTGTCGGCCAGGACGAGAAGACTCGGCTCTTCCAGCTCCACATCAATGAAGACTTGGTTGGGGGTGTAGGAGGTGATGGTTGCAGGTTGCAGGTTACAGGTTTGAGGTTGGATATTGGATATTGGGTATTGGAGATTGGCTGCTTGCTGCTCAAGAATCACATATCGGCGCGAGTCGTAAGTTCGCAGGGCCTCCGCCACATCGTCGGTCACGATGGCGCAGCTTGCGGGTAGAGAAAAGGCGCGGGGCGCGCATCCCTCGTTGCGGTAGACCCGCACCTCCCCATCATAGACCAGGGTGTATTTGGGGCTCTCGATCTCCTGGGTGGTCAGGACGTATTTGACGTTCAGCAAGTCCAAAAGGGGCGAGTCCAACGCCTGGCCGTGGTTGGTGTAAATAGGAGCGATGCGGTTGTATTGGAGCTCGGTCTGGGCGTAGATGAGGCCCATGTAATCGGCGTACTGCTTGGGGATAATGGAGTCGTAGCCGCGTACGTCGCTAAGGCCGTAGAACATGCCCACGTTGGCGTTGAAGGTCTTCTCACCTGGGGCATTATAGGTAGTTATACGGTAGAGGTCCCTGTCCTGCTGGAGGAACTCCACCGCCGGCGGCTTGAAATCCAGCAGCTTGGGGTCAGCAGCGGGGTTAAAGTGATAGCCAAAAACGAAGACATCGAGGATCAGGACCAGCAAAGCCAAAGGCTTCCACACCTCATACCCCCCCAGGATTTTCGGCAGGCGAAGGGAAGAACGAGCGAGAAGCAACACCGCCCCGCTGGAGGCAACGAATAGCCCAAAGATGAGCAGGTTGCGGAGCTCGTAGGAGTAAAACATTCGCCCATCGGCGAAAGCTTCGGGGGCCCTGGCCAGGCTGAGCATGACCCGCTCGGCCAGGGGAATCACCGTATCCGGGGCGAGAAGGCTGAGGGCCAAAGCCGCCACTAAACCCAGGCCGGCCAGGAGGGCCATCCAGCCCAGCTTGCGAGCAATTCCGAATTTCGAACCCTTCGACAGGCTCAGGGCGGCGTTCCGAATTCCGAAATGATGATGTGCCCCGATCCCCGCCAGCACCGCCACGCTAAGCGTGTAGGGGAATATCCACCGGAACGGCGAGTGCAATTGCTCGATGCCGGGCAGGAGGTAGAAGAGCAGGGCATAGAGAGGAGTGCCAAAGACAAAAGCCAGGGAAATGGCAGCCAAGGCAGCGAAAATCCACACATATTTGTTGCGTTGTCTGAAAACGGCGATCAGGGCCAGAAGCAGAGGCAAGATGCCAAGATAGCTGCCCCCCTCGACATAGTTTTTGATCCCCCAGTGGATAGTGTTAATGGCATGGCCGTAATAATCCTGGGCCACATTCACCACCTGGCGGCTGAAAACATCGAAGTAGCTATGATGGCTGGGGTTGCCGAAGAAGTCGGGGATGAGGAAAGCGATGAGGCGTCGCGGGGGGTAAGCCCACCCCACCACCTGCCGGTAGCTGGCCGAATCCTGACGGAAGCTGCTGCTCACCAGCTCGTAGAGCGGGATAAGCTGCACCGCCCCCAAAGCCAGTCCCAGGATGACCATGACCATTAACCAGAATACGGCTCGCCCCACTCTGCCGAATCGCCGATTCGCTGATTCGCCGATTCGCCGATTCGCCGATTTGCTGATTTGCCATAGTCTGATTGTGGCATAGAAGGCCATGACCAGCAACACATAGTAGGAGATTTCTATATGGCCAGCCAAAAGTTGAAAGCCGAGGGCCACAGCGCCGAGAACAACGTAAGGGATAGGAGAAGAAGTGTTATCTGGATTCTCTCCTACCCTCTTGATGATCAGCTCTATCATCGCCAGAAGCAAGGGGAGCCAGGCGGCAGCAGCAATGATCATGGTGAAGACTACGCTGACGATCATGAAGGCACTGAACATGTAGGTAATAGCAGTCACCGCAGCTCCCAGGCGCCCCAGGCCAATGACCCGAGCGTAGATAAAAGCGAACAGGCCAGCTAAAAAGAGTTGGAGAACGGTGAAATAGCCATAGGCGTGGGCGATGGGTAAAACGTAGAAGAGGACGCTGAAAGGGTACAGCGCCGAATGTTGGCCTGCGGCCAGAAAGGGGACGCCCGCAAAGATGTAGGGGTTCCAAAGAGGAATCTGGCGGGCCTTAATGGACTCAACGATAAAACGCTTCCAGACGTAATTCTCCAGAATCAGATCGCTCAGGAGCTCGTTGTGGGGCACGGAGATGCCGAACTCATCAGCAAAGGAGCGCCAGGGTTCAAAGGTAAAGAGGTTATCGGCTGGTAGGAGGGTTTTGCTGCCGAAGATAACCGGCCAGAAGAAAAGAAGGGCAAGACCAAACAGGCCGACGACTACAACCAGGGTTAAGAGCTTGTCTCTATCAAACCGGCTCATTACATCCTAGCACCTTTCGCGTAATTGCTGCACTTAACAGCGACGAAACGATTATACTATGGGAAAGGCAAAAGGTCAACAAAGCCCGCTGATCGGGATTTCGAAGCAAAACGGGGAGGGGAAAATCAACCCCCAGGTTCTGGCTTC
>CAYUPJ010000305.1:0-4061 GCA_964446635.1 uncultured Anaerolineae bacterium
GCTGGACTTCCAGGCCTACGAAAACTTCGTCAGTTTCTGCCAGCAGGATTACCCGGACTTCGAGCTGCTCTTCGGTGTGGCTGACCCGGCGGACCCGGTCATACCGGTCATAGAACGTTTACAACAGAACTTCCCTCAGCACAACATTTGGCTGTTCGTAGTCCAGGCCCCCGGGTCAAACCACAAGGCCAGTGTTCTACATGGCTTGGCCAGCCAGGCCCGCCACGAGGTGCTGGTGGTCAGCGACAGCGACATGCGAGTGACGCCCGACTACCTGCGCCGGGTAGTCGCTCCCCTGGCCGACGAACACATCGGGTTGGTCACCTGTCTCTACCGGGGCGAAGCCCCCTTTACTCTAACCGCCCGCCTGGAGGCTCTGTACGTGGGCTCCACTTTCCTACCTTCAGTGATGGTCGCGCGGAGGTTTCTGGACATGCGCTTCGCGCTGGGTGCCACGATGGCCCTGCGGCGCAGCGATCTGGCCCGGATGGGCGGCTTCGCTGCCGTGGCCGACTACCTGGCCGACGATTACCAAATTGGGGCCCGTGTGGCAGGCCTGGGTCTGCGGGTGCACCTATCCGACTACGTGGTGGCTTACTTCATGGGCGCCACCGCCTTCCGGGACCAATGGGATCGCGAGGTACGCTGGCTGCGCTGCAGTCGTGTCAGCCGTCCCCTGGAATACCCAGGCATGCTGCTCACCTTTAGCACACCGCTGGCTGTAGCCCTGGTCCTGGCCACCGGCTTTGCGCCGCTGGGGTGGTGGGCGTTGCTCATCTCCTCGCTCGTGCGCTGGCTGGTGGCCTGGGTAGTTGCAGGGTACACCGGGGACCAGGTGGTGCGCCACTGGCTGGTCTGGCTGCCGGTGCGAGACACGCTGAGCGCCGTGGTCTGGTGCGTCGGCGGAGTGGGCCGCCGAGTCGTCTGGCGGGGCGAGGAGTTCAAGTTGCAGGCCGATGGTCGAATGCTTTACTGGTAGATTGGTAGATTGGGAAACTGGGAAACTGGTACATTGGTAAATTACCAATCTACCAATTCACCAATCTACCAACCCACCAACTCCAAGGAGCAATGCGCATGAGCAATTTATCTCAGCAAAGCAAGTTACCATTCCTCGCTGGCGTCTTCCCCGCCCTGGTGACGCCTTTCGACAAGGACGAGGGAGTGGACGAGAACGCCTTTCGCCGTCTCATCCGCCACGTGATTGACGACGTGGATGGGTTGGTGCCCTGCGGCACCACCGGCGAGTTCCCCTATCTATCGGTGGAGGAGCAAAAGCGGCTGGTGGAGATCGCTGTCGAGGAAGCGCAGGGCAAGCCCGTTATCGCCGGCACAGGGGCTCCCTCGACCCGCCAGGTCATCGAGTTGGCGGAAAACGCCAGGGAGGCCGGAGCCAGCGCCTGCCTGGTGGTGACGCCTTACTTCCTCCATCCCTCAGACAAAGGCATCTACCAGCACTTCTACGAGCTGGCCAGGGCGGTGGACATCCCCATCATCATGTACAACATCCCTCAGGTGATGGATGCCTACTTGCCTCGCACCGTCATCGAGGACCTGGCCGACATTGACAACATCGTGGCTCTGAAGGATTCCTCCGGCAACCTGACCTATACTATGGAAGTGCTGGAGATGGTTCAGGGGCGCATTGATGTCTTGATAGGCCACGATGAGGTGGTGCTGCCTGCCCTGGCTGGCGGCTGTTCAGGAATGATCCTGGCCAGCGCCAACGTCTTCCCTGAGATCTGGCAGCGAGTCTTCAAAGCCGTGCAGGAGGGCGATTTGGCTACCGCGCGAGAGTGGCAGATGAAGGTCCAGAAGCTGACCCGCATCTTCTGTCGCCACGGAGGCGGAGTAGCCATCAAAGCGGCCTTGAATATGATGGGGGTCGAGGTTGGACGGCCGCGCCGACCCTTGAAGGCCACGGGTGGGGCTCTGATCCACGAGACGCGGGCTGAGATCCAACTGGAGTTGGAGAAGTTGGGCAAGATCGAAGTTCCGAGTTCCGAGTTTCGAGTGCCGAGTGGGCCTCTGGAGGGACGGTTCGGTGACCTCGACTTGTCGGCTGAGACCTTCAGAGCGGCAGGGCTCAGGCTGGGCAGTGGGGCGGCGGGCGAGGGGGAGGAGTGGGTACAGCTCGATCTAGTGGCCGGGCCGAAGGCTGGGCCCCTTGGGGATGCCTATGCCTACCAGCTCACCTATCCCCTCCATCGTCGGGAGGCGCTGACCGCCATCCTGGAGCCCAACCTCACCGTGCGGCCACCGACACTGATCCTGCCCACGCTGGAGCAGAAGAACCTGCGCCAGGCCAACATGATCTACGGGCCGACGCAATCGGCGGTGGCCAAGGCCATCGTGGACGCCCTGGAGTGGGGGGTGATCCCAGAGGCGGCCATGGACAAGGAGGTGATGATCGTCCTGGCTACAGTGGACCCAAAGGCTCTGGACCGCCACGCCCTCTACCAGAACGTGTACGCGGCGATGGTGGGGGCGATTGAGCAGGCGTTCGTGAAACGTAAAACGTGAAACGTGACATAACTCACGCATCACGTTTCACGCATCACGGTATCACGCATATGGCAAACACCTCAATTCCCTCCGAACGCTTTTGGTACAGTTGGAAGACCCCGCACGAAAAGCTCGGCCCGCTGGCAGGGGTCATGCGAGAGCGGGGGATGCGGCAGGTGCTGGACCTGGGTTGCGGGGCAGGGCGGCACCTGGTCTACCTGGCGCGGCAGGGTTTCGAGATGTACGGCACGGACATAGACCCCCACGGGTTGGCCCATGCCCGGAGCTGGCTGGAACAGGAGGGGCTGTCTGTACACCTGGCCCTGGCGGACATGGAGGCCCTGCCTTATCCCGACGTCTTCTTCGATGCCGTGGTCAGCACCAACGTCATCCATCACAACCTGCTGGATGGCATCCGGCGCACCGTGGCTGGAGTGCGGCGCGTGTTGCGACCGGGCGGCTGGTTCTTCGCCACGGTGAACGCCTGGGGGGATTACAAAGAGAGGCTTGGGCCGGAGATTGAGCCGGGCACCTGGTTGGTGTGTGAGACGGATTGCGATGTCCCAGTGCCGCACCACCTGTTCCGCGAGGATGAACTACGTTCGGTGTGGGAGGGTTTTCGCATACTGGAGCTGGAGCGGAAGACGCGCGAGTGGGTTGAGGAATCTGGCCAGCCGAAGCTCAGTGCGCACTGGGAGGTTTGGGCGGAGAGGGTGTAACAACGGACAGGGGGATGAAACGGACAGGGTGTGAAGACTCCATGAACACACAAGGAGTGCGACTTATCTATAACGTCAAAACGGATCTAGAGGAATTGCTTGAGGGCTTCAAATGGGAAGTAGTGGGCCTGTCACAAAAGGAGTTTCTAGAATACTGGCGCCATTATTGAGCTATGAATAACAGTTCCCTGGAGTTCCCATTGCTCAGCACGTACTTGTAGTCTGTGCCGTTGACCTCTACTACGTCCCCTTTATGCTTTCTGAGCAGCATGAGAAACTCGTCCGGCGAGGGGATGCCATGGTCGCGGTAGGATACCACCAAAATGCTGTCCTGGAACTTCTCAAGCAGCCTGTCAAAGGCATCATGTATGCGATTCTTATCAGTCCAGACAGACTTCTTCTGTCTGAGCTTGCGATGTTTGCTCCGATAATCTATCCTATGTGCCCAGTTGTCGTAATCCAAGATTCCCTCTAGGAAGTGGTAGAAGTGCAGATAGTCTACCCCCACACCTTTGTCTGAAATATAGGGAGTATCAATGTAGACCAGGTCATACTGTCCAGGGATCTCAAAGGCATCGTAGTTCATGGCCACGTTGTGCCGTCCATTGCTGAAGACGCTGTTATTAGCTTCGGCCACAAACTGTCTGAACCACACCTCAAATGGCGTGTCCCAGGTGGTCTTGTTGCCGAAGCTACGCTGAACATTGGAGGTGCGCATATAGAGATTCCGACGATGGAAGAGGTTGTAGGGTCGTTTGATAATGCAAGCCTGAAACAGGGCAAAGTAGGCGATGGCCTGCTTGTATCTATTATCCAGATTCCTGATGTTGGTGACGA
>CAYUPJ010000306.1:0-3949 GCA_964446635.1 uncultured Anaerolineae bacterium
GGGGAATCCCCTATCTCGTTGGGCTCTCGTTACCGGCTTCTGCATCTCCCTCTACTCGACCATTGACAAGGTAGGGATAAAGTACGTGCCGCCCTTCGTCTATATCTATCTTGTCCTCCTGGCGGCGCTTATCGCTTTTACCCCTTACATCCTACTCAGCGGCAAGAAGGCCAGCATTGCTGCAGAATGGCGAGCCAACAAAGCGGGCATCTTGGTTTCAGGAATGGCTGCCCTCCTCACCTATTATCTGGTGCTTCTGGCCATGCGACTCAGCTACGTGAGCTACGTGGGCTCGGTGCGGGAGATGAGTGTGGTGTTTGGGGCGTTTTTGGGGAGCACCTTGCTGGGGGAGGGTTATGGACGGATCAGGGTCTTGGCCTCGGCCTTGGTTTTTCTGGGTATGCTGCTGATCGGAATGGGGGGTTAGGGCGACGAGGCAACGAAACGAGTTTTACTATTATTTTGTCAAATCCTTCTTTGGCGAACGGCGAGGTTACGGGATGATGAGGTGATAAGGCATCTCAACCGATTGCCGCTTGCCAGCGGCGGGGACAAAGCTCAGGGTTGACACCGTGCTGGTCTGATGCTATAATGTTGCTATAACATAGAAAGAAGGATTGAAAGAACCCTTTTTTATTAAGGAGGTCAATTGAAAATGAACAGCAAGAGCAGGATCCCAGAGATCATCGAGAAGTACGAAGAGGAGTTGCTGGCCGACTGGGTAAAGGAGCAGTTGGCCGACCCAATCCTGCGACCTGATCTGGTCAGCGAACGGGAACTGCGCGAGCAGTCGGCCGAGTTCCTGAGCCTGTTCCGGGTGGCGGTCCGGAGCGGGAACCTGACTGACGTCGAGGCGACCGAGTGGGCAGAGGTGCGGGAGATGCTGGCCGGCCTGTCGCGCTCCCGAGCGGGGCAGGGCTTCAGCCCCACGGAGACGGCCATGTTTATCTTCTCCATCAAACAGCCGCTCTTCGCGCGCCTGCGCCTGGAGGTGAAGGATGCTGAGGCGCTGGCCGAAGACATGTGGGCGGCCACGGTTCTCTTGGACAAGCTGGGGCTTTACACCGCCGAGGTGTACCAGAAGGGCCGCGAAGGCATGATCGTCCGCCAGCAGGCAGAGCTCATGGAGCTCTCGACCCCGGTGGTACGGCTGTGGGAGGGCATCCTGATGGTGCCGCTGATCGGCACGCTGGACAGCGCCCGCACCCAGTTGGTCATGGAGAGCCTCTTGCAGGAGATCGTCGAGACCGGCTCGGCCATCGCCATCATTGACATCACTGGCGTCCCGACGGTGGACACGCTGGTGGCCCAGCACCTGCTCAAGACCGTGGCCGCTGCCAGGCTGATGGGGGCCGATTGCATCATCAGCGGCATCCGCCCGCAGATCGCCCAGACCATCGTCCAACTGGGCGTGACCCTCGCGGATGTCGTCACCAAGGCTACTCTGGCCAATGCCTTCGCGCTGGCCTTGCAGCGGCTTGGGCTTGTCGTCACGAAATCCCAATAGACTTCCGAAGTCTGTGAGACTTCCGAAGTCTGGACTGGACAAAGGGGGGTGTTTCATGGAACGTATACCCATTCTCAAGATGGGCGAGTTTCTCCTGGTGACGATCCAAATGGACATGCATGACCGCCTGGCGCTGGCTCTCCAGGACGACCTGGCGGAGCGCATCTGCAAGACGGGCGCGCGCGGGGTGCTGATTGACATCTCGTCGCTGCAGGTGGTGGACTCTTTCATGGGGCGGATGCTGGGAAACATCGCTGCCATGTCACGGATACTTGACGCGGAGACCGTGGTGGTAGGAATGCAGCCGGCGGTGGCTATCACGCTGGTGGAGTTGGGCCTTTATCTGGAAGGGGTCCGCACCGCCCTTAACGTCGAAAAGGGGATGGAATTCCTCCGAGCCTCGCTGGATGCGCCGGCGAAGGAGAGCAATGATGGCCGTGCAGAGACATGAGACCATGCCGGTCGTTTCCGACATGGACATCGTGCGGGTGCGGCAGGCGGCGCGGGCGTGGGCGGTGGAGCTGGGCTTTAGCCTGGTGGACCAGACCAAGCTGGTCACGGCGGCCAGCGAACTGGCCCGCAACACGGTGGGCTGGGGCGGCGGCGGAACCGTGCGGCTGGAAATCCTCGACGATGGCGGCCGCCAGGGACTGCGGCTGACCTTTGAGGATCACGGGCCCGGCATCCCGGACATCGAGCTGGCCCTGAAAGATGGCTATACCACGGGGTCAGGTCTCGGCCTGGGCCTGGGTGGTTCCAGGAGGCTGGTCAACGAGTTCGAGATCGCCTCCCGCGTGGGGGAGGGCGCCCGCGTGACCATCACGATGTGGAAACGTGGGGCGTGATGCGTGGGGCGTGATGCGTGGGGCGTAATGCGTGGGGCGTAATGCGTGGTGCGTGGTGCGTGGTGCGTGAGGGGGGGGCGATGACGTTTGAGGAGTGGCTGGGTACTATTCCGTCGGAATTGAGCGATGATCCGCTTTGGCGGATGGAGGTTTATCGGCTCGCCGTCTTCGCTGGCGACCTGGCTTGGCGTGACGTATGCAAATTGGCGCAGGATAAGCGCACCGTCAGTCTGTCCGACCAACTATACCGCGCCGTCGGCTCCGTTAGCGCCAACATTGCCGAGGGCTATAGTCGCCGTTCCGGTAAGGATCAAGCTCGGTTCTACGAATACTCCTTGGGCTCAGCCCGCGAGACCCGCGGCTGGTATTACCAAGGACGCCACGTCCTGTCAGAAGCCGTTGCCACACACCGCATCAGGCTGCTGACCAGCATCATCCGCTTGCTGCTCACCATCATCCCTGCCGAGCGCGGTTACAAGCTCGCAGAGGAACGGGTCACTTACGACGTAAGCACTGCCGACTTACTGGACAATCCGCCCATGCCATGAACACACCACGGAACACGCACCACGCAACACGAGACACGCAACACGAGACACGCAACACGAAACACGCAACACGAAACACGGATCGGAACATGCACACCGGTTCTTACAGCCTGTCTGAGAGCATGATACTGCCGGTCACCGAGGCCAGCCAGGTGGGGGAGGCGCGCCGCCTGGCCACCAGGTTGGCCCAGGGTCTCGGCTTCGACGAGACGGAAGCCGGGAAAGTGGCCATCGTCGTCAGCGAGGCGGCGAGAAACCTGGCCGTGCACGCCACGGGCGGCGAATTGCTCCTGCGTGCGCTGGAGTGTGACGGCGTCGGCGGCATCGAGGTGCTGGCCCTGGACCGGGGGCCAGGGATAGCCAACGTCGCGCAGGCACTCCGCGACGGCTACTCCACCGCCGGCAGCCCAGGAACTGGCCTGGGCGCCATCGCCCGCCTCTCCGCGCTGTTCGACATCCATTCCGTCCCCGAGGTGGGGACGGCACTGCTGGCCCGCCTGTGGTCGAGACCGTTGCCCAGGCATCTGCAGCCCCACCCGCTGGATATCGGAGTGGTCTGTCTGCCTAAGCCCGGCGAAGAGGTTTGCGGCGACGGGTGGGCGGTGGATCAGCGCCCCGGCCGGGGCCTGATCCTGGTGGCCGACGGCCTGGGTCACGGCCAGGCGGCGGGCGAGGCTTCGCAGGAGGCGGTGAGGGTGTTTCAGGAGAATCCCCACCTCGGCCCCGTGGCGATGATCGAGGCCATCCATCCCACCCTGCGCCACACCCGAGGGGCAGCCGTAGCCGTGGCCGAGGTGGACATCTCCCATCAGGTGGTCCGCTTTGCGGGGGTGGGGAACATTGACGGCGTCATTTCCTTCGGCTATGCTCAGGACAGACTTTCCTCCGGTGGAAGCCGCCATACGGTCTCCCACCACGGAACCGTCGGGCATGAAGTTCGCAAGATCCAGGAGTTCACCTATCCCTGGCCCGAAGGGGCGCTTATAGAATTACTCTACAAGATTTGCGTTATGTGCGAGAATTATGCAGCGGCGTGTAAGTAAACCATT
>CAYUPJ010000307.1:0-3921 GCA_964446635.1 uncultured Anaerolineae bacterium
AAGTAGGCGATGGCCTGCTTGTATCTATTATCCAGATTCCTGATGTTGGTGACGACCATGTCCAGCCATCGGTTTTCGTCATCGGTGAAATAGATGTCGTGAAAGGTGTCTTGGATGAAGGTGGGGTAGCAGATGTTTTCGTGTCTGGTGAGCAGGAAAGCGACATCTTCTTCTGACAGCAGGGTTGCGTCATTCTCGATGAGCGCTAGACCGATGATGTAATTGAATCTGAGTATGTCGTTGTACACAACCTGCTTACCCGTGCTCTTGAGCAAGTGGCTCACGCAGCCCGTTCCGCCAAAAGCATCCAGGGCGGTGTCAAATCGCAGGCCCCGAATGTTCGCCCAGATCCAGTCGAGCAGCTTTAGCTTGCTGCCCTGGTACCTGGTGGTGGGAAACACCGGGATGTTGAGGGAGGGCAAGGTAGATTGAGTGACGAGATTCGTTCTTGGGTTCATGGTGTTTCACCGTTCTTGACCAGAGGTTCCTGTATCAGCCGTTTCCCCCAGCACGTACTCCGGCTGGCTCTCGCGCAGGAGGCGCAGGTACTTCTCGCCCTCGGCCTCGCCGGCCAGCAGACGCTCGAAATCGTCCAGGCTGATGAGCACCGCCTTGGGATGGCCAAACCGTTTGACCACGTACCGGGTGCGGTTCTCTGACACGTCGTCGAGCAGGCGACCGAAGTTGTTCTGCGCCTGGGTGGAGAGTATAAATTTCAGAACTGGCTTCTCGTTCATTGCCTTCCTCAGAGATTGATATGTTAGCTAACTTGGATAATTGATATTTTAGCACCATTGGCCGAATTTGTCCAACAGAGTTTGAGGAGATATATGCGCAACAGACGGAGCTTGATGCGAATCCTGGCCGATGCCCTCACCGCCTCGCGGTTGGTCATTGCCGCGGGCATCGTGGGCATCGGCATTCCCTGGGGACGCGGCGCGCTGAATCTGGTGCAGATAGCCACCTTGCTGGGCTGGACGGCCGACACGGTGGACGGACACCTGGCCCGACGAGCCCCAACCGGGCAGCGCACCTGGATCAGCAATCACGATCGCACGGTGGATGCCTTCATGATCGTGGCTGGCCTCCTCTACATGACGGCCGTCGGCTTTGTCTCGTGGTGGGTTTGCCTGCCTTATCTCGCCGTCTCGGCCGGCCTGATCTACCGTTTCCGCTCCGTTGCGTTGACCACCCTGCTGGAGGCGCCGCTGGTCATCCAGATGCCGGTGGTGGCCTTGATGGAAACGCCTGTCCTGGGCTGGGCCTGGGTGGGCTGGGGCCTCCTGGCCCTCATCCTGGACCACAGGCGGCTGATGGTGCGGCTGCGCATCCTATGGGACGACTGGCGGCGAATGCAGTGATGGAAACCTACGACCTGGGTATCGCCTGGGACTGGCCGTACGACGCCGATTTCGTGGCCCTGCTGGCGGCAGCCTGCCACGAACGAGGACTAACTGTCTTGGAGGTGACCCGCGACAACCTGTCGGCTGTGGCCGAGGCCCTGACCCAGGGAAGGCTTGGCTTCTCGGCCTTCTTCGACCGCGCCTGGGACGCCAACCCGGCCTTTCATCCCCTGGCCTGGGAAGTCGAGCGCCGCGCGCCCCGCCTGATCAATTCCTACTTCTGGGCCCGCTGGGTCCACGATAAGGCCACCATGCACCTGGAGTTCCTGGCGCGGGGCATAGCCGTGCCCTATACTCTCATCGTTGCGCCTGTGGAAGAGCCCTTGGGACCCAGTCCCTCGGCCATGGCCCCGCTGGGCCCCTCCTTCGTCCTCAAGCCAGCCCTCGGCGGAGGCGGCGAGGGCGTGGTGGCCGATGTTCAGACCTGGCAGCAGGTGCTGGCCCAGCAGAAACGCCTGGGCTACGACAGGTGGCTGCTGCAGGAGCAGGTGAGGCCGGCCATCCTGGAGGGCCGCCCGGCCTGGTTCCGGGTCCTCTATGCTGCAGATGCCATCTTCCCCTGCTGGTGGCATCCGCAGACCCACCGTTATGAGTCGTTGACGGTCAGTGACGAGGCCCGGCTGGGGGTGGGACACTTGCGGGACATCGTCTCGACTATCGCCGCTGTCGCTGGCCTCGATCTCTTCTCCACCGAGATCGCGTGGACCCAGGCCGGGCAGTTCCTGGCAGTGGACTACGTCAACGATCCATGTGACATGCGCCTGCAATCCCGAGCCGCCGATGGGGTACCCGATGAAATCGTGGCCGCCGCCGCTCGTCAACTGGCAAAACTTATCGAAAGGAGACAACCTATATGAGAGAATGTCATCAGGAGAAAAACATCCAGCAATGCACCTGCACCTACGAGCCCTGCAGTCGCAAGGGGTTGTGCTGTGAGTGCATCATGTATCACAAGAAATATGGCGAACTGCCCGGCTGCCTGTTCCCGCCGGAGGTGGAGCGAACCTACGACCGAAGCATCGCCCGCTTCGTCAGCATCCACAAGTAGGGGCAGCACCCCTGAGGTGCCAGGCACTTCTGAAAGTGCCTGGCACCTGAATGTTCAATTCAAGGAGGCTATTGTGTCAAAGAAACCCGATTGGTTCAAAGGCATCTTCCCTGCCCTGGTTACGCCCTTCACCAGGGACTGGGAAGTAGACGAAGGGGCCTTGCGGGCGCTGATCCGTCACGTTTTGCCCCACGTGGATGGGGTGGTGCCGGTGGGCACTACGGGCGAATTCGTGTATCTCACCGAGGCGGAGAAGCGGCGGGTGATTGACATCACCGTTGACGAGGTAGGGGGCCGGGTGCCGGTAGTGGCCGGCACCGGCTGCGCCAGCACCAAGGATGCCGTGGCCCTGACACAATACGCCAGGGACGCCGGAGCCACGGCGGCCCTGGTGGTGGCCCCCTTCTACTTCAAGCCCACCTTCAACGAGGTCTACGAGCACTACGAAGCGGTCAACGAAGTCGGCCTGCCCATCATCCTCTATAACATCCCCCAGTGCGCCGGCACTCACTACAAGTGGTGGACGGCTGAAGGGCTGGCCTACCTGGACAACGTGGTGGGCATCAAGGACTCCAGCGGCGATATGCCCTTCCTGATGGCCCTGTTCGAGAAGATCAAGGGTCAGGTCGGCATCTTCTGCGGCCACGACGAGATCGTAGTGCCTGCTCTGGCCGCCGGTGCCGACGGGGCCATCCTGGCCAGCGCCAACCTGATCCCCGACATCTGGCAAAAAGTTTATTCTGCTGTAAAAGAGGGGGATCTGGCCACGGCTCAGGATTGGCAGGCCAGGGTGCAGAAGCTGGTGCGCATCATCATGCAGAAGGGAACCACCCAGGCGGTGAAGGAGGGCCTGCGCATGATGGGCCTGGAGGTGGGCAACTCCCGCCACCCCATCATGCCCGGCGGCGAATTCGAGCGGGAGGACTACGAGGAACTGCGCATTCAGTTGGAGACCCTGGGCAAGATTCCGCGGACGGAGGTCCAGTACGACCTGGGCGATGGCAAACTCGTGGAGACCCGGTTCTTTGCCACGCCCCAGACTCCACGCCAGGTCAAAGACTTCACCTTGCGCGTCGGCGAAGGTTTCTCTGGGCCACCGTTATTCGAGATCGCTCACATTGACCTGTTACTGGGCGTCAAAGAGGGGCCGGTGGGTAGAGCCATCACCAGGGCATTGGGGGAGCCACGGCAGTCACCAAGCCCCTGGCACGAACTACGCATCATCAACGAGCGCCCGCGCACGCTGCTGGTGCCGACAGTGACCGTGCGCACCAAGAAGCAGGCCAGCCAGGTCTACGACGATGCGGTCCGCGGCATCAACCTGGCCATTGAAGCCAGCATCGAGGATGGCAGCCTCCCCCAGGGAGCCCTCGACGACCTGGTTATGATTGCCAACGTGTTCGTTCACCCGGCCGCCGCTAACCGCAAGCGCATCGAGTTCAACAACTACAAGGCCATGCGCGCCGCCAT
>CAYUPJ010000308.1:0-3875 GCA_964446635.1 uncultured Anaerolineae bacterium
TTCTGGGTGACGGTGTGGTGGATGATGATCTTGTGCACGGGATGATACTCAGGCGGCCAGGTCATGTAGCTCTCGTTGGCCCCCCAGCCGGAGCGAGGTATGATAGACGGCTGGGGCACGCCCAGGGCTGAGACATCGCGCCGCGCCGCTGCCTTGGCCTCGGCCAAATCTGGGCCGGCGGTGGAATCTATGTAAATCAGGGTGATCTCCGACAGCTTTGGGGAGCCCACCCCCTCCCAGCCTCCCCCTCGTAGGGGGAGGAGTGTCGAAGCAAAGGTTAAGCGGTACTGGAGGTAACGCCCTCCTTCGGTCATGATAATGTTCCCCCCGTAGAAGCGACCATCCTGACCTTGTTCGACCTCGACGATGTCCTGCCAGGGCAACCAGGTCACTCCATCCGCGCTGATGCGCACCGCAACGGCCAGTTGCGCGTTAGGATGCACGTCAGCCGACCAGTGAGCTCCCACGGCGTTGAAGGGAAAAGCGGCCGAGCCGACGGTAGAAGTGAATACACCCGTCGTCTCTCCTGCCGCCAGGATCAGCTCGCCGTCGCCCTCTCGCGTCACCTGGATGCCCTGGCTGGTCCCAGCCCAGAAGTCTGCCGCTGTCGTCTGAACCCAGTCACTGCCGCGAGTGGGGGCCTCCTCAACAGCGGGGAGGCCGGTGGCTCCTGCGATGAGAGCCACAAGTAGGGTAGCCACAATGATTAGACCACTAACTACGTTCTTCATAGAATCTCCCAGTCAGGAGAGATTTTACCAGCAAAAGCGGGATTTGGCAAGAAAACACCACAACGATCGTCTCTGAACCGCCCACCCTGGTGGGTATTGGATATAAAACCTTAAAATTTTCAGAAATCGCAAAATTGGTGCTTCCAGGCCGTATCTAAATCGCGTTTTTTTCGTTATATATAGTGAAGAGCAACACTCCAAAAGCGAGCAAGCGTGGTAAACCCCAGAGCAAAGCCCAGATACCGATACCAGGTCTGTGTCCTGAGAGGTGGCGGTAGTTTCGCACGCCTACCCCATAACCACGCACCGACGCCAGCCAGACGATGCTCCATGAGCGCCTGAGACTGGCGTTTCTTGTTTGCCCTGCCGATGAGCAAATCATTCACAACAGGGAGGGTATTATGAGGACAACTAAGTGGCTGAGCATGATGTTGGCAGTCGTCTTGCCGTTACTAGGGGTCGTCTTGGTGCTTCATCTCTTCAGTGGATTCGCTGCCTTTGCGGCACTACAACTGCCGACAACAGGCACGATCATCATCGAGAAGCAGACCGTTCCTGATGGAGCTGCCGGCAGCTTCACTTTCACCGATACCATCGCGTCGCCCAATACCTTTACCCTCAGTGACAACGGAAAGAAAACCTTCAGTGACGTGCCCATAGGCATCTATTCGGTCACTGAGGACGACCCGATGCCGGGCTTCTTCCTCACCGGCCTGACCTGTGAGGATGCTGACTCTGTCGGGAATCCCCTTATAAGGACCGCCCTCATCACCCTGGGTCAGGGCGAGACCATCACCTGCACTTTCACCAACAGCGAGTGGGGCACCATCGTCCTCCACAAGGAGACCGACCCTCCCAACGGCGCGAGCTTCAGTTTCGCCACTAACATCTTCGGAGGGGGCAGCTTCAGCCTCGCCGCCGGCGCGACAGTGAGCTTCACCATCCCAGCCGCCACCTACACCGTCACCGAAACCCTTCCCTTCGGTTGGAGCTTGTCGAACCTCAATTGCGAAAGCGATGTCGAGGGCGATACCTCGTCCTTGAGCGGCAACAAGGTCACCATTGACCTGGACCCGGGGGAGACCATCACCTGCACCCTCACCAATAGCGAGTGGGGCACCATCGTCCTGGAGAAGCAGACCGACCCTCCCAACGGCGCGAGCTTCAGTTTCGCCACCAACATCTTCGGAGGGGGCAGCTTCAGCCTCGCCGCCGGCGCGACAGTGAGCTTCACCATCCCAGCCGCCACCTACACCGTCACCGAAACCCTTCCCTTCGGTTGGAGCTTGTCGAACCTCAATTGCGAAAGCGATGTCGAGGGCGATACCTCGTCCTTGAGCGGCAACAAGGTCACCATTGACCTGGACCCGGGGGAGACCATCACCTGCACCCTCACCAATAGCGAGTGGGGCACCATCGTCCTTCACAAGGTGACCGATCCCCCGGGCGACGTTTTCGACTTCCTCAGCGATTTCGGCATCCTCCGACCTCCGGAGTTCCCCCTCGGTCCTGGCTTCCCCCTCGCCGACGGCGAGACTGTGACCTTCACCATCCCGGCTGCCACCTACACCGTCACAGAAACCCTGCCGATCGACTGGGAGCTGCGCTACTTCGCTTGCGAAACCGATGGTCCCAACGACACATTTTCCCAGGATGAGAACGTAGTTACCATTCACGTGGACGCCGGGGAGACCATCAGTTGCACCTTCAACAACAGCCAATTCGGCGCCATTGTCATCAAGAAGGAGACCGACCCTGCCGGCGACGAGAAGTTTGATTTCACGAGCATCATCCCCTCCGTACCCGGGTGGGACAGCTTCACGCTCGACCCCGTCGATATGGTGACCATCCCCCTGGTCCCAGCCGGCACCTACACCGTCACCGAGGCCGCCCCCCCCATACCCCTCGGCTTCGACCTCATCAAAGTGGGCTGTGTGGAGGACGGCACCAACAACTCCACCACCGACCTGGTCAACCGGCAGGCCACTATCAAGCTTGAAGCAGGTGAGACCATCACCTGCACCTTCACCAACGGCCAGAGGGGCCACATCATCGTGGACAAGGTCACCAACCCCAGTGGCGACCCCCAGAGCTTCAATTTCACCCTCACTGGCGGGCCTTCCACCCTCAACCAGAGCTTCAGTCTCACCGATGCCGCCGCGCCCTACGACAGCGACCTGATTCTGCCAGGCTCCGGCTACAGTGTGGCCGAGACCGTGCCCGGCGGTTGGGTCCTCACGGGTGCGACCTGTACCGACGGCAGCCCCGTGGCCGACATCGCCCTCAGCCCAGGCGAGACCGTCACTTGCGTGTTCACCAATACCAGGCGTGGCACCATCGTGGTCGAGAAACAGACCGATCCCGATGGAGCCCCAGGCACCTTCACCTTTGCCGGTCACGCCGCCGGAACCATCCCCGACGATGGACAGATCGTGGTTGTCAACCTGGCCCCAGGCACCTACACCACCACCGAGGACGACCCCGCACCGGCCTTCGGCCTCACCAGCATCACCTGTGACGACGGCGGCAGTGCCACTCCCAGCACCAGCGACCTGGGCACGCGCACCGCCACCTTCCAGCTCGATCCTGGCGAGACGGTAAAGTGCACCTTCACCAACGCCCTTCTACTGGCTCCACCAAGCGGCGAATCGACCGACTCGGTGGGGTTTGGTCAGGACACATACACAACAAGCGAAGCTGTGTTTGCCACCGGCAGCGGCTTCGTGCCCAACACCTACGTGGACGTGTACATCGTTGGGGACCTGGCCTGGGCCGACGGCATGGCCATCCCGCCTGACGTCTCCAGTGATGGGGTGGACACCGTCCTCACCGATGCCGTTGGCAACCTGGGGCCTGCCCTGGTATGGCTGCCGCCCCTCACCCCAGGGCAATACGACTTGGTCTTCGACGCCAACCAAAACGGGCTCTACGACGCCGCCATCGACGTAGTTGACGACCCCAACCATCCCGGCTTCGTGGTCGAAGAACCCCTGCCCATTGGTGGGATCGTCGTGGCGGTGAACAAGGTGAAACTATTAGCACCGTGGCTGGGGCTGGCGGGGCTGGCTTCCCTCGCCGCTCTCACGGTCGCGCTGGTCAGGAGGCGCAAGACCACTGCCAGGTGAGGGCAACCGCAAGGGGTTG
>CAYUPJ010000309.1:0-3861 GCA_964446635.1 uncultured Anaerolineae bacterium
TCCAACGTGCCGTCTTCCCTCATCTCCACCAGCGCTTCGTTTATGGCCTTCAGAAGCAAGGGGCTATCCAGTCGCACGGCGATGACGTACAGCTCATCAGTCAGCGGGTCGCCGATTACTTGCACGCCCCCCTCAGCGGCGATGAACTGGTAAGCGGAGACAGCATCCACTATGGCCGCTTCTACCTTGCCCTCTTTTAGAGCTGACAACACGTCCTGGGGAGTCAGGTAATTCTCTAGGCTCAAATCCTCGATCTTCTTCTGCAGTCGTTTCGCCAAAGCGTCGCCTTCTGAACCCCACTCTACCCCCAACCTCTTGCCAGATAAGTCCTTGGCTTCGCTGATTCGCTGATTCGCTGCTTCGCTGCTCTCTCTCTCATCGGACCGCACGACCAACACCTGCCCGGCATTGAAGTAGGAGATGGAATAGGCCACGTCGCCGAGCAGCAGAGGGTCATAAGGCAGGGCTGAGACGATGGCATCGAACCTGCCCACATAGAGGGCATCGTAGAGGCTGTCGAAGCCCACGTTGACGAGTTCCACCTGGACGCTCAGGCGCTGGCCGAGGGCTCGCGCCAGATCAACGTCGAGGCCGACGATTTGGCCATCGTCGTCAACGAACTCAAAGGGCGGCCAACTGGCGTCCATCCCCACCCGCATCATCCCTTCTCGCTGGATCCGCGCCCAGGTTTCGTCTTCCTCTCCGCCCAACCGGGCCAGCACGAACCAGGTTGCCAAAGCGATGGCTGCCAGGATCAGGATTGCCAAAAGGGCACGCCTGCTTACCTTGGCAATGTCATTGCGAGCGAAGCGAAGCAATCTCCAACTCACATGAGCAAGCCACGGCGGAGATTGCTTCGTCGCTCCGCTCCTCGCAATGACACTTGGCCTGAAATCTAGCAAGATTTCTCTCAGCTTTCTCATTCCCTCTCACCCCGCGCGTATTTCTGCACTTCGAGGTAGATAGGCTTGGGAAGAAAGTCCACGGTCACAAAGGTAAAATAGTCCTGATAGCCCTTAGCTGGTCGGGGATAGCGAAAGGCCCACAGACAGACCGCCTGGCACCAGTCCCACTCCAGGGCCTTGTCGTAGGCGCGGATGCTGTACTCGATGCGCTGATAGGGACGCACGGCCTTGGTCCAGCGAGGGTGATCGTTCCAGCCGCCCTCGGTGATCAGACACTTTTTGTCGCCGTCGCCGTTGGCGATCATCACCTGGCGGAGGAGTTCGGCTCGGCGGAAGTTTATCTTGTCCACGGCCGGGGGATCGTCGGGCGGGAGCGTCCAACCGTAGGCGTGGATGGCCAGGATATCGAAGTAATCCCTGGCTCCAGCCTCGTACATCCGCTGGAGGTAGGCCAGATCGTTCAGGCCCTCTGGATCACCCTCTGGAGCCAGCGTCGGAGCCAGGGCGCCGGCCAGGATTTGCACCTGGGGATCGGCTTCCTTAGCGCGGGTATAAGCCAATTTGAGAAGCTCGGTGTAGCCTGCGGGGTCCACGGGCCGATACCCCCACTCCAAGCTGAGATTGGGCTCGTTCCAGATAATGATGTGCTTGACGCGGCCTTTGAAGTGGGTCACGAAGGCGTGGACGAAATCGCCGAAGTCGTCGTAATGCTCCCGATTGAGGTAAGACGTGATGGTGTCCTCGGGCCGCGCCCATTCGGGGACGAAGCCCAGCCGGGCGATCACCGTCAGGCCCTGAGCCAGGGCATGGTCCACCACCATGTCGGGGTGGCTCCAGTTGAAGTGCCCCTTTTTCCCCTCGTAGTAGGCCCAGGGGAAGTACTCCACGATCCAGGGCGCACCCATCTGCCGCACCAGGGAGAGCGTCTGCTTGATCTTCCACTCCTCCACCTCGTCGGTAAGGCGGGTGTGAACCCCCATCTTGGGATTATTGGTGCCCACCTCTTGCTGGGGGCCCAGGGGCACAACGGGCCTGGTTGGCCTCACCAGGACAATGAGCAAAGCCATGGCCAGGGCTAACTTTGCCACCTTTTGCCTACTTAGACTCTGTAGCGTTTGTACCGACATCAATTCCCTATTGCCTCGTTCCTCGTTACTCGTGCCATTATACAGGGTTTGCCCAACTTTGCCAAACCTTGCTCCGTCTCACCAATCATGCTATACTGAACGCCACTGAGCGTAAGAATGGGAAGGGAGGGTGGTTTATATTGCGACACTACAGCTTGGAAAGCTGTAGATTGGGCCACTTCGCGCCATCGAAAAGACCGTTCACTGCACAATCTACATCATTCATGTTGTAGTGTCGCTTCATCAGACCACCGGCTCTGGGAAGAGCGCGGTCGGGAGACCTTCGCCTAACATAGGAGTAAGGGAGACATGCAAGCAAACTCAGTTCTCCATAATGGGAGAATCTACACTATGGATCGAGCCTGTCCTCAAGTCCAGGCGGTGGCCATTGTTGGGAATCGGATCGCCGCTGTGGGCGACGATACCCAGATCAAGAGCCTCCTGGCCCCAGACGGAGGGGCCATAGACCTTGGCGGGCGAACGGTCTTGCCTGGGCTCACCGATTGTCACGTCCACTTCGTGGAATACGCCCTGCGCCTGGGTCGCATTGACCTGTCAGGAGTCCAATCCAGGGCCGAGGCCATACAGCGGGTGTCGGAGCGAGCACAGATCGCTCAGCCAGGGGAGTGGCTGCTGGGCGGGGGCTGGGATCGCAATATCTGGGAGGATCCAAGCTTCCCTACCAAAGAGGACCTGGATCCTGTGACGCCTCACAACCCTGTGGCCCTCGATAGCAAAGACGGTCACTCCCTCTGGGTCAACTCATTGGCCCTGGTCAGGGCCGGCATCGCTGCCGAGACCCCCAGTCCAGCCGGCGGAGAGATCGAGCGCCAGCCTGGGACGGGGGAACCCACCGGCATCCTCAAAGAAAAAGCCAAACAACTGGTCGAAAGGGTTATCGAGAAGCCGAGCTTAGAGGCCATCCAGGCTGCGCTCAAAGTAGCCATGGCCCATGCTCACCGGGTGGGGCTAACGGGCATCCACGATTGTGAGGGCGAGTTAGCTTTCGCCGCCTTCCAGGAGTTATCGAAGAAGGGCGAGCTGGGCCTGCGAGTGCTCATGCACATCCCCGTGAAGAACCTGGACGCTGCCACCGGGCTGGGCCTCAGGACGGGCTTCGGCAACGAGAAGTTGAGGGTGGGAGGGATCAAGATGTTCGCTGACGGGGCCCTGGGCTCTCGCACGGCGGCCATGCTGGCGCCCTACGAGGAAGAGCCGCTCAATTTGGGCATTGTCGTGACGCCCAGGGAGGAGCTACGAGAACTGGTGAGGAAAGCCAGCCGGGCGGGCCTCAGCGCCGCCATCCACGCCATCGGCGATCGGGCCAATCGCGACGTTCTGGACGTCCTGGAGGAGAGTCGCCAGTCCGGCGAGGGGATGGACCTGCGGCATCGCATCGAGCACGTGCAACTGCTGCATCCCGCCGACATACCCCGCCTGGCGAAGCTGGGCATCATCGCCTCCATGCAGCCCATCCATGCTACTTCGGACATGGAAATGGTGAGGCGGCATTGGGGGGAGGAGAGGGCGCGGGGAGCTTATGCCTGGCAAAGCCTCTTGGATGCAGGCACCGTCCTGGCCTTTGGCTCCGACTGTCCGGTGGAGCCCCTCGATCCGCTGGCGGGCATCCATGCTGCGGTGACCCGTCGCCGCGCCGCTGGCACTCCTGGGCCAGAGGGCTGGCATCCTGGGGAGCGCATCACCGTGGAGGACGCTGTGCGGGCCTACACTTTGGGTGCGGCCTACGCCTCAGGCGAGGAGCGGGAGAAGGGTTCCATCACTCCGGGCAAGCTAGCTGACCTGGTGGTGCTATCCCAGGACATCTTCGC
>CAYUPJ010000310.1:0-3853 GCA_964446635.1 uncultured Anaerolineae bacterium
CAAGAAACATGCCGTATAAAGTATAAACGACTTCGCAATATCCCTTATGCGCTATACGCCCCAGAAGGGAGACCTTACTTGGTCGGTAGTCTAATGATCGCATAGAAGATGAGCGCAGCCAGCGAGAAAGTCCAGATGTTAACATCCAGATGACTTTGTCTATCATCAGCTTAAGGGTGTAAAGATCACCGCAGCGAAGGTGTTTGAGGTACAAAGCCCCTGTACCGATGGCGTAGTCCCGCTCTAACCCTCTGATCTCCTCCTGTGTGCGCCACTGTTTGTGATAATTCAGCACCTTGGGCGAGTAGATGACTTTAAAACCTGCTTTGAGCATACGGTATGTCATATCTGCGTCGTCGCAATTCCTCAGCGACGCCCCAGGTCCAAGCAGCTCGTCGAAGTATCCTACTTCGGCGAATACCGTGCGTCGAAATGACATGTTTGCACCATGACCTAATCGCCAAGGGTTCGCCTTACCGCAAGAGACCTCATATTCTTCCGAGTCTTTGATAGCTACAGGAGGATCAGCCCATGATACCCCAAGAGGCAAAACCCTTCCAAAGACCGCCATTACTTGAGAATCCTGTCGAAATTCGGCGGCAATGCTTGCTACCCAGTTCTCGCTCACCACGCAATCATCATCGGTGAATGATAGGATCTCCCCTTCACTTGCTTCTATGCCGATATTTCTGGCCTTTGAAAGGCCGATCGTTCTGCTTCTGATATACTTGAGCCGCTGATAACCGTGAGATGCTTTCACTTGCTGCTCAGCTTCGTCGTCGGTACTTTGATCAACGACGACGATCTCAGTGCTGGGATACTGGTTGCGGAATAAACTCGAAAGGCATTCAACTAGCATCTCAGCGCGATTACGGGTGCAGACTACCACGGAGACTTTCATCGCTCCAACCTCGATCAAACCCTTTCACTTTCATCACGGTGACAGGTGTCGTTTGTTGATGCCCCTCTCGCTTGGGCCTGCGATATACTCTTAGAACCAGTTCCCAAAACAAACCTGCACCATAGCAAGCGTGGATGAAAGGATACAGTAAGGGCAGAAGGACAAATGCCCAGGCCTTCCATTCCCTGAGGGCGATCATGATGGTCATGGAAAGAGTGAGCGACACGTAAAGAGATACTGGTAATAGAGGCCACAAGCCATAGATGATGACCAGGATGGGTAATATGGCAAGATAGACGATGCCAAACAAAGGCAGAAGAAAAAGCCAGGTGATAAGCGAAGGGCGCAGGAGCATTTGACTCATGCGCCCTTTTCCGTATCCGAAGAACTGATTAGCGAGTTCCCCAAGAGACTCTCGCTGGCTTCTTTCCACGGATGCGAGAGGGTCGTAGATCATCTTGTAATCCTTGCGCGACAGCCGACAGAGAAGCTCGGTCTCCTCGTTTGGGAAAACATCTTCATTGAACCCCCCCTCCCTCGAGAACACCTCTCTCCTCAGGCTGAGGTTGCAAGAGATCAATTCCTTCTCTGATGCCCAACGTACATTCCCCACAGAGTTATATCTGGCATGCATGGTTAAAGTCCCAAGATAGGAACCCAGTACATAACCGATGCACCGCTGCAGGGGATTATCGGTGGAGGGCGTCAGACTTGGCCCTCCCACCACTGATGTGTTCTCATCTTGGTAATGGGCGACTACTCTCTTGAATAAGTCCGGCGATACTAGTGAATCGTCATCTAGACAATATACTATCTCTCCACTGGAATGAGCTACGGCCAAATTACGCTGTCGCGGTGGACAGTATCCCTCAGCAACGATGACCTCTATCTTTTCAGCGGGATAATCTACTCGCCTCAACCGATCGAGGGCCATAACCGAACCGCCGGGCCGCACGGGAATGATAACGCTTATCTTCGGTACCTGGCTAAGCGTTCTCACCACCCTTCCCTATTGCTCCCCGCGCAACATGAATTCCCTTTCTTTGCCGTAATGACGAAATCTGCTCCCTTGATTCCTATTCTGTCCAGGAGCGATCCAACCTGAAACACTTTGGACCAAAAGAGAAGCGCCGCCTTATCCTCGTTCGTTTTCCCCCTGGTGATCCATGCGCAAAGAGGAGCGGCTAAGAAGCGCCAAGTTATATGAGCCAATGACTCGATGAGCAAGTGATCCACTGTGCGGATAGTGACGTCGGTGAATCTTCCGTAGAGCTGTTTGATATCTTCAATAGAGAATCCTCTTTCATTCGGTGATTCCGGGTTGCCGTTCCAATACTGTGAGGGTTCGTGACCGACCACGATACCACCTGGCCGGAGTACGCGCCAAACCCCCTCAATGGCTGCTACAGGATCGGGGAGATGGTGTAGAGTACCGAATAGAATAACGGCATCGAAAGATGACTCTCCAAAGCACAGGCTTTCTGCATCAGCCCTAACTACCAGGCTCGCTGGTTGGTGTTGCCTAAGATAGTGCAATTGGTTAATGGAAAGGTCAACGTAGGTTGACTTACCTGCTCTGGGATATACACCTGGGAAACTGGCAAGAGGTCCACAACCCAAATCGAGCACAAGAGAAGCAGCCTCCAGGTGCTCCCTGGCGAGATTAGCGACAAAACGCCTGTATGCCAGCCACCTGGCCGAATAATACTTAGCCACATACGAATCAACGCTGCGGTCGAAATATACCATCTCCTCTTGCTTGAAGATCGCTGCCGGTTTGTGAGTGATGGGTCCTGTAGCCGTACTTGTGTCGCTAGTGAACCGATCGGCAACCTCCTTTACTTGAGGCATCTTCTCTCGCATCAGGTAAAAAATCACACCCTTGCTCCGGATGGATCGCCAGATCCATCCGCCTGGGCGACAGATCTGGCGATCCGTCGCAAACGTAAGCGGCACTTCTGCCGCAATGCCTTCTTTCCGTCTATTTCGTGGCGACTAACGTAATACCCAGTAGCAGTCTAACCGGTAGCCAGCTTGCTATTCTTCTCCTCAACCAGTATGGCAGTTTAGCTAGCAAATACTCAATCCATCTGGCCGGAAATACTGGCAGCAAAAAAGGGAAGCCTTTGGCGCTGATACATATTCGTAATTTCGAGAACCCTATCGTCTGGAATATCTCTGCTAACTCAGTGACGGTGTATTCTCGTAAATGAAACCCCGTCGCAACTTCATCGAAGTACCTAGAAACGTCGTGAGGTCCGTAAAGTCGATTGGGAGTGATACAGATGTAAACCCCACCAGGTGCTAGTGCTTTGCAAACGTTGCCAACCTGTTCATGGGCATCGTCTGGGTGTAGATGCTCCATAAGCTCACTGCTATAAGCCACATTGACAGTGTTTTCAGGGACAGGGATGCTGCAACCATTGGAAAGAATCAGCTCAAAATTCTGTGGATACCTTGAACTCTTGGTAATCTCCTCCGAAACATCAACCGCGTATACTTTCTTCACCAACCTGGCCGCCTCAAAGGAAAGACAACAATCTCCTGGCCCGATTTCCATCAGCGTAGACTCCGGGCTCAAGAAATGTCTCAGCAACTTCATCTGTTTGGATGCTATTTCAGACCTAGCTTCTGGATCTGCTTTCTGAGCCAATTGCGGGTGATGAGGTACTCGTTGATAGAGCTCGTCGTAAAGGGCACGGTAGAGGAATCGCCGCTCTTCCTTACTAGCGTTACGCAACTTACTCGCCAATTGCTTCTCTATTTCATAGTGTTCCTTAATCTGCTCGGGCGTTCTTTCCATTACCAAATTACTCTCTGGAAGGTAACTGCTCAGCCCGTGTCATTGCGAGTCTTCCATGGCGCATCGCGCCATCCGTAGGGGGCAGAAATTTCGCCGTGTCATTGCGAGGCACGGTTTTTGTGCCGAAGCAATCTCCAATTCGCAGGGTG
>CAYUPJ010000311.1:0-3841 GCA_964446635.1 uncultured Anaerolineae bacterium
ATCGTTGGCTATCATCACTATCCCGACGACGTGGTGGAGCGATTCGTCGTCCACGCCCACGCCAACGGCATAAACGTCTTCCGCATCTTCGACGCCCTCAACGACGTGCGCAACATGCGTTGGGCGATGCAAGTTGCCAAGCGGGAGGGAGCCCACGTCCAGGGTGCCATCTGCTATACCATTGGCCCGCCCTACAGCATTGATTACTTCGTGGATGTGGCCCGGCAACTGGCGGACATGGGAGCCGACTCCATCTGCATCAAGGACATGGCCGGGCTGATCAGCCCCTACGCGGCCTACGAGTTGGTCCGCCGACTGAAGGAAGAGCTGGACCTGCCCATTCACCTCCACTCCCACTCTACCAGCGGCATGGCCACCACCGCCCACCTGAAGGCAATCGAGGCGGGAGTGGACATCGTGGACACTGCCATCTCCTCCCTCTCCCTTACCACCTCCCATCCCCCTACCGAGTCCATCGTTTCGATGCTGCAGGGAAGGGAGCGAGATACAGGGCTAAACCTAAGACTACTGGCCGAGATCGCTGGCTACTTTGCCAGGGTACGCCGCAAGTACGCCCGCTTCGAGAGCGGCATGTTCGGGGTAGACGTGCGGGTGTTGCAGTACCAGATCCCAGGCGGGATGCTTTCTAATCTGGTCTCTCAGTTGCGGGGGCAGAACGCCGAGGACAAGTACGAGGAAGTGCTGGCAGAAGTCCCCCGCGTGCGGGCGGAACTGGGCTATCCGCCACTGGTGACCCCTTCCAGCCAAATCGTCGGCACCCAGGCCACTCTCAACGTGGTGCTGGGGGAGCGGTACAAGATCATCCCGGAGGAGGTCAGGCAATACATCCGGGGCTACTACGGCCGCCCGCCAGCCCCCATTGATCCTGAGGTGAAGCGGCTGGCTATCGGCGATGAGCAGCCCATTGAGTGTCGCCCGGCTGACCTGATTCCGCCGGGGATGGAGGAAGCGCAGGAGAAAATCGGCAAGCTGGCGCGGGATGAGGAGGACGTGATCTCCTATGCCCTGTTCCCCCAGGTGGCTCGGCCCTTCCTGGCGCGGCGGGCCCGGGGCGGCGACGGGAAGGAGCCGGTGGTAGCCGCCATCACGGGACTGCTGCTCAAGCGGTTGGAGGAACAGGCTGCGGCTGTCGCCACACCCGCTGGCCCAATGGTCTCTCCGTGGAAGACGGCCTGGCGGCCAGGGGCGGGTCGCTGGGTGGGGCTGATTGACGGCGCTGGAGGGATGCGATGAAGCGGGAGTTCACCCTGACGCTGGACAATATCGAATACCCAGTCATGGTCGAGGGCGATACCATCACCGTCAATGACCGTCCCTTCACTGTGGAGATCACCGAGGACGGCACGGTATTGGTAGACGGCATCGCCTACGACGTCACGCTGGAGGGGGAGACAGCGATGGTGAGCGGGGAGTCCTACGCGGTGCAGGTCAGTGGCCTAGCAGTGACACCCATGACCCCTTCGCCGGTAGCACCCGGCCCCGCCGCCCCTCCCGCAACCGAGGCCGGGGCCGGTGCAGTGCTGGCGATCATGCCGGGCAAGATCATCCGCGTCATGGTGAAACCAGGTCAGAAAGTCGAGGAGGGCGATCCAGTCTGCGTGCTGGAGGCGATGAAGATGGAGAACGAGCTCCACGCCCACCAGAGCGGCACCGTGCAGGCAGTACACGTGAAGCCGGGCGATGATGTAGAGAAAGATCAGGTGCTGGTGGAGATTGAATAGAGGAAGGGGTTGCTACGCCGCTCGCGGCCGATGGTGGTGGCCGGGCCATGGCCGGGGTAGACCGTCGTCTCTTCGGGCAGGGCCAGCAGCCTCTGGATGGACTGCATCAGGACGCCGTAGTTACCGCCAGGCAGGTCGTAGCGGCCCATGCCCATGTTAAACAGGACGTCGCCGTCAAAGAGTACACCTTCCTCCTCGTTGTAGAGGCAGATGCTGCCCGGCGAGTGGCCCGGTGTGTGCAGAACCGTTAACTCAATCTTACCCAGGATCAGCACCTGGCCTTCTTCCAGGATCGTGTCCGCCGGAGGGCTGGCCTTGCCCATTATGCCGAAGAAAAAGGCGCCGCCCCCCTGGGTCAGCATGGGTGCGTCGGCGGAGTGGATGGCCAGAGGTGCCCCCGTGGCTTGCACTATTTCCTTGTTGGCCAGGGTGTGGTCGAAGTGGCCGTGAGTGTTGATGACGTAGTTTATCTTCAAGCCAAGCCGTTCCACCTCGGCCAGGATGTGCTTTGCATCTCCGCCGGGATCAATGATCGCACCCTCTTTTGTTTCCGCGCAGCCCACGATGTAGCAGTTGGTCTGGAGCATACCGACGCACAGCCTCTCTATTATCACCCTTCCCTCCCGATGACCAGTGACCAGCTATCAGTAACCAGCAAACACTGATGACTGAAATTAACGTGACCCCTATTATATAGCTTCAGTCTCCATTGTCAAACGGCCGCTTTCACGCATCACGTTTCACGCATCACGCGGGTTGCTTAGTCAGGCGAAATCTGCTATAATCTAGGCAGTGATCAGCACAAGAACTAGAGAGAGGTAAAACAGATGCGAACATTTCTCAAAGTGTTGGCAGTGATTGTAGTAGTGGCCATGATTGCCGGGGCATCCTTTCTAGCGGGCTTCGAGGTCAATCAACTCATCCGCCCAACCGAAACAATCCAGCCCAAAGCCGGCGAATCAGAGTACTTCGATCTCTTTTGGGAAGCCTGGCAGGTCATAGAGCGAGAGTTCTTCGGCGAGCTACCCGATCCTGAGGAATTCACCTACGGTGCTATCCAGGGCGCGTTGAGGACCCTTGAGGACCCAGCCACCATGCTGATGGAGCCCGTGCCTTCGGAAGATCAGATGATTGATCTGAGAGGAGTCTACGAAGGGATCGGAGCACTGGTGTCAGTAGACGATGAAGACCAGATCATCATCGTCTCGCCCTTTGATGGCTCTCCGGCCATGGAGGCGGGCATCAGGGCTGGGGACATTGTCCTCAAGGTGGACGACGTGGTAGTCACGGGCATGCCGCTGGAGGAGGCTGTGCGCCTCATCCGCGGACCAGGGGGCACAACCGTACGCCTTACCATCATGCGGGAAGAGCAGGCCGCACCCCTGGAGATCGAGGTCGTCCGGGACGAGGTTGAGCTGGCCACGGTGGGGGGGATGGTCTTAGAAGATGACATTGGCTACGTACGTGTTGCCCTCTTCAGCGAGCGGACAAGCCAGGAATTGGAGGAAACCTTGCAGGAATTGATGGCGGAAGACTTATCGGGCCTGATCCTCGACCTGCGCAACAATCCTGGCGGCGTGTTCCCCTCCGCGGCTATCGAAGTGACCAGCCAGTTCGTGGGTGAGGGCGTTATCGTCTACCAGCAGTACAGCGATGGCCGAGAGCAAGCGCACAGGGCCTTACCAGGAGGCCTGGCCACGGACATCCCGCTGGTGGTCCTGGTCAACCAGGGCACGGCCAGTAACTCGGAGGTTGTGGCAGGGGCCATCCAGGACTATGGCCGCGCAGTGCTCATTGGCGAGCAGACCTTCGGCAAAGGGTCGGTGCAGCGCGTCCACGAGCTAAGCGACGGGTCTACCCTGCACGTCACCATGGCCCTGCTACTGACCCCCAACCGCCACCCCATTAACGAAGAGGGCATCACCCCTGACATCGTGGTGCCCTTCACCGAGGAGGATTTCACGCAGGGCATGGACCCCCAGCTCGAGCGAGCGATAGAGTATCTTAAGACCGGCCGCTGAGCTCGGTGGGCATAGAGGACAAGATCGAGCCACTGCTGACCAAATCCCAATAGCCAAGATACAAGGAGAGAGAAAATG
>CAYUPJ010000312.1:0-3796 GCA_964446635.1 uncultured Anaerolineae bacterium
CCAGCCCATCACGTCGGCCAGGCCCTGGCAGGGGTGGTACTTGTCGTGGGCCATGGAGATGACCGGGATGGTGGCCCAGTAGGCGTACTCGCGGAGCAGCTCGTCGCCGGCGCCGTAGTAGGGGACCTTGTCTTCCAGGATGCGGATGCCCAGGCCCGCGGCGTAGCGGGACATCACCTTCGCGGCGTCTTCGACGGTCTCGCCAGCCGTGGTGGCTGTCTTGAGCCGCATGGCTCCCGGCTCCAGGAACTGCGCATGGCCACCGAGTTCCGTCGCCGCACACTCGAAGCTCTGCCGGGTGCGGACGGACGGGTTGTAGAAGAACATGAAGAACGTCTTGCCGCGCAGGACGTTGCTGTACGTTGGCCCGAAGCGGTCGCGCTTCATTTTTGCCGCCAGCTCGAGGACGGCTTCCAGCTCGGCCTTTAACCATTCCTGGGTGGTGATCAGATCGCGTTGATACAGGTCCATAGTTGTTTGCCTCCTTGTGGAAATCAGGAAATCAGTCGACCATGTAGGGAATGTCCAGTCGTTCCAGGACGTCCACCACGTAGGTGAAGAACGCTTTAAGTTCGTAGTCGCGGACATGTTCCATCGGTTCACCTGCCCAGATGGGGGTTCCCCTGCATCCGACGGACCACACGCCAGGCCAGTTCGTCGGGGGAGAGCTCCGGGTGACGGCGTCGCTCGGTCAGGCGCACGGCATCCAGAGCCAACTGGTAGGCTTGAAAGGCCAGCTCCAGCCGCCGGGCCGGACTCATCTGCTGCCAGGCGATCACCTGCTGGGGGTGGAGTGGCCCCAGCCGTTGGCGCAACTGTTCCACGAGACGTTCATCCATCGAGTTCCCCTACCTTTCGTGCCTTTCGCATCGTTTCGCGTCCTTCGTGCTCCAAACCCCTACCCCATCTTCCCCCTCACCCGCGCGATGTTTCGCTCGATGATGCCGAATCCTTCAGGTGGCGGGCCACTCTGCCGGAATATCGCCAACGCCTGCTCGTACTTCTCCAGCGCCGCCGCATACTCCCCTTGCCGCTCGTGGACGATGCCCAACATCTCCAGGGCAATGCCCATCTTGGCCGGGTTGTTCAGCCGCCGATAGATGTCCAGGCACTCGGTGAAAGCGGCGATGGCCTCCGCCAGCTGTCCGGTGGCCATGAGCAGCTTGCCAATCTCGCCCAAAGGGTTGGTCGCCCCGGCCTCGTCCCCGATGCGCCGCGCAATCGCCAGCCTCTCCTGGAAGCGGGCGAAGGCCTCCGCCGGCTGGTTCGTCTTGGTGAGGATGATGCCCTGCTCGTGGAGCATGGCGGCCAGGAAGTGGTCGTTGCCCAACTTGCGGGCCAGTGCCTCGGCCTGACGGCTGGTCTCCAGGGCCCGGGCGTAGTCCTCTTTGTGGCGATAGAGCATGGAGAGTTGGTGCAGGCTGATGGCCTGGCCCTCTTCGTCGCCAATTTCCCGCCGGATGTCCAGGCTGGCCTGCTGCCGCTCAATGGCCCGGTCATAGTCGCCTTTGAGTCGGTAGACGATGCTGATTTGCGCCAGGGCCACGGCCATGTTCGACTTGTCCCCTAGCCCTTCGAAGGTGCGGTACACCTCTTCGTAGGTGGCCAGGGCCTCGTCCAGCCGACCTTCATCCTTGAGCAGCGTGGCCAGGTTGCACTGGGCTACGTCCTTGCTCATACCCTCCCGCGTGGCGATGCTCTCCCGCAGCAGGCTCTTGGCCAGGTCTCTCTGGCCCCAGCGGTTCAGCACCATCCAGACAACGTTGACCACGTCGTCCGCCTCCTCCCACCGCCGGGCGGCGAAGAGGTGGGTGTGCCAGAGGAGCCCGGTCTCCACCGCCCACCGCGCCCGCTCCATGTCCTGGGTCTGCTTCGCCAGTTGTTCCAGCACAGCGGTCGCCACCTGGCTTTCGTTCTCTGGCGTGAGGTGGTCTTTCAGTAGCTCCCGGTACGGCCCCAGGATCTGCTCCCTGTACCACTCCGCCGCCCGCAGGTGCAAGCGCTCCCGCTCCGCCTCGGAAAGCCGCCCCCACAGGTACTCCCGCACCACGGGGTGGAGGGTGTACCACGGTGCGGTTGTCCCCTCGCCCTCGTACTGCACCAGCGACAGGTCGTGCCATTTGGGCAGGGGAGCAGAGGTGCTGGGGTGCAGAGGTGCTCCCCGTCTCCCCTGCTCCTCTGCTCCTCTGCCCCTCGGCCCCTCGGCTCCTCCGCTCACAAACTCCACCATCCGCCACCAGAAGGGTACCTGGAAGACGCTCACCGCCTCCAGCGCCCGCCGCTCGGGTTCGGTCAGCCGCCCCAGCAACTCGCCCAGGAAGTAGGCCTCCCATTCCTCGGCCAGCCGGGTGGCCGTGGACGGGTCGTCCAGCAGCGCCCGCAACCTCCTCCCCTCTCCCGATGTCGGGAGAGGGGCTGGGGGTGAGGGCACCAGCCAGCCCTCCAGCAGTTCGATGGTCTTGGGGTGCCCGCCCACCCGGTCAAAGGCGGCCAGCTTGTCGGCCAGGGGCTCTTGGGAGAGCCGGGGCAGGTTGTTCATGAACATGATGGCCTGGCGGCGATTGAGGCCCGGCAGGTGCAGCTCCAGCCGGTTGGTCTGGGGCACCTGGTCCAGCAGGTCCAGCCGGAAGCGGCTGGTGAACAGCCAGGTGAAGCGCCAGTTCTGGCGGAAGACGGCGGCGAAGAACTCTTGCCACTCCGGGTCGGCGAAGGGCAGAGGAGACACGGGGACACGGAGACGGGGAGACACGGAGATATTTCCTTGTCTCCCCTTCTCCCCCTCTCCCCGTCTCCTCTGCTCCTCCGCTCCCTTGCTCATCTGCGTCTCCAGGTTATCGAATACGAACAGGAAGCGGTCGCGCTGAGTGTTCTGGGCCAGGATGTCCACCCGCTCGGTCAGGGAGAGGCGGCTATCGAGCAGCACCTCGGCCAGTTGCGTCTCCCGCAGGCCACGGCCGCGCAGGAAGTTGGCCAGGGTCGAGAGGACGTCGGCCAGGGGCATCCGCTCGCGGCGGCAATCCACCACCGCCCAGCCGTCCAACTGCGGGTCCAGCTTGGCCAGGGCCTTGGCCGCCAGGGCTGTCTTGCCCACCCCGCCCAGCCCCCAGACGTAGACGAAGGGCTGCCGCCCCAGCACCGCCCGGCGGATGGCCCGCAGCTCTTCCTTGCGCCCGACGAAGCCGCGCGGCAGCGGCAGCCCGCCCACGTTCAGCCGCAGCGCCGCCTCGGCCGGGCCCCGCGCCTGGGGGTCTACCAGGCGCAGTCCGTGGGTGCGCAGGTAGAGGGCCGGCAGCCCCCAGTCGGTGCCGGGGCCGTCGGGCCGCTGCCACAGGGCCAGTCGCACCTGCTGGAGCGTCTCCTCCACGCTCAGTCCCCGGCCCAGGGCAGTGTAGAAGGCCCGCGCCAGGGCGATGCCCGATTCGTCCAGGATGGAGGACTGCATGGCCAGCACCACTGGCACCCCGGCCCGCAGCAGGGCCGTGCCCATGCCGATGAAGGCGTCGCGGTTGCCGGTGCGCGCCCCCAGGCAACTGGAGAGCACGGCCAGCCGCAGCCCCTTACCCACCACCAGCGGGCAGAGCTTGTCCGGCGTGACTGAGTCGGTCTTGCCCTCGTCGTCCTCGAAGGCCAGGGAGCTGCGTTGCTCAGTGGCGTTCCAGGAGCCGTGGCCGGTGAAGTGCAGCACCTGGTAGCTCTGGCCGGTGAAGGCCTCGCGCAGGTCGTCCAGGGTGGCGAACTCCAGGAAATCCACCTTGACCACGCCCCGCCCCTGGGCCTCGTCCAGCGCCTCCTGGAT
>CAYUPJ010000313.1:0-3783 GCA_964446635.1 uncultured Anaerolineae bacterium
TCACGCGGAGTGCGGTAGAGAACGCCGCCAGCATCGCCGCCATGATCCTCACCACTGAGGCCCTGATCACGGAGATACTTGGAAAAGAGCCACCTACACCGCCTATGCCTCAGTATTAGGCAATAAAGCCCCTCTTGGTTAAGAGGGGCTTTTGATTTTGGGTGAGCTCTGTTGGGAAGACGCTGGAAGCCCACTAATCTATGGGGAACTGTGGATCAAGTCCTGGGCGCTAAACATTACCTGTACTAAAGACGAAAAGATCGCCAGCGAGGTTCCCGGAGATAATGGTAGCCCATCGGACCAATTTTCAAGTCAGAGAAACGTCACGGACCCGGAAGGAGGGTTGTGATCAACAGGACTACCGTCAGCGCGATCAATGCCACGACGATGGCCCAGGCCAGCACGTTGAAGAACCGCCCGTTGACATATTTCCCCATCACTCGCCGGTTGTTGACCAGCCATCAACGACAAGGGGTGCCGTTGGGCGGCAACGCAGGCCAGAGGCGTCTAGCGTATTACTTGAATAGCGCCGCTGCAAGTGTGATGACAGAGGCGATAAAAATGACCACCGTCGCAACGATGGTGAAATACTTCTGGAAAGAGTTATTGGCATATCTGCCCATAAGCGCTTTGTTGCTGGTCAATTTGATCAGATAGTAAAAAACCAACGGAAGCGTCATCGCGTTCAACGCTTGCGTGGCAATTGCCAGTTGAAACAACGACACACCGGGCAGCATGATAGCGACGGCGGCGACGATCAGTTGCCCCAGAAATAGGATGTAGAAACTCCTGCTTTGCCTGTAGGATGTATCCAGGCTCCCGGAGAGGCCGAAGAACTCGGCGAACGCGTAGGCCGTGGATAAAGATACGATCACGATGCCCATAAATCCGGCATTGAGGATTCCGACGGCGAACAATGTTCCGGCGAGTTCCCCGGCAAAGGGCTTGATAGCCAGAGCAGCCTGTTCCCCTGAAACCAGGGGAATGCCGTAAACAAACAAAGTCGCGGCAGTGGCGACGATCATGAAAAACGAGAAAAAGTCGGTCAGAAAGGCGCCCCAGTATGTCTCCGCCTGGGAGTAGCCAATCTTGCCCGCCTCGATTTTCTTATCGTAGGCAAAGCTGCTGATAAAGAACTGCCCCCACGGAGTGACCGTGGTGCCCAGAACGCCCATGCCGATCAGCAGGTAATCCTTCAGGTAATCCTTGGTGAAGGCTACTCCATTCGGATACAGAAGATTCGACAAGGCAGCATTCCAGTCAGGCCTTGCTTTGAATGCCGCGAAAATATACACCACAAAGAAAAGGCAGGCTACCAGCATAATCCCCTGGGTAACCTTGTAGGTGCCTTTCGTCACGAAAAAGAAAGTGACCGCAATGACAACAATGACAGCGGGAATCGCCGGGATGTTGAGCATAGAGCTGGTCGTCTTGACGGCAGCCAAGTCTGCAATGATGGTCCCCATATTGGCAACCATCAAACTGGCAAAGATCAACAGGGAGACCCTGACACCCCACTTCTCCCGGATCAGGTCGGCCAGGCCTCGCCGGGTGATCAAGGTCAGCCGCATGCCCATTTCCTGCGTGATGCCCAGAAGAATCGTGATCCACACCAGGGCAAACAGGATCGGATATCCCAGCCGTGCCCCCGCGATCGAATAGGTCGCAACGCCGGAGGCGTCATTGTCAGCCATGCCCGTGATCGTCGCCGGGCCGAAGACCGAGATGAAAAGCAGCAATCTCCTGATCAGCGGAGAAGACGCCAGTCTTCTGCCGACTGAGGCACGATTCGCCATCCAATTTCCTCCAAGGGACACCCAGTGCTAGGATCTAATGGTACAGGCGTGGCAGGCGCTTCTTCTAGGCGGTCGGGATGATATTGTCCAAGGCGTTGTCAGCCGTGACTATGCCCTACAGCCGCTCACGACACCAATGGCGAGGCGAACAAAAGCACCGTAGCCAGGATAATCAGGCCGGTCATGACCCAGGCTAGCACGTTTTGCAAGCGGGAATTCGTCCAGCGGCCCATGAGCCGCTTATCATTCGCCAGCCTCAGCACCAAGACCAGCAACACCGGCAATAGGATCGCATTCACCGATTGCGAAAACCACATCAGCGGGAAGAGCGGTAGGCCAGGGATGAGCACAATCGCCACACTGAGCCCGATAATCCCTACGTAGAGGCCGTAAAAGATGCGGGCCTCGCGGACATGGCTATCCAGACCGCGCTCCCAGCCGAAGGCCTCTGAGACGGCATAGGCCGTGGACAGCGGCAGCACCGACGCCGCCAGCAGGGACGCAGCCAGCAAACCCACCGCAAACAATCCCTTGGCCCAGACCCCGGCCAACGGCTCCAGCGCCATAGCGGCCTGCTCGGCCGTCTCCACGCGGATGCCTACTGCAAACAAAGTCGCCGCCGTACAAATCACGATAAAAGCGGAGACGATGTTCCCCCACGCTGACCCGGTAACGACATCCAGCCGGGTATATTTGTATTCGTCCAGGGCAACACCTTTATCGGCCACGGAAGCCTGCATATAGACAATGCCCCACGGTGTAATCGTTGTCCCTACGACGGCCAGTAGCGTGAGCAGGTAATCGGTTCCTCCCTGGAGCGCGGGCTTAATAGCCTGGCGCAGCACTTCGCCCCAATTTGGATGCTCAATAAAGGCGGTGATGATGTAACTCAATGCCGCCAGGCTCAACACCAGCAGCACTTTCTCCACATGGCGGTACGACCCGCGTATCACCAGGAGCCCCACCAGCAAGGCGGCAAGGGGCACAGAGATGTAGCGCGACAGCCCAAACAACTCCGTACCGGCGGCCACACCGGCGAACTCCCCGATCGTCGTACCTAAATTGGCGATCAACAAACAGACCATGGCCAAGGCCGTGATGCGGACGCCGAACTGCTCGCGGATCAAGTCCGCGGCCCCCTTGCCGGTCACAGCCCCCATCCGGCCCGCCATTTCCATGACAATGACTTCTCCAACGGTGATGGCCAGGATGACCCACAGGAAGCGATAGCCGTAAGTAGAACCGGCCATGGAATAGGTGGCAATCCCCGGCGCGTCATTATCAGCGCTGGCGGTGATCAATCCCGGCCCCAAAATAGCTAGTAATACCAGCAATCGGATCCGGATAGGCTTGAGCCGTTGCCAGATGGACATGGGATCACTCCTTGTCAGATCAGTGGTACAGGCGGGGCAGGCGTTTCTTCCAGGCGGTCGGGATGATCTTGTCCAGTGCGTCGTCGGCTGTGACGATCCCCTGCAACCGCCCCTGATTGTCCACCACCGGCACAGCAACCAGGTTGTATTTGGCGACGATTTGCGCTACGCTATCCTGGCTATCGCCCAAGTTGACGCTAACGGCGCGGCGGTGCATGAATTCGGTTACTGGCGTCTCGGGCCTGGCCAACACCAGGTCGCTAAGCGAGAACACGCCCACCAGGTGATCCTCGCTGTCGGTCACGTAAACGTAAAAGATCGTTTCGGCCTCTTCAGCCGTCTCCCGCAAGACGGTGATGGCTTGTTCTGCGGTGAGGTCAGGGCGAATGGCGACGAATTCAGTGGTCATAATCCCGCCCGCCATATCTTCCGGGTAGGTCAGCAATTTGCGAACGTCCTCGGCCTCCTCGTGTTCCATCAGCTTGAGGAGCTCCTGGCTGCGGTCTTGTGGCAGTTCGGCCAGCAGGTCGGCGGCCTCGTCGGGAGCCATCTCCTCCAAGACGTCAGCCACCTTCTCGTTGGGCATCCTCTCGACCAGGCTGGCCTGGAAGTCT
>CAYUPJ010000314.1:0-3772 GCA_964446635.1 uncultured Anaerolineae bacterium
GACTGATGGCCTGCAGGCGTGCCACTTCCGCTTGCAGCCGCTTGATCTCCTCGTGTGAAACCTCAGCGGTCCTAACCTGGGCTGAAAGCTCCCGGTAGCGACGCTCCAGCCAAACCATAACGTCGCGAGCGACAGCATTACCCAACTCCAACGCGCTGTCGAAGTAGTCGTATGTGACACCTCTGACTAGGTCGTAGACTTCAGCCTTCAGGAACTCTTCCAGCTCTGGCTCTCGATACAGGTCCTTATCCCGTATGTAGACAAAACAGGGCTTGTTATGCTTACGGGCATGGCGATATTCTTCGACTGTGACCGCGCCGTACTTCTGCCAGAACAGTCCGACGTAGACGTCCGCTTCTTCGACTTCTCGCAGCGAGGTGGTGACCACCGTTTCTGGGCGTGCACCAGCGCTTTCTTCGTAGACGAAGGCCTCGATGCCATGAGCGGTCAGCGCTTTGCCTACGATCTCTCGCACATCCCGCAACTCTGCCATTTTTGAACTGATGAACACCTTCAGTGCCATTTCTCTGCTCCTTTTCGACTATACGCGAGCAACGTCTCATCTTACTCGATCGTCACCGGTCATCGTCATATGGCGAGCCGTCATCGGGTTCGGGGCGTTGAACGGCGAAGGTAGCCCGGAATGCCCTCAGCGGGGGTGGTGCTCAGACTCTGGTTCTGAGTTTCGGGACGATCCGATAGCCGTTGACGATCAACTCGTTGCCGGAGGCTGTAACTGGAGCCAGCACCGGTTCCGGGAGCGACAGCGCTACCTCGTCGTCAGAGACGTCTCCCTCAACTACGATGACTGGCATTCGGGCACGACGTTCGCGCTCGAGGATTTCCCACACATCGAAGAAGGTCGGCATTGAGAGCTCGTCAACTTCGCGAGTGATAAAGTCATTCAGAACCTGTTCCAGTTCCACGGCTCTTGACTCCTTCAACATCTTCCTAGTCATTGGTTTTCTCCAACCCTAATCGTTCTCGAACAAAGTCACGTATGCGCTCTGCCCTGGCGAGCGCATCGTGGGCGTCCTCACGTGTGCAATCGAAGGGGTACCCTGGATACCGTACCTCCACGGAATAGGGGTTAAGCATGCGACAGTCCGCTTCCAATTCTCCAAAGGCGTCGTCCTCGCCTCGACAGGCGTTGAGGATCTCCAGCAGGTCGTGTACCTTCCGGAACGGTACTCCCCGCCACGCCAGGTATCCCTTGAGATACTTCTCCGCTCCCTGCTGAGCCAGAAAGCAGATGGTCTCTGGTGGTCCTGGGATGCCCGCCAGCAGCGTGGCTGATGTCAAGTCGGTGTCCGCTTTATCGAACCACTCACGTGCCTGTTCATTCGCGCTCATAGAGCACCCTCCCTTCCTGCATGATCTCCTGGATAAAGAAGTCTCCCAATGCCAGCCGCTGGGTTAGTTCTTTGGGTGTGTATACCAGGGGATCAAGCGCCAGGTAATGGTCCGGCGAGTAGACTAGCTCGTAGACCTCTCGCATGCGATCCAGAGGGCGCTTGCTAGTTTCCTTGACGATAAGCAAGTCTATGTCGGAATCTTCGCTGAAGTCGCCCCGGCCGCAGGAGCCAAACAGGATGACCTTGTCCGGGGCATAATGCTCTTGCAGGATGGTGACAACCCGCTCGATTTCGCGCTGGTATCGCTCTTGCAACGATGCTGGGTTGCCAGCTTCTTCCCCATTGTCACCATCTTCTCGCCCCATCACCCCAAACCACTCCTCATCCAACACGTCCACAATCTTCACCGCTACCTGTCCCTCTTCGTACTCTCCCGCCTGCCAGGTGTACTCGCCATGCACCATCTCGTCGCGCCGGGCGGGGGTGTCGGTGATGCGGGCGTGGAAGACTTCGCCGTCGTAGGCCGGGTCAATGAGCACCGAGGCCACGGTCTGACGCCAGTCCTCGATGGCTTCCGCTTGCGCTGAGCCTGTCGAAGCGTCTTCCAGGGAGAGCTTTTGCAGCAGCATGGGGGAGTAGAATTGCTCGATGGTGAGGGTTACAAGCCCGTCTTCTCGGAGAAGGCGGGTTTGTGCCTCCGGCGGGCGCTTGAAGATGACGTCCTTGCGGTCGGTGAGGATGTCCCGCACCTCGAAGGGGATGTTGAGCAGATTGCGCTGTTTGATGGCCTCCGGCACGTCGTACTCGTGGCCGGCGCAGAGCACCACTACACCGCGAGTATCATCGGGGGGCAGATTGTCGAAGATGGTCTGGATGTCCAGCTTGGAGCAGATACGGTTGAGGTCCACCACCTTGACCCAGCGGCTGTCCAGGGTGCCGTCGAAGAAGCGGTGGCCCTTGAGGGGTTCCACGCCGTAGAGCTTGAGCACGATGTCGCGGGCCTCTTCGGCGTTCTTGAAGACTTCGTAGTGGTTGACGTTGTAGACCTCAAAGACGGGATAGAAACCAGGTTTTTCAGAAAAACCTGGTTTCTCGCTCGCGTTGGGCAATTCTAACTGCTGGGCCTGACCTTGCTGTTCAGCGATGATGCGAGACAGGCGTTGGGCAGTGGTGTGGATGGCCCCCAGGTTGATGTCGGCCCCGATCCAGCGCTGGCCCAGCTTCTGCGCCACCGCCGCCGTGGTGCCGGAGCCGATGAAGAAGTCGGCGACGAGGTCGCCGGGGTTGGAAGCCATTTCAAGAATGAGTTCCAGCATCTGCTCTTTCTTTTCGGTTGGATAGCCAGTCGTAAACGCCGAAGCAGTAACGTCATCCCAGAGCGTATCGCGGACGATATAGTCTGTTGCCTCAATACGATATTCAGGCCAGCCTGTGTTAGGATTTGGGCGCAAGTCGCCTTGCGCGATCATCCGGCCTGCTTCGTCAGGTGACTTCATCCAGCATCTTCCTGCCGGTGGCCACTTGCCGAACAATTCGTAAGTGAGATTGGGGCGAATATTGGGTGCATCGAAGGAGTGCCATCGCTCCTCTTTTGGAGCGTACTTCAATGGGGGTTTCAACCGTGGATCAGGCGACCTGGAATAGAGGAGCAAGTAATCGCAAGCCTCATTGAGTGAGGCTATTCCTGATGGCTCAACGTAGCTTTTGCGGATACGCTTGACAACAATCTCGTTCCGAAAGTTGGATTCCCCGAACACCTCATCCATGATCACTTTGATATAGTGCGAACGGGCAGTATTTATATGAACAACAATGAACCCACCCTCCGCCAGCAGTTCCCGCATCAGGATCAGCCGTTCGTACATGTACTGGAGATAGAGATCGTTGCTCCAGATGTCGGTGTACTGTCGCTCTTCCAGTACGCTCAGGTCGGTCTCCACGGAGGTGCCGCGCAGCTTGACACGCTTGCGGTAGTCGGCCCCGCTGTCGAAGGGCGGGTCAATGTAGATGAGCTTGATCTTGCCCCGGAACTCGCGCATCAGGTGGGCCATCACCTGCAGGTTGTCGCCCCAGTAGAGGCGGTTCACCCAGCCACCCTCACCCCGGCCCTCTCCCTGGGAGGGAGAGGGAGCAAAGCCATAACGCTCGCGGAGCTGAGCAGGGTAGTAGGGGATCTCGCGCAGGGGGCGTTTGCCATGCCAGTGGAGCATCGGTCGGCCTGGCAACTCGGCTACGTCAAACAGTTGCGGTTGGGTAGATTGGGTATCAGCCATGATACGACTCCTCCCCGACGTAATTATACTCCGGCATGGCAAGTCTGCCAACCTCATGTACCTTGCCGCAACGGATGGGAGCGGATAATCGGTTATGCGTACTAACCCATTTGCTTATGCGTAACATCTGAGGTATACTGCGGG
>CAYUPJ010000315.1:0-3765 GCA_964446635.1 uncultured Anaerolineae bacterium
CCAAATTAGCAACGGGGGGACGTGGGAGACCCTAAGGGTTTCATAAACCCTTAGGGTCTCCAAGGAGTTTGCCAAAGACAATGAGGTCATCGCCAGGGGCATAGAAGTCGTGGATCACCGCTTCGTAGCGGTAGCCACAGGATTCATACAAGCGCCGGGCTGGGGCATAGGCGGATGTGCCGGATGTCTCTACCAGCAGCATCCGCCCCCCCCGGGCCCTCACCTCGTCTTCTGCCCGCGCCAAGAGGGCGTGGCCAATGCCTTGCCCCTGTGCTTCTGGATCTACGGCGATCCAGTATAGGTCGAAGATCCCCTCGGTCAGCGGATGGGGTCCGAAGCAGGCGTAGCCCAGGGAACGGTCTCCCTTTTTATAGACTAGAAAGACGTAACCACTGGCTTCGCCCTGTCGCAGGTAAGCGTCCCACAACTCCTGGACGCACGCCACTTCGCCTGGCTTGAAAACGCCTGCGCCGGCCGTTAGATGCAGAATCTGTGAGCCATCTTGCTCTTTCGCTTCCGTAATCATAGGTATTGCACTGTCTCCAAGCAAGGTTCAAGATCTGGGTCACCATCCCCACATAGTCGTGCCCGGCGGCTCGGGCGGCGCGGAAGAAGCCGGCGTCGGGCGAGATGTCGGGGTTGCAGTTGATCTCGACGACGTAAGGCGTGCCATCGGCGGCTACGCGCATGTCCACCCGGCCGTAGCCCCGGCAGCCGATGGCCCTCCAGGCCCGCTTGGCGGTGGCGATGATACGGTCAAGGAGAACTGGGGCCACGCTAGCAGGGCAGACCACAGGGGTATGTTTATAGTCAAAAGAATCCTCTTCCCACTTGGCGGCGAAGGAAACGATTTGTTGAAAAGGATCGGCAAAGGCGCTGAAATCAATCTCTGCCAGAGGCAACACCTGCGGTGGATCGCCCCACAGCGCGACGTTGAACTCTCGTCCGGCGATGAACTGTTCTGCCAGCGCTGCCTGCCGGTAACGCTCTACCACGTAGGCCACCCGTGCTTGCAAGGCTGCTGGAGTGTGCACCACCGCTTCCGGGTCCACCCCCAAACTAGCGTCCTCAGCCACCGGCTTGACGATGAGGGGGAAGGACAACGCGGCCACGGTGGCCTCGTCTGCCTCAGCCGGATCGAAGAACATCCGCCAGGGTGGGGTTGGCACTCCCGCTGCAGCCAGTAGCGCTTTAGCCCGCCCCTTGTGGGTCGAGCGGACGATGGCGTCCCCCCTCGAGCCGGTAAAGTGGTAGCCCATGGCCTCCAGGGCCCAGGCGATGCGGGCCTCCTCGAAGAGCCGCCCCTCCAGCCCTTCTCCCAAGTTGAAAACCGCCCAGCGGGTGGGAGGATACGGGGCCAGCGCCAACTCCACATCGGAGTAAATGGGCACCAACGCCACCTGGTGACCATCCACCTCCAAGGCTTCGGCCACAGCGTGGGCACAGGCAATGACTCCCTGCTCCGCCAACATATCACGGGGCTCGCCCTTTACCAACCGATCACTGGCATTGTATAACACCACAACGCCAGGAGGTTCTTGCTCAGTATTCATCATCCTCCTTCAGATTATGCAGGGTAAACTTTATGAGCAGGAGCGTAGAGATGCAGAGGCACTAAGAACAGGAATTCTCCTCAACTCCCAGGCTTGCCTGCTCACCAACACAGGAATTGCCAACCCATAGCGGTCTACCGCCAGGTTCAGGATCTCGTTGATCAGGACTGGGTAGGGTATTCCCTCTGCTCGGGCCACAACAACCATGTCGCTCACCGAGGGGTTCAGGCCCGGCAGGGTGTTGATCTCCAAAAGGTATGGCCGACCATCCGCCCCTAGCCTGAAATCCACTCGGGAAACATCCAGGGCACCGATGGCCTCGAAGGCGGCTACAGCCAACCGCTTCAGTTCAGCCTCCAGGTCTGGGGGGATGTCCGCCGGACAGGTGTAGCGTGGTGCATCCTCCTCGCCAGGATAGTAGGACTTGGCTTCGGTGTTGTACAACCCCTGGACGGCACCCACCGTGGAGTCGATCTCCAGCACCGGGAAGAGGTGGAAGCCCCGCTCGTCGTACAGACGGTGCCCTGAGCCCTGTCCTGAGCTCTGTCGAAGGATCGTCGAAGGGTCGTTCCACCGCCGTTGCCCAGGGGCCAGGGTGTTGCCGATGAGCCCCACGGTGAACTCCCGCCCTGGGAGATACCCCTCCACCAGGGCCGGCTGGCGGTAGGTCTGGATCACCCAGCGCACTTGTTCCCGCAGGGCGGCCTCGTCGTGGACGACGGAGCGGCCGTTAATCCCCATCCCTGTGCCTTCGCGCACCGGCTTCACAAACAGCGGAAAGGCGAGTTGCCCGTCCAGTGACTCATCCCCGTGGTAGAAGACCTGGAAGGGCGCGGTGGGCAGGCCGCAGTCCCGCCACACCTGCTTGGCCACGGCCTTGTCCAGAGAGATGGCGTGAGCCAGGATTTTGGAGCCCGTGTAGGGGATGCCCAGCATCTCCAACAGGGCTGGTACCTGGGACTCGCGAGCATCGCCCCAATGCCCCTCAGCGATGTTGAAGCAGATGTCCGGATTGACCTGACGGATGGTGTCCAGCAGCAACCTGCCCGCCTCCAGGGGGATCACCTGGTGCCCGCCAGCCTGCAGGGCATCCTCGAGCCCCTGAGCTGTCTCCATGGAGTCGTACTCGGCCAGGGCGTCGGGCGGAGCACCGGGCTCCAGGGGGGCATTGTGTTTCAGGTTATAGAGCAGAGCGACTCTAAAACTGGGCATCAGACTACCTCCTTGGCTACTATTGGCACCTGCCAGACCGACTCCCAGGCGATGCGGGTCGGGCGCTGGTGCACTTGGTCAAAGCCTTCAGGGGCGATGGTCATGGCGTGACCAGCCAGCAGGCCCTCCACCCCCTCCTGGCCCGGCTCCGGCCGTGTCGCCTGACAGTAGGCACAGGTGGCTGGATCGTGGGGGTGGTAGTCCGTAGGCTGGGCGTAGGTGCTGACGAAGCCCTCAAAGTTGCGCACCACCACTCGCGAGTCCGACTGGCTGATAAGATACTGGGGCATGATGGGCACCTTGCCCCCGCCCCCCGGCGCGTCAATGACGTAGGTGGGGACGCAGAGGCCGCTGGTGTGGCCCCGCAGCGCCTCGATGATCTCGATGCCCTTGGCCACCGGCGTGCGGAAGTGGCCAGCGCCGTGCACCAGGTCGCACTGGTAGATGTAGTAGGGTCGGACGCGGATCTTGACCAGCTCGTGCACCAGGGCCTTCATGCCGTTGGGGCAGTCGTTGATCCCGGCCAGGAGCACCGTTTGCGACCCCAGCGGGATGCCGGCATCGGCCAGCATCTCACAGGCCCGTCGCACCTCTGGCGTGATTTCCTTAGGGTGATTGAAGTGGATATTCATCCACAGGGGGTGGAACTGCCGCAACATGGTCGTCAGTTCCTGGTCAATCCGCATGGGCAGAAAGACAGGCACGCGGGTGCCGATACGGATGACCTCCACGTGAGGGATAGCCCGCAGGCGGCTGAGCAAACCCTCCAGCACCTTGGGGTTCAGCACCAGGGGGTCGCCGCCTGAGAGCAGCACGTCCCGCACCTGCGGCGTACAGGCGATGTAATCGAGCTGCTGGTCGTAGTCGGTGTGGCTGAACTGGGCCGTGGGGTCGCCCACCACCCGGCTGCGGGTGCAGAAGCGGCAGTAGCTGGCACACTGGGTAGTGACCAGCATCAGCACCCGGTCGGGGTAGCGGTGCACCAGGCCGGGGACGGGCG
>CAYUPJ010000316.1:0-3688 GCA_964446635.1 uncultured Anaerolineae bacterium
CCGTAGTTGGAGTCGTACCTGAGGAGGTGGGCCATAGTGGGCAGATCGCCGATGTCGTTGACGGCTTCTACCTCCAAGTCATCGGGGTAATAGTCCAGTATAGCCTTGAGGGACTGGCGCCCGATGCGTCCGAATCCGTTGATTCCAATTTTGACTGTCATTTGTGTAACCTCCTTTGAATTGGTAGATTGGTAGATGGTAAATTGGTAGATTGGTAAATTGGCAGATTGGTCATCACTTACCAATTTACCAATGTACCAGTTTCCCAATTTACCAGTAAGAATAGTAGAAGTCCATCAGATGGCGAGCTAGCTTTTGGGGGTCATGCCGCCAAGGCGTCTGGGGATCAATCACGTCCGCTGACACAACCTGAAAACTCCCATCGGCCTTATAGTCCAGAGATACCAATTTCGTGTTCGAGTCGAGTTGGACGTGGAAGTTGTCGTTCACCAACACGTGGTGAAACACATCCCGCCCTACATGGCGCTGTAGCGCCTCTATGTGATCACCCACACTGAAGCCATCGGTCTCGCCTTTTTGGGTGGCCACGTTGCACACATACACTTTCAAGGCTCGGGAGGCGCGGATAGCTCTAGTGATGTCCTCCACCAGCAGATTGGGCAGCACACTGGTGAAGAGACTGCCTGGCCCAGTAACGATGAGATCTGCCCCCAAAATGGCTCGTATGGTCTCAGGGTAAGCTCGCACCCTGTCGGGCAGCAAGAAAACTCGCTCGATGGGCAATTCGGCGGCGGTGATGCTGGACTCTCCCTCTACCCTGCTGAACGCGCCTGCCGCCTCATCCTCGCCACGCAGGTCGGCGCAAAGGGTGACATTATCCAAGGTGGAGGGCAGGATACGCCCCTGCACGGCTAACACCCGGCCCGATTCGAGGATGGCTCGCTCAAAGCTGCCTGTCACGTCGGCCATGGCGGCGATGAATAGATTCCCAAAGCTGTGGCCGTCGAGGCCATTTCCCTGGCTAAAACGGTATTGGAAGAGTTGAGTGGTCAGGGACTCGGCGTCAGCCAGGGCCGCGATACAGTTGCGAAAGTCGCCGGGAGGGAGCACCCCTAGCTCGCGGCGCAGACGGCCTGAGCTGCCTCCATCGTCAGCCACAGTGACGATGGCCGTGATGTTAGTGGTGCATTCCTTCAGTCCTCGCAGCAGGGTGGAGAGGCCCGTGCCCCCGCCGATGATCACCACCTTGGGGCCCCGGCCGCGCTGACGATGCTGATACACCGTCTTCGCCACCTCCTGGCCCGGCCGCAGGAAAGGCGCTAACAGCGAACGACTCAACTGCACCACCGCTACCACTATAGCGACCAAGCCCAGCCCTCCGAACAGAGCAGCTCTGACCAGGCGGTGGACAAACTGCAGAGTGAGATAGTAGAAAACGGCCGGCAGAGGTTGTTGGCGATAGATGTTGACCAGGAGGTAAGCAAAGCCCAAGCTAAGGCAAGTAATACCCAGCACGAGCAAGAGCAACCACCGCTTTACGCCCATGCCTGGATAAAGCCATGTCCAGCCCGAGATGTTTGGGGAAAGGAGTTTCATGCTGACCGCCCTCTGAGAACGCCTACCTCGATATTATAATCCAACTAATCTATCAAGTCAAACAAAAAATGAACCCGACTTGTGCACAAGCCGGGTTCAGGTGTAACTATTGTCCAGCTATTCAAGGTTTGGACTCCGGGTCTCGGCCCACCAATGGGTGAGCTGTTCGATTACGGCCTCTTCGATTTCTTCCATCGAATAACCCAAGCTGAGCGCCTCGACGAAAGGCTTACTGAATATGGCCCCCAGCTTCTCCCGGCGCATCTGGGCCGATGGCAACCGCTCGGACCGTTCGGAGACGAAGGTTCCTCGACCTTGCTGTGTGGAGATGACTCCCTCTCTATTCAGCTCTTTGTAGGCGCGGGCAACCGTGTTGCGATTGACTCCCAAATCCAGCGCCAACTGTCGGATGGTGGGCAATGGGTCGCCAGGCTGAAGCTTGCTTGTGGCTATCAGAAGTTTGATTTGATCCACGATTTGCAAGTAAGCCGGAATTCCGGCCTCTCGGGTCACCTGAATGGCCATAGCTGGCTCCCCAAAAGAACTGTGCTAGTCAACTTGGTACAATCATACTGATATTCGGCCGTTTTGTCAAGTAAAGGCATTTGCCAATCAAGCCAAATGATAGTAAAATATGAACTAACATCGCTGTTTTCCGGGCCGAGGAGCTCAAGCTGGAGCTAAAGTTGACTACGAATTGATAGTAAGGGGCAAAGTTTGCTTAAACTCTTTGATGCTCGCGATTTCCTCTTGGTGAGCAGGTTGCAGAACCAGGGCACACTGCTCAGCTTAGAGGAAGCATTGACTCAAACGTATAGGCCACTCTTGGCAGCTCTGCTGGGATGCCTTGCCTTACAGGGGATAGGGGTCGTTACCTGTGTATGTGATGAGAGAGGGAAGGACCGACGAATGGCAGGCTTTGCCCAGGGGCGCATGAGAAAGGATGCCTCCGAAGCCGATGTGGTCTACTTGACCCCTTCTCTGACAGTAGCAGAGGAAGCCGCAGCTATGTGGGGGCGCCTGCTAGAGAATCTATGCCTCGAGGCCGGGGAACAGGGCGTCCAACGCATCTTTGCTCGCCTGCCAGAGGACGGGCCCGAGGTCGAGGCCTTCCAGCAAGTGGGGTTCAGCATCTACGCTCGGGAAGACGTCTTCCACTTGACCCGGATGCCATCTGATCTACCGCAACCTGAAGATAGAACCGTACGTCGCCAGCAGGCCGCCGATAGTGGGGAACTGCAAGGACTCTATGCGAGCGTTGCTCCTCGCCTGGTGCAACAGGCGGAGAACTTGACGACAAGAGATTGGGAGACTACCCCCGGCCCCTGGCTGAGGCAAGCCAGACGAGAGGGCTACGTGTTGGAGGATCAGGGGGAAATCATAGGCTACCTGCAGATTCGCCAGGGGCAGATCGGCCATTGGTTGGAAATGCTCCTTCATCCCCAAGCTTACGAGCGAGCCGACAAGCTCGTCGTCCAGTCGCTTTCTCTTCTGGCGGAGTATCCGCATCGTCCCACCTACTGCTGCCTGCGAAGGTATCAAGGAGGGCTGAGAGTTCCACTGGAGACCCGGGGGTTCCAACCCTTCGCCAGCCAATGTATGATGGTCAAACACACCACCGTCAGGGTGAAGGAACCGGCTTTGAAGCTGGTGCCAGCTCTGGAGAAGAGAGCCGAGGCGGCCACCCCAATGATGAAAACGCAAGGAAATGTCAAATGACCAATGAGCCAATGACCAACCGGCCAATCTCTGATGCACAGCCTACACCCGACTACCTGACCACCCGACCACCCGACCACCTTATGCAACAAATGAAGATAACCGATGATCTAGAAGCACTGTTGACGGTTCTTCCATCCCAGATCGAGCAGTTCCTTCGAGAGGCAAACCAGGGAGATGAACTGTTAGAAGTCGTGTTGGACCTGGGACGCCAACCGGAAGCGCGTTTTGTCAATCACGAAATCGCTCTCAACCAGAACGAAGTCACCGAGAAGGAGATCGAGCACGTGGTGTCCCGCATCGGTGAGTTCGACGCCGATAACCGGGCTGGAATGGAGCGCACTCTACATCGTATCTCGGCTATCCGCAACCGCAAGGGGGGCATCGTGGGCCTCACCTGTCGCGTGGGGCG
>CAYUPJ010000317.1:0-3654 GCA_964446635.1 uncultured Anaerolineae bacterium
GGGGCAGGAGCTCGTGGGTCAGGAACTCACCGTAGACCTGCTCCAGGGTCCAGGTGAGGTGGCGGGTTGCCTTCTCCCGCTCGTCGTAGTAGTCGTTGAGCAACACGTCGTCCAGGCCAGCGGCATCCCACAACTCCACCAGCCAGTGGAACAGGGTCGCCACCGGCTCGCTGCTTTTGACCAACTCCATAACCCGCGCCACGTTCAGCTCACTCGATGACACGATCCACCTCGGCTTTGACGTACAGACTGCCACCGGGCGTGGCCGGCAGGCGCAGCAGTTGCTGCAAGAAAGGTCCTTTCTCCAGCGGCCCGGCCCACTCCAGGGTCAGGCCCAATTTCAAACCCTCCGGCGAGAAGCCCAACTCCTTCGCGATTCGCTCCAGCTTGTCCGACTTGCCACTGACGCTGAAATCGTTTGTGATCTCCACCCGCACGTGCTGAACGACATCGCTCTCACGCAGGCTGGCCTCGAACTTGCCGGCCACCGTGCGCGGGTGTTTGCCTCCTTCCTCAAGCGGCAGTTGCTCCACGATCCTCCGTGGCGTGGGCTCGACGCCCTCGATGGCCCGACCCAGGTCGGGCTCCTTTGCAGGCTTGCCGGGAGCCTCGCCCTCGCCATAGACGATCTTTACCTTCTCCGCCTCGCCGGTCGGACCACGTTCGACCCGAGCAAAGTCGGCATGGTAGAGCATGGCCCTGGATTGCTCATCGAGGCTGTAAGGTGTCTCGCCGAAAAAGTTGCGCCCCTTGTGGCCTTCGATGTAGAGTTGCTCTTCCTTGCACAGCTCTTTCAAAGCCGCCGTCACCTGAGAAGCATCGGACACCATCGGGTAGCGGCGAATGGTGTAGAAGTCGCCGTAGAGCAGATCGGCCCGCAGTCCCTTCGGGCCCCGCTCGTGCAGCACATCCAGTATCTTCTCCTTGACCCGGGCGATGTCGCTGACGGCCCGCTCCAGCAGCTTCGCCGTATCGGCCTCGACCTGGATCTTACGCACGGCCTCCTTCTCAACCCGCTGGCCGTCCGGCCCCTCGCTGACCATGACCGCCACCTTGGGCCAGAACCCGAAGCGAGCTTTGAGACGTTCTTTCAGCTCCTTGAGTTCTTCGTCAACGATGGCCTGCACCTTGGCGGCGCGCTCCTCGCTGACATCCTTCTTGATTTCCTCGCCACCTATGATTCGTTTCGCCTTGTCAATCAGGCTTTGATCCTTGCGCAGGTCGCCGGCCAGGGGAGCCAGCACCACCATACGGTTTTGATAGCGATGGCCATGATAGATGGCGTACACGTCCTGGTCCGTCTCCAGCGCGCGCAGCGAAACCACGACCTTCAGATGGCGGTCGTCGGGGATGTCATCCATCTCGTAGACGTAGGTATTGCCTCCCAGAACCTCTTTGGCCAGCACCTGGGCGATACATTGGATGGCCGCTGGCTCGGAGATGTCACGGGCGCGGTTCTGTACTACGGCGAAGACGTTTTCCTCGATGCGCACCGCATACTGGCCGTTGAGTTTGTGCAGGTGCCAGGCCTGGCCCAGCAGCCGGTTCAAGCCCAGCAGCACGTCGTTGGGATTGATCTCCGGTGTGGCTACCCCCATCACAATCTCGGTTTCGTTTGCCCCGATTTGTTGCTCGCGGTTGATGGAGTACAGCAGCACAGTGGACAGGATTTCAGGACCATACTCAATGTGGCTTACCCGCTCGATGTCGCGGACCGTGGCCTCGACCAGAGGACGGTCCAGAACCACCAACTGGTCGTCAAACCGAGCCGCGTCCACAGCCGAGGTGAGCAGGATAGGGGCATCTGTTGCCCGCTCATGCAGGATGGTGGCCAGCAGATAGAGGATGCCGCGGGTGTTGGCGTAGTTGGAAGCCGTGCTGTAGCGCTCGAACAGCACCCGGAGCAATTCGGGGTGCAAGGGATAGACCCTGGCCATGCGGGCGCGATAGCTCTCATAGTCACCCATGGGCACAGCGATCTGGCGCTCTCGGTACAATTGGACGAAGCGATCCACCACCTGGGTCGCTCTTTGCTGGTCTATGTGTTCAAACAGACGGTAAAGCAGGATCTCTTCGCGGTCGGCAGCCGTGCTCAGGTTGAGAGAGATGGGTCCGGTGCGATCAATCACATCCACGATGTCGGGATTTTCGCGTATCAACGAAAACAACACCATCAGGGGCACGTCGGGCTCATTAGCCAACTCCAGCAAGTGCTGAAGGAACGTACGATTGGCAGCCCGTGAGGTCTCGGCTGTACTGACCCGTTGAGGCAGGATCGTCTCGTACCAGTTCTCGATCTCGTCAATGATGATCACAACCGGCTGACTGCCGAGGGCCTGTCGAATCTGGGGAATGGTGGGGTAACGCTTGACCTGACGCAGTACATCCTCGGCTCCGAGCTGCTGAAAGATGGGTTCCCACAGGTTGTCGTAGTCCACCCGCGCTGTATGGAGCACAATCACGACGAGGTTGTCGCATGTGGGCAGTGGCTCATCGTATCCGTGACGCCCTAACCACTGGGCCGCCAGGTCAGGATGAGTTAGCGTGTGATACAGGGCCAGCAACTGGTGAGACTTGCCGGACCCGTAGCCACCGGTGAAAACCAGGCCGCCGCGCCGATCCTGGCCGGTCAGTTTGTGGCGGACCTGATTCAATGCCGTCCTCAGCGCATCGGTGAGATAGGTGCGGGCGAATACGTCAGCCGGGTTTTTCTCCAGTGCTGGCTTGTCCTCCAGGACCTTGTACAACTGAACGACGCCGTATACCTGGCCACTCCTCACTTCCTCACTTAAGGTAGCGATTTCTGTAACAGTTGGCAGCATTGTCCTCTCTCCTGTCCTACGATCAACACGCCTTCAATTTCCTCATGCCGCCAGCAACGCCCGCTGTCCATCTGTTCGTCACCGGATGCGTGGTGCTGTCAGCTAGGCATAGTATACCAGATTTCGGCTACTTTGGCAACAAAAAAGCCACCTGTGCGGTTAATGCAGGTGGCTTTCCTCAATATGATGACCACACTTCGTAAAGCGCTGATCTGAACAGGTCACTGAACTCGTCAACTGGCGCTATGGGCTTATCATACTCTTGCTCAAACAGCTTGTTTTCAAGTCGCGCCAGCTCGCTCTCGACGAATGCGCTGATGGGCGCAATGCGCGGGCCACGATCCAGTTCTTCCCCCCTGCGCTTGGCTTCGATGAGCTTACCGATCTCTTCCTTCAGCTCAAGGGCGTCAACCACTTGCTCAACCAGAACCTGAAACTCTGTCGGTACGACGCCCAGGCCTCTTTCGATCCAGTTGATAGCAAGAATCGGGCGCAGGACGTAGAAGTACTTCTTGATCCACACCGTCGGGCCTTTGAGATAGTCTCGGTAGTTACCCTGGGCCATGTGCAGATAATGATACAAACAGGCCACAGGTGAAAAGTACTTCGACATCAGCTCACGCATCCTGGCAGCAATCGTGAGCTCTTCCCAATAGACAATCGGTGATCCCAGCCATTCTATGAGAGGCGGGTTGCATTTCCTCAAGAGCTGAAGTGCCTTGCGCAAATCCCAACCACTGATGTCAAGCTGATTGTCAGCAGGACGTTCAATGACATCGGACTTCTGCTCCAGGTCAACGGACAAGTACCAATCCCTGGGATGCAGATAGAT
>CAYUPJ010000318.1:0-3587 GCA_964446635.1 uncultured Anaerolineae bacterium
GTGACCAGCATCAGCACCCGGTCGGGGTAGCGGTGCACCAGGCCGGGGACGGGCGAATGAGCGTCCTCGGCTAGGGAGTCGGCCATTTCGGCCTCGAAGGGGACCAGCTCGTGGGCGGTGGGGATGATCTGCCGTCGGATGGGGCAGTGGGGATCATCCGGGTCCATCAAGCTGGCGAAGTATGGGGTTACGTCCACGCGAAAATGCCCGGGTGCCGAAAGACCCGCCATCTCCTCAGGAGTGAGGCGGATCACCCGGGCAAAATCGTCTATGGTGTTCAGGCGATGGGTCAATTGCCAACGCCAGTCGTTCCACTGCTTCAGAGGTATATCTTCCCAGGGGTGGGGTGGCCTCCCATGACCGGGAGGATCTTCAAATTCGACTCCTATCTCTTTCATCCGTTATAACTCCTGCTAATAGATCGTGTTTTATTTGCCAGTACTCTTCCGGGTCGTGACATGGCTCTGCATACACCCAGTCGAGCTCCAGAGGTCTGACGTTGATGACCTCGAGCCTGGCTCCGCACTCCGTGCAAATGAGCTGTTGACCTTCATAGAGTCGGGCACCCAGGTCGATCGTATTCCCACACTCCAGGCAGAATGCCACAGCCATATTTGTCTCTCCTCTATTCTCGCTCCAAACTACTCCGTTTTCTAAAAGAAGGCTGTTCCTCCACACGTTTACCAATAATTATCGCTCATCGGTGTTCAAAAAGCGTTATAAAAAGCTACGAATGATGTTCCAAAACATGATCCAGTGTGGCACTTTTGCGACGGCTCACTGCTGACCTCACAGTCCTCACATTATCCAAGAAAAAGATGGCCTTTTTTGCTGTTGCCAAACAGGGTGAAATCTAGTATACTATGTGGCAGTCGCTCAGTAACGAGGTAACGAGGCAATGAGCAACAAGTCAACTCCCTGCACAGACTTCTGGGAAAGGGTTACCCCTACGTTTTGCCGGGGAAAATAAAGCGGTGAAAGGATCAAACCATGCCACAAGCAATGATACGCTTTCCGAAGGGCTTCCTATGGGGCACAGCCACCAGCTCTCATCAGGTAGAAGGCAATAACCGTAACAACGACTGGTGGGAATGGGAGAAGAAGCCGGAACACATCCTCGACGACCATCGTTCGGGTCTGGCCTGCGATTGGTGGGACCAGGCCGAGAAAGACTTCGATCTGGCCCGAGAGATAGGACAGAACGCCCACCGCCTGTCCCTCGAATGGAGCCGCATCGAGCCGCGAGAGGGGGAGTGGGACGACGTAGCTATCGCCCGCTACCGGCAGATGTTAGCCGGGCTGCGGGAGCGGGGCCTGGAGCCCATGGTCACCTTGCACCACTTCACCAACCCCCTGTGGTTGACGGAGAAGGGCGGCTGGGAGACGGAGGCCGTGGTGCCCCTGTTCGAGCGTTACGTGACCAAGGTGGCCGAAGAGTTGGGGGATCTCATCGAGCTTTGGAGTGTGCTCAATGAGCCCAACATCTACGCCATCCTGAGCTATGCAAGTGGCCGCTGGCCACCGGGCAAGCGTAGCCTGCCCTTGGCCTTCAAGGTGCTGGGCAACATGCTGCTAGCCCATGGCCGAGCCTACCGGGCCATCCATCGTCTGCATCCCTGCGCTCAGGTGGGCATCGCCCACGCCATGCGGGTGTTCGACCCCGCTAAGCCGAATTCTGCCCTCGATCACTGGGCGGCCTGGATACCGGACTACGTCTTCAACCGACTCACCCTCACCGCCCTCACCAAGGGCGTGCTGGCCTTCCCCCTGGCCCTCCATCGCCAGGTGCCAGAGCTGGTTGACTCGGCCGACTTCCTGGGCATCAACTACTATTCCAGAGACCTGGTGGCCTTTGATGCCAGCCGTCCCCACGAGCTCTTCGGCCGTCGTTTCTATCCTGACGGGGCGGAGATGAGCGATGGCGGCTACGGCGAGGTGTATCCTGAGGGACTCTACCGCCTGCTCAAGGGATTGGCCGCCTACGGCAAACCCATCTACGTCACCGAGAATGGCCTTCCCGACGAAGACGACGACCAGCGTCCACGCTTTCTGTTAACCCACCTGGCGGCCATGCACCGGGCCATGGAGGAAGGCGTTCCCGTCAAGGGGTACTTTCACTGGACGTTGGTGGACAACTTCGAGTGGGCCGCGGGCTGGACTTTGCGCTTCGGCCTCATCGCTCTGGACGTCGAGACCCAGGAGCGCACCATCAGGCCCAGCGGCCAGCTTTACAAGGAAATCTGCGAAGCCGGAGCGATTACTGAGGAGATGGTAAAACGATATACCCCGGAGGTGCTAGAGTAGATGACTACATTTCAGCCGTTTGACATGGAACGTATGATGTCCAAATGGGAGAACATCGTGGAGTACAACCTGTCGGAGAGCGGTGTTCACCCCGTCACCGTTCGTGAACTGGTGGACGATTCCGCCATGGTCGAGGAGCTACTGAACACGGAGCTAAACTATCCCCAGGCCAACGGCATCGTCGAACTGCGAGAGCACATCGCCGCCCTGTATCCTGGGACGACACCCGACAATGTGCTGGTCACCGTGGGGTGCGCTGAAGCCAACTTCATCACCCTCCAAACCCTTCTCTCAGCGGGGGACGAGATGGTAATGATGCTGCCCAACTACATGCAGATTTGGGGCCTGGGCCACAACTTCGGCCTGCGGCTCAAGGCTTTTCATCTCCAAGAAGAGCGGGGCTGGGCTCCCGACCTGGGCAAGCTGAATGAAGTGGTCTCGGAGAGGACCAGGCTCATCGCCATCTGCAACCCCAACAACCCTACGGGGTATATTCTCACTCAGGAGGAGATGGACGACATCGTGGCTGCCGCTGAGCGGGTTGGAGCCTGGCTGCTAGCCGATGAGGTCTACAGCGGAGCGGAGCGACTGACCGATACCGAGACACCCTCTTTCTGGGGTCGGTACGATAGAGTGTTGGCTACGAACAGCCTGAGCAAAGCCTATGGCCTGCCGGGGCTGCGGATTGGCTGGGTGGTGGGGCCAGCGGACATCGTGGATGAGATCTGGGCTCGCCATGAATACACCGCCATCAGCACCACCATGCTGGCCAACAAGCTGGCGGCCCGCGCTCTGTCTCCCCAGGTGCGGCCCCATCTCATCCAGCGAACGCGAGAATACATCCGCCGAGGCTTCCCCATTCTAGATGGATGGCTGGCAAGCCACCGATGGACCTTTACGCTCGTCCCACCCCAGGCGGCAGCCATCGCCTTTGTGCGCTACCATCTTGATGTCAACTCCACCGAATTGGTGGAGCGATTGATGCGCGAGAAGAGCGTGCTCATCGTTCCAGGAGACCACTTAGGCCTGGATCACCACCTGCGAATCAGCTTTGGTCTGCCACCTGGCTACCTCCAGGCAGGGCTGGACCGCATCCATGAATTGATCGTGGAATTACAGACGTGAACCGTTACTTCGAACCTTAAAATTTTCGCCAAACCCGCTTTTCCTCTTGACATAGAACGCATGTTCTGGTATAATGTGGCTAGAACATGCGTTCTGTTTTGGGAGGGGTGTGAGCATGGGCAAATTGACGAACAAGATCTGCGGGCACCGCAGGGTGG
>CAYUPJ010000319.1:0-3584 GCA_964446635.1 uncultured Anaerolineae bacterium
TCATCTTCGCCTTCCAGGCCTTCTACGGCTACGTTTATCAGCAGATAGGGCTGCTGGTTACAGCCTTCATGGCCGGCCTGAGCCTGGGAGGGTGGGCCATGACCCGGCGGGTGGAGCGGATAGAGAAGGGCAAGCCCCTTCTTCTGAAGATTGAAGGAGCCATCGCTGCCTGCTGGCTCGTTTTCCCCGTCGTCCTGGCGATGCTGTATGCCCAGGCGGGCCGGCCTGGGGTCTCTGCCGCCGTAGGGCCGATACTTCTGGCCCTCAATGCCCTGGCCGGTTTCCTGGTCGGCATGGAGTTTCCCCTGGCCAGCAAGATGTACCGCAGGGTGAGCATCAGCGAAACCGCCGGCCTCCTCTACGCTTCCGATCTCCTGGGGGCCTTTCTGGGGTCTCTGCTCGTCTCGGCCATGCTTCTCCCTGCCCTGGGCGTTCTGGAGACCTGCCTCCTGGTAGCCGTGTTAAAGCTGGGCAGCCTTGTTCTGGTGGCTACCATGCGCACCCCATAACAACTCCTATCTCTCAATCCCACCAGACTCCTGAGGCTCCGTAGAAGCACAACATAGTACTGCCGTATTTGCGTTGATCCACCAGACCAAGGCTCTTCAGTTCCAGGTCTTGGTATTCTTTGGGGTAGATCTGGGCGATGGCCAGGCCGCCCTCGGTCAGAAAGCCCTTCCCATCCAAGGCCCGCAGCGTCTCCGCCCAGAGGCCCTTGTACTGGGGCGGGGCGATGTAGATCAGGTCGAACCTCTCCGCCGGCTCCCTGGCTAGAAACCTAAAGACGTCGTCTTGAATCACTCCTGCTTGAGCGGCCAGTCCCGTTATCTTTAAGTTCTCTTTGATGGTCTCGATGGCTCGCCGGCTGCGTTCCACGAAGACCGCTTGCCGTGCCCCGCGGCTGAGGGCCTCGATGCCCACGCTCCCCGTGCCGGCGAAGAGGTCGAGGAAGAGAGCGTCCACTACCGTGTCGCCCAGGATGTTGAACAGGGACTCCTTGACCAGGTCGGTGATAGGGCGGGCGATGTCGCCCGGCACCGAGCGCAGCTTCCTACCCTTGGCCTTCCCCGTTATGACTCGCACGGTGTCTTACCCCTAGGACCTTTCGGATTGTCGTGGGCCCAGACAACTCTCTCGTCAACGTGGCGAATCAGCGAATAGCACACACTCATCCCCCCCAACGTTGGGGGGGAAAGAGGGGGGGCATGTTCCTCTATGACGAAAATAGGTGCTGCGGCCAGGTGCCGCTGCAGCGCCTGATCTAGCGTCATCGCTTGTTCGATGTCCTCCAGCCCAGCACGGCGTATGGCGATATCGGCGCTGGTTTCCTGCACAGGTGTGAGATCGCGTATCGCGTCTACGGTAGTCAATCCAAAGCCCAGCCAATGCCAGGCGTCCATTGCCTGGCGGTCGCGGGCCAGGAGTGTGATCACGTGAGTAAAACACCCATCGGCAACCCAACGGGCCGAAAGGCGGGCATACATTCCCCGCTTGCCGGGTGCGACATCCCCGATTCGTCTCCGAATACGACCACCATGCTACGTTCTCAGGTTGCTCAGTTGAGCAGAAGTGACGGCAGATGACTGAGGCGCTAGTGACTTGAGCTAACGGGCTACGACGGCATACGGTCGCACTTCTCGCTCCAACTGATCAGCCACAGCGTCCGCTGTTACATCCAAATCATAATCCATTTGCAGCCCCAACCAGAATTGCGGAGATGTGCCAAAATAACGTGCCAGCCGCAGTGCTGTATCGGCGGTGATGCGACGCTTGCTTAGCACGATTTCATTGATACGGCGGGCTGGCACACCAATGTCTAGCGCCACGCGATTCTGGCTCAAGCCCATTGGCTTCAGAAATTCTTCCAGCAAGACCTCTCCAGGGTGAACAGGCTTCAGCTTTTCGTCTGCCATCGTCATGTCCTCCTAATGATAGTCTACGATCTCCACGTTGTAAGCGTCTTCGTCTCGCCATTCAAAACAGATACGCCACCGGTCATTGATGCGGATGCTATACTGCCCTGCCCGATCCCCTCGCAGTTTTTCCAAGCGATTTGCCGGTGGGATACGCAAATCATTCAGCGTTACGGCGTTGTTCAGCATACGCAGTTTGCGTAGGGCGACTTGCTGAATGTCACGCGGCAGCTTCCGGGAACGCTGACGGAAGAAAATCTTCTCGGTCTCTTTGCACTTGAAAGTCTTGATCACAGTTAGTATATAACGCAATACGCTAAACGTCAACCGTTATACCACTATCTTTGAACGCAGGCCGCTGCTACCGCAGCAGCACCGCCGCCTCCACGCGGTGGGCTTCGCGATAGATGAAACGTGGAAGCAAGCAGGCCACTCCACCCCCGACGATGATGAAGATGGCACCGAGAGACAAACGGATGAGGAGTTCTATGAGATTGCCTTCGCTAAACACTGGGGATGTTCCCGTCACTTGACAACCGTTCGACGATCCGTGGCCTTCTACTTTACGGTCGGACTTTCACCCGGCGGTAAGGCGGTGTCTCAACGGCTTACTTTTTCCGTCATCAGGGGCGACTCCCTGAGTCTCGCGCAGAGAAGCAGGCTTAGAACCATGAGCCCGATGAGCACAACCAACGGCGAGGTCATTGAGCCTGTCTCCGGGGACTTGAAGCTGTCCATTCCGAAGATGAAGACGATCCCTGAGATTTGCCCCATGAGCAACAGCAGGCCGTTTGACGTGCCTTCCGGTGCTGGATAGGCAACTTCAGCGCCATACTGGAATCCAATCGGGCCTGCGCTTAGCAAGAAGAAACCCAGGACAAAGGCTGCGGCGAGCAGAAGCCAGTAGCCTGTGGCGTAGGTGATGCCGACAAGACCCAGAGTCGCACCAGCCAGGGCCAGGATCATGAACGGAGTTCTCCTCCGATAGCGGTCGGAGAGCAATGGTATGACCAGGGCGCCGATGATGCCACCCACGATCATCAAGCCTCCGGTGATTCCGGCCTGGGTGATCGAGAATCCTCGTGGCCTGACGATGTTTTCGATCCACGTCGCCACCCCATTGAATATCCCCAGGCCCACGAAGAAGATGATCATCAGGAGGGCAAAGTCCCTCTGGCGCAGGATGTGCTTGAGGCCGTCAAGAACCAGGGATCGCTCTTCCTGGTCCGGGGGGCAGGGAGGCGTCGGGGGACGCTCCCTGGCGACTCCGAAAAAGACAACGGCGGCGATCACGGACACGATCCCGTAGGTAACCAGCATGCTGCCGATGCCAGAGCGAATCGTAAGGTACGGGGTTAGTGCCAAACCCACGACGATGCCCAGGTACATAGCCAGCGACCCCAGGCCGGACGCGGTCGCCCGCTCCTGAATTGGAAACCAGCGAGCAGCCACCTTGGTTATGGCATTGAGGATGAACGGCTGCCCGATGGCAATCCCGATCTGGGAAATGAGCACCAGCGTGTAATCTGCCGCCCACAGGCCCCGCAGCAAGCCAAAGATACCTGTCAGCGCGGCGCCTATTCCCACGGCGACGCGGATCCCATAAGTATCAATGGCCCACGAGGCGGGGATCGAGATGACGATGTAGACGATCATAAAGCTCATGGACAA
>CAYUPJ010000320.1:0-3550 GCA_964446635.1 uncultured Anaerolineae bacterium
CCATTGCCTGAGCCAGGTTGACCACGTAACGGCCGATGCCGGGGAAGTGGTCGGTAGCAGTGCGGGCGTCAAGAACGGCAGTCACAGGCGTCATCAGAATCTTTACCCTTGCGTGTATAGATAGGGATCATGGGCGCGCCCCAGCCGTTGCCGCACGTGCCTTTGGATGGGTTCTGGCATCGCCCGCAGCCCCCAGTGCCGTAGTCGCCGAGTCCAGTACCAAAGTGTCCAGGGTTTTAACCCATATCTCTCACTGACTACCAGCGTCTCACACCAGTGCTTTTCAGACTGCGATACGGTTTTCGATGTGTGTTGCATCCGAAAGCAAGCCACGGGTTGTGGCAGATAGGCCACTGGAAAAGCCCGAGCCACGCGAATGAAGTACTCATAGTCCATTGCGTAGCACAGGCTATCGTCGAACAGACCGACTTTTTCCATCACCTCATGCCGCCAGAAGGTGGCTTGTTGTGGTAGAAACTCAGCCCGCTGGATTGTCCGCCGCAGGTCAAACGGGCGCCGGGGCAGATAGCCCAGCTCGTTCCCGTGCTCGTCTATGACGCGACACTCCCCATAGACTAAGCCAGCCTCATGATAGGAGCGGAAGAAATCCGCAATTGCATACAAAGCCCCCGGCAAGTAGAGGTCGTCCGAGTTCAAGTAGGCGAGTATGTCGCCGGAGGCCATGCGCAGCCCTTTGTTGATGGCGTCGGACTGGCCACGGTCCGGCTCAGAAACCCAGCGTAGCCATGGCTCATAGCGGCGTAAGATGTCGAGCGTGCCGTCCGTTGACCCGCCGTCTATGACGAGGTATTCCAGGTCCGGGTATCCCTGCAACAGCACCGAGCGGATGGTCTCCTCAATAAACTGAGCCTGGTTATAGGATGGCGTGATGATACTAACCCTAGGCCAAGGTGATTCACCCGGCATCGTATCTGGCAACTGCGGGCTTTCCTCCGTCCACGGCCAGCCACTCTTGCCCGAGGGTGGAGAAGGAATCTTATTTAGAGTCACGCCGTGCATTTTCTACCTCCGATGTCTCATGAATTTAGGATACAGTTGTCGAAACTCCTCGCGGGGCAACAAGATGATAATGTCATCCACAATTGGAAACTCGGAGCCACATGAGTCACATTTCATGAAGCCAGGGTGACGAGATAAAGGTGTTCTGTCAAAACCCCCATTTTTAAGCCGAATCGTACAATCAGGGCATCCAAGTAGATCATACATGTCCACGTGTTTTATCATCTGAGATAGTTTATGACACAGTCCCGATATCGTCCCTCCCAGGATAAAATTAAGAAAGTTAGAAAGATTAACTCTATCGCCTAGTTCGCTAGAAATCCTACCAGCGGCACTTGTTAAACGAACATGCTTTTCCTCAAATACTGAAAGAGCCTTATTCCATTCTGTAAGAGTGATGTTGTGGTTCTCTATGATACCGTGTTCTACCTCATCACAATACGGCTCTGAAACGAAGCCCTCTATGTATCTTGCAAGCCTGTTCTTCCTTAAGCGTTTTTGTGAATAAATCTTGCGTTTCTGTTGGTACAGCTTTAATTGAATCATTCTTCTGAATGGTTCTTCATCGAAAAAGAGATAACCATCAGACAAGATCCTAAATATCTCCATCACAATTGGTATTGGTGTAGGAAAGTGGTGCAGGAACTCATAGCAAAAAGCAAATGGAAACGAACTATTTCTGAATGGAAGATAATAAACATCGCAACACACTCTAACTGGCAATTCTTTTTTGCCAAACAATTCCGCGAAATGCGTCATCGTCCCAAGTTGCGCGAAAGATATGTCAATGGCAAACCCATCTGCCCCAAAGTCGTTCCGCAGAACCAAAGATCTTTGCCCACGTTCAGCACCCAACTCAATAAATGGTGATAAGACCAATCCTTGGTCCTTGAGCCCTTGCATTGCCTGATATGTGGTGTTCATTCGGTCCAGTAAAATCTTATCATGTTCTTCTTTGTTATAATAGTCTGGCAACAAGATCCCGTTATCAACATGCTGTCTGGCTAATTTTTCTCTGAATAAGATCTCGCCTCTAAGGTTTTCGATTGTCTGTTTCGGTAAACTGTCTTTGATCATATCTTCACCCTGTTTATCAAGAAACCACGTCAAAGTAAGAGCGAAATCCGGCGCGTCTTCGGGTAGATGGAAGTAGCTCTGCTCAGCAAACGACGGATAAGACGATAAAAAGGTGTGTGCCTGAACAAGACTTTAGCAAACGCAATCACCGAATCAATATAAGAGCGAAAGCGCCATGGATTGCGGCGAATAACATACCAATAGCAGCGAAGACCAACTGGGACATTACCTTGCTCAATGGAAGTTGCGGCCAAAGCAGTTAGCACCGAGTTATAGAACTGCACGCAATATTCCCTGGCTCTGTCTGTTCCGAACCACCTTCCCCATTCAGGAAACCATTTCTCTATGAATGCGTCGGTGGCTTGGAGCCTGGTTTTCACGTCTCTCATTATCTTGGCTCCTTGGTGTTGGTAGTATATCACCAGATACTCATCAACGTAATCTGCCTTGTATCCCATCCGGGCCAGTTCCATCCAGATATCAAAATCTACGTGAGCGGCAAGTGTCTCATCGTGTCCCCCGATTTTCTCCAGGACTTGGCGCAAAAACAGATAGCTCGAAGAGATCGTACGCAATCCACGCTGCGCAATCCCGGCACGAGCCGCTCGACCAAATGACTACCGATGAAGCCGCCGGCGCCGGTAACGAAAACATGCCGGTTGGCGAGGAGTGAAGACATTGTGTTTCCTTGCAGAGGTCTGTCGTGGATAACGGCTAGGGAAGCAAGTCCTCCCCGCCTCAAGATCCGCGTGAATACAAGTATGGATCGTGCGGCCGCCCCATCCACTGCCGCATTCGCTTCTGTATCGGCTGCGGCAGTGCGCTTAACCCCCAGTGTCGCAGTCGCCGAATCCAGTACCAGGCCCTCCAAATCCTCAGACCGTAGCGCTCCCTGACCGCCAGCGCTTCCTGCCAGAGCTTTTCAGATTGCGATGCAGTTTTGGATGTGCCATGTACCCGGAAACAGGCCACAATATGTGGGAGATAGATCACCGGAAAGGCTTGCCCCACGCGGATGAAAAAGTCATAGTCCATGGCATAGTGCAGGTCTTGGTCGAACATTCCTACCTTTTCCATGGCAATCTTTCGCCAAAAAGCAGCCTGCTGAGGAATGAACTCGCCGCGCTCAATCGTCCTCCGCAAGTCAAACGCGTGGCCAGGCAAAAGGCCCAGGTCGCGTCCCCAGTCATCTATGACTCGACAGTCGCCATAGACCAGGCCTGTCGCCGGGTCGGAGCGGAAATGGTCCACAACTGGGCGAACGCCTCCGGGCAGGTAGGTGTCATCTGAATTTAGATAAGCCAACACCTCGCCCTGAGCCAGCCGCAGGCCTTTGTTGATGGCATCGGCTTGGCCGGCATCTGGCTCACTGATCCAATAAAGTAACCAGTTCTTTCCCAGAACTTTACCAATCAACATAACCGATTCCTGGGACAAGCTGGAACAAGCCGAA
>CAYUPJ010000321.1:0-3506 GCA_964446635.1 uncultured Anaerolineae bacterium
GCTTGGCCAGGATGTTGCGCAGGTGATTCTTCACCGTGTTCTCGGCGATGAACAACTGAGAGGCGATCTCCTTGTCCGTGGCCCCTTGGGACACCAGTTGCAATACCTCTTTCTCCCGCTGGGTGAGGCTCTCTCCAGAGCTGGGAACCCAGCTCTCTTTCTGTGCTAGGCAGGCAAACTCGTCCAGGATCCGGGCGGCTGTCAGACCCGAGATGGGTGCCTCCCCTCTATGGACACCCCTGAGCATCTCGAACAGCTCCTCAGGCTCGAGGTTCTTCAACAGGTAACCCTCAGCCCCGCTCTTGATGGCCTCGAAGAGGTTCTTGTCGTCGTCAGAGACGGTGAGCATGACGATAGAGGAGCTATCAGGCTGGCCAATCCCTTCCGAAATAAGACGTGGTCATCCACCAAAAGCACCCGCATCGGTTCCACCTCTATTTCCCTCCTCGGCGGCTAAGGGGAAGGGATCAATGCCTGTCAGGGCCTGGACCAGGGCCGATTTGCCGTGATCCAGGTGTCCCGCCGTACCGATGACGCGCATCTACTCATCCTTCAAGTCCCATGGCCCGATGTGGAGACCAAAAAAGTGGCGGGAGTGGATGGGAGTCGAACCCACACAGCAACGCTCTCACGCCGCCACAACGGTTTTGAAGACCGCGGAGCACACCGGCACTCAACCACTCCCGCGCTCCACCTCAGGCACGGCTTGCCGACGAGATGGCTCATGCACTTTACCAGATCAAGCGCAACTTGTCTCGCCACTCCCCCGGCAGCAACCCACCAATGGCGGCCCAGTGCCGCGAGGACGAAAAAAGCACCACCACCGCCAGCAGCATCATCGGAATGTCCATGAAGATGGTCACCGACGCCAGGGTGTCGATCACGGCCCCGAAGCAGCCACAGTTGATACTACGCCCCTGCGACAGCACCATCGCTTTGGCGATGAAGAAGGCCAGGCTCATCAGCGCCACCCCGAGGGCTGATAGCCGGGTCAATACCCCAAAGAGCAAACCAAGCGCACACATTTGGCCTGCTGCAAAAGTTTGTCCCAATCTGCTGGAAGTTTGATCTCCTTGGTTATTCTGCAGGGGATGGACATGTCTCCACCGGCGACGATAACCGTGATATCTTCTGGGGCTCTGACGTGCAGGAACGCTGTAGCGCCTACTGAAGGTCGCTGCCACATCGGGGACACTTGGGGTTCAACCCCTTGACCTTCTCGCTGAACGAAGCGCGGACGTCAAACGTTCACCGCAATCACCGCATTTGAATTCGTAGGTTGGCACGCTGCCACCCTCCTGTCAGCCGATCGCCGCCTGAACAAAGCGCGCCAGGCTGAAGAGCCCGGCACCGATGAACGTCCAGGCGGCCACTTTGCGGACTACCAGTTCGGCTCGCCCCAGCAGATTGAGCCCGGCCGCCGCCCGCTCCAGCCCAAGCGCCAGCGGCACGCCCAATACCAGTACCGGCACGCCCGTGCCAATCCCGAACAGCAGCGGCAGAGTGAGCCCGGCGGCTGAACCGAAGGCCATCGGGATCACGATGCCAAAGTAGAGAGCGGCGCTGTACGGGCAGAATGCCAGGGCGAACAGAAAGCCCAGCAAGAAAGCACCGACCCCGCGCCACTGTGCGACTCGCTCTTGTAACCGCATGAGTAGCCCGGAACCCGCTGTCAAGTTGGGCCGGATCACGTCCAGCAGCCCCAATCCCACCAGGATCAACAACGGCCCCAGGCCGATGTCGGCCACGTTCTGAAGGCCGCCGGCCAATTGGCTCACTTGCGCCCCGGCCACCAACACCACCAGCCCCACCAGGCCATAAGCTACCGCCCGGCCCAGGGTGTACAATACACCGGTCGCCACCACCGCCCGGCGATCGGTGAACTGCTGGGCCATGTAGCTCAGCGCCGTCACGTTGGTCGCCAGTGGGCACGGGCCGATAGAGGCGAGCAGTCCGACCAGGAATGCTGCCAGGAACGGTAGATTGGTCGTGGCGATGACGTCCTGAATCCAGGGACCGAGGTCCATCAGTAGCCTCTGTAAACGATGTTGATCTTATCGCGCAACGACGCCATGAACTCCGCCTCGTCGCTCAGTGTGAGCCAGAGCCAGATGTCGATGACCGGCCAGGTGTACTCGATTCCACCCTTCACGATACCCAGGTAGAGGAACGAACTCAAAGCATCGTACTTCCGCACCAGAGCAGCATTCTGCGGCTTCTGGACGTCGGCCACCACCAGGCTCATCTCGCCGCTCTTGAGCCGGTCGGCGAAATACACATCGAGCGTCTTGCGGATCAGCCGTTCAGCTTCGATACAGCCTTCACAGCGCTGGGTGCGATGGAAGTAAGCCACCTCGACGTGTTCCACCTGCTGGCCAAACGGAAGCTGGCTCAGATCATTGATCCGTTGGGTGACCACAACCTCCTTCTCTACGATCTTGGTGACCTCGACCGGCACCTCATTGGTGACCACCACCGTCTCCACCACCTTCTCCGGGGCCGGTGAGGTAGCGGTGGGGGCGACGGTCAGGCTAGCCACCACCTCGCTGGTCGGGGTAGCTGCCGGCTCCGTCGGCAGCGGCGCGGGGGTCGGTGTGGCAGCCGGCGCGCAGGACATGGCAAGCAGAACAACCAAAACGAGGGGAATGCAAACAACTATGCGCTTACTTCGATGAAGCGTAAGCACTTCAATCGCCTCCTCTCACAATCTTAACTGTGGAGCGGATGGTATGATACAGCCCATCCGCTCCACTCTCGAACTCTATGTCTGGGCCTGGTCGAGTAAATTTGGCAAGAAGACCTAATCTCTATTAGATGATGCACGACTCAAGCGAAGGGTAACCAAGCTCTGCCATCAGTTTACCCACGGAGGATTCCGGCTACACAATCAAACTGCCCTTAGAAAGTGGGGCAAAAGCATTCTTGATGTTCCGTGCCTAGACGCCTTTAATCCTTTTTCTCCCATCTCCAACCTATAAGCGATCTCATCGCAACCTAAATCCCTTAGCTTTTCTGGTGTAAGCCACCCCAGCATAATCAGCCTCTTGGCTAGTTCTGCACAGTAGTCACATTGGCTACAGTTTATACCACAAGAGGTAACCTTTTCGAAGAAATTAAATTCTTCCAACTTTTTGTTATCCAGATAGGCACCATATCTTAGGCTAAAACTGTATAAGGAACTGCACATTATATCGAGAAGGTCCCCATTCCAATCTTCTTCCATATAAGCCCTGATTATTCTAAGCGTTCTACTCCTTGGAGCTTCTCTACCTACTATCTTGAAGAAGCTGGTTACTTCGTTATACTTACTAGTGTCTTCGGGCCTTATCCAACAAGACTTTAAAACCTCAGAAGTGTCTATTGAAGTAATAGGTCCACAACAATTTCCTGTGAAGAAACTGTAACTTTCTCCCTGAGTTTTACCTACTTCTATGGATAGATGAGAAATATAGTTAAAATGGAATTTTCTGAAAGGGCATTTATATAAACAGCCCTCATTGACCATT
>CAYUPJ010000322.1:0-3499 GCA_964446635.1 uncultured Anaerolineae bacterium
CCCACATCCTGGGGGACATCCTCACTTGTGCCCTCAACGTGGCCCGCTTCGTGCGAGAAGCCACCATAGCCGCCCCCTCCGTCACCGCTGGCACCTGAGGAGGGGGCGGCGCAGACCGAGGTGTCCGTGACCGCCCCGAGCCTCTGAATCGCCATACACCGCTCCTTCAACTGTCGCCCCGCGCCGACGGCCTAGTACTTTGCGTCTTGTCACCGCCCCCCCACTGTCCCCAGCCCTTGTCACCCCTCACCGGAACAATTCCCTCACCCTTGTGCCGACTTGTTACGCCTCTGCCCGCCTCTTTTCGGCGACTTATTGCGCCGGAGAGCCCGCCTCAGCCCCCAGCCACGCTCCGGAAACCCCTTCAACCCACCCCCTACCCTGCCCATCGCCCCATCACCGCTGACTCTTCCTTATCTACCTCCCTGGATTTATTGCGGAATCCCCTTCGGCAAGGCTCAGGACAAGTTTTCACTGCTCTGGCGCTGAAAAGTGAGCGAATCTGCGAATGAGCGAATCTGCGTCTGCAATCCGAAATCCGAAATCCGAAATCGTTTTCACCCCACCCGGTAACAAGCTACCCAGTGCTCGCTCCCTGTTTCTTTGAACTCCGGATCTTCTTTTTTGCAGACATCCATCACTACTGGGCAGCGGGTGTTGAAGTGGCAGCCCTCCGGCGGATGGGCCGGGCTGGGTACGTCACCCTCCAAGATGATGCGCTTTCGCTTCTCCTCCACCACAGGGTCCGGGATGGGCACGGCTGAGAGCAGGGCTTGGGTGTAGGGATGGAGAGGGTTACTGTAAAGCTCGTCGCGGCCGGTGAGCTCCACAATCTTTCCCAGGTACATCACTGCCACCCGGTCGCTGATATGGCGTACCATGCTCAAGTCGTGAGCGATGAACAGATAAGCCATAACGAACTGAGCCTGCAAGTCCTCCAGGAGGTTAACGATCTGAGCCTGGATGGAGACGTCTACGGACGAGACCGGCTCGTCACAAACTATGAAGGAAGGATTCAGGGCCAGGGCTCGCGCCACCCCTATGCGTTGCCGTTGTCCGCCGGAGAACTCGTGAGGGTAGCGATTGACAAAATAGGGGTTCAAACCCACCACCCGCAGCAGCTCTTGGACTCTCTCCCTTTTCTCCTTGCCCCTGGCGATGTTGTGTACTTCCAACGGCTCGCCGATGATGCTGCTAATGGTCATGCGGGGGTTAAGAGAGGCGTAGGGGTCCTGAAAGATCATCTGCATCTGGCGACGCATGCGCCTGAGTTGCTCTCCCTTCAGCTTAGTGAGGTCTTGTCCCTCGAAATAGATCTCTCCAGCGGTAGGCCGGTAGAGCTGCAGAATGGTACGACCTGTGGTGCTCTTGCCACAGCCGCTTTCCCCAACCAGACCCAGGGTCTCGCCCCGCCGGACGAAAAAGCTGATGCCGTCTACGGCTTTGATGTCACCTACGTGCCTTTGAAACACACCCCGTGTGATAGGGAAGTATTTCTTTAGATTCTCCACTCTGACTAGAATCTCGTTTTCAGATGTCATTTGCTCCTCCTTGGTCATTATTCATTATTCATTAGGTTTTCTGGGTTGCGAGCTTTTCACGTCTACCCAACAGGCTACTTCGTGGCCAAGGGCGATAAGCTCCAAGGGTGGCGTCTCCTCCCAGCAGCGATCAATGACATAGTCGCACCGCGGTGCAAAGGGGCAGCCGGGCTGCAAATCAATCAGGTCCGGTGGCAGCCCCCTCATAGAGAACAGCCTCCGTTTGCGAGCCTCGTCCAGGCGCGGGAGAGAGCCTAGCAGACCGATGGTGTAGGGATGCCGTGGGTCACCGTAGACGTCCTTGACGCTGGATCGCTCCACGATGTAGCCGGCATACATGACAATTACCTTTTCGGCCAGGCCAGCGATGATCCCCAGGTCGTGAGTGATCCAAATGATGGCCATGCCGATATCATCCCTGAGCCTCTTCACAAGCTCGATGATCTGAGCCTGGATGGTGACGTCCAGGGCCGTGGTGGGCTCATCGGCAATGAGGATGCGAGGGTTGCACGAGAGGGCCATAGCGATCATCACTCTCTGGCGCATTCCACCCGAGAACTGATGTGGATAATCGTCAGTACGGTCCGCGGCCTCGGGGATGCCCACCATCTCCAGGAGTTCAATAGTGCGCTTGCGGGCTTGATGTTTGTCCATGCCCATGTGTAGCTCCAGGGCCTCGTCAACCTGCCGCCCAATGGTCAAAACGGGATTGAGTGAAGTCAGGGGGTCCTGGAACACCATGGCAATCTTGTTCCCCCGCACCCCACGCACCTCATCGGCATCCATCTTCATCATGTCCCGCCCTTCGAACATCACCTCACCTCCAACAATCTTGCCTGGGGGTTCGGGGATGAGGCGCATTAAAGAAAGGACGCTCACGGTTTTGCCGCACCCCGATTCGCCGACGATCCCCAGCGACCCTCCCTCATTGAGCTCGTAGGAGATGCCGTTGACAGCGTGAACTACCCCGTCTTCGGTGAAGAAGCGCGTCTTCAGACCTGTTACCTCTAGCAGTGCCATTTTTGTTTCTCCTCTCTCAGTTTATAGCTCTGTGTCATTGCGAGCGACCGCAGGGAGCGAAGCAATCCCCTCCGTCGCGGACTGGAGATTGCTTCGTCGCTCCGCTCCTCGCAATGACACTTGGTCATCTCGCGATGTGCGATATGCGATGTGTGGTGTAATATGCCATCAGTCAGGACTGAGGGCCTCATTGAGCCCATCACCGACGAAGTTGAACGCGGCTACCATCGCTCCGACGATCAGGGCGGGCAACCACAGCAGCACCGGAGCTGCTCGGGTGTCCCAGAAGCTGTAGTTATCAATAATCAGCGCGCCCCAACTTGGCGTCGGAGGGCGGATGCCGATGCCCATGAAGCTAAGTCCTGCTTCGGCCATGATGGCGCCCCCCATGCTCATGGAGACAGAAACGACGATGGGCGCCATGGCATTGGGCAAGATGTGGTGGGTGATCACCCGCCACGGCCTGGCACCGATAGCCCAGGCTGCCTCAATGAACTGCTCCTCGCGCAGGGAAAGCACTTGCCCCCGTACCAAGCGGGCCATACCTGGCCAGCCAACGGCGCTGAGAGCAACGATGACCACGAGAACCTGAGCAAAGCCGGCCTTGACAAACCCCTCCAGCGCCTCGAATCCCTTCAGCCAGGCCTCGATACGTCCCTGGACGGTAGCCGCAATGAGGATGGCGAGCAGGATACCGGGGAAGGCGAACAGGATATCGGCGAAGCGCATGATCGCCGTTTCCACCCAACCCCGATAATAGCCGGCTAGCAGCCCGAAGAGGAGACCCAGAGACACGCCGAAAAAGGTTGCCGTTGGCGCGATGATCACCGCCGTACGCGCCCCCCAGATAATCCGGCTGAGCTGGTCACGGCCCAACTCATCAGTCCCCAGGGGGTGAGCCAGGCTGGGCATCTGCTCTACGGCGTCGAGATTCATAT
>CAYUPJ010000323.1:0-3485 GCA_964446635.1 uncultured Anaerolineae bacterium
GTCGTCCAGGCCGTCCCAATCGTCGGCGGAGTGGATGTCGTCGGGGGGTAGCCAGATATAGAAGGAGCGGCAGCGGCGGGGTTCCCAGGGCGGGACATCGGGGAGGGCTACCAGGCGAAGGGGAAGCAGAGAGCAAACCGCTTCCCACTGAAAGGCGTCCCCAAAGTGCTCCGTCAGCAGCAGCCGCCGCTGGGCAGCGGGGATACCGCGGGTGGCGGCCAGATCGTGGCGAGAAAGGCTGGTCAGTCGGTGGAAGGGGCTGTTGGCCACCTGGTCAGGACAAAGCCCTTCCACGGCAGGAATCAAGACGGTACGCATCGCCGCCTCCTTCCCCGCCGTTGCTGCAGCCAGGCCCGACTGAGGGCCTGGGTTCGGGCGTAGGCGGCGCGGCTGTCCTGGTCACACAAGCGGCGCAGGCGAGCCGAGAAGACAGGTAGGCGCAATAGAACCAGGGCATCGTTGCGCCACTGGCGCACCCGCTCCCGGCTGACCCCCAAGCGGCGGCCGATGGCGGCCAGGCTATGGGGCGGGTTCTCGTCCAGCCCGTAAGCGGCGACGATGATCTCCCGCAACCGCTCAGGCAGACGGGCCAGGGTATCGGCCAGAGTTGGGCGTACCTGGGCCATCCACCAGGCTGCTGCGGCTGTCTCCAGGGGATCAGGCGGTTCCGGCAGAGCCAGTCTCCCCTGGGGACGATTGGCCTGAGCCACTGCCTGCCAGATGCGCCGCTGGATGGCGACCCAGGCATAAGTGGAGAAGGCCACACCGCAATGGGGATCGAAGTGGAGGATCGCCTGCCAGAGGGCGATGCGCCCCTCTTGCAGCAAGTCGTCGTAGGGCACACCGCCCCGCGCCTGCTGCCGCAGAACGGCGTGCAACAGCCCCTCGTGCCGATGCATCAAGGCCTCCAGGCAGGCCCGACATCCAGTTTGGGCGCAGATGAAGACGGCTGGCCCTTCCCAGGCGAATGAGTGTGTAATGAACATAAAACACCTCCTTCAGACAGGGATTTGATTTGAACCTGATTATCCCTGACTTTTCAAGAGGTGTCCAGTCGCGTGGGTTGAGTTCCTCTCAACCACAGCGATTCAGTTGGGTTGAGATTTCACAGTAGACTTATTGCGGAATCCCCGAAGGATCGGCACTTGACTTTTCTCACCTTTGTTGCTAAAATACTGTCGCTATCTCAATAGTGAACCTTTTGCCCATCTTACGGGTATAATAGGCGGGGCAGGATGCTAAGGGTTAAAAGGCACTGGTTGACTCGTTGACAGACTAGAAAGTCTGCCCCACTTTTCTAGATAACTGCCCCAGGAGAGGAGGTGGTAAAGCGGAATCAGAAAGAGTAGCTAAGGGCGGAGGGATCTTCCGCCCCCCAGGTGGACAGACTAGAAAGTCTGCCCCACTTAATTCGCATCTCACAACCCAAACAAACTAACTAAAAGGAGGAGTAAATGTTTAGCAAGAAATGGATAGTCTTGATCGCCCTGGTCGCGATCGCCGCGATGATACTCCCGGCCTGCGCTCCGCCGCCCACCCCGGAGGTGATCGTGAAGGAGGTTCCCGTCGAGAAGGTGGTCGTCGAGACGGTGATAGTCGAGAAGGAGGTGCCGGTAGAGAAGAAGGTCGTCGAGACGGTGATAGTCGAGAAGGAAGTGAAAAAGGAAGTAAAAGTGGAAGTGGTGGTGACGGCCACGCCCGTCCCGGTTGAGGAGAAGGTAACTCTAGACACCGTGATCGGCACCGAGCCACCTACCCTCGACCCGGCTCGGGCCACGGACACCACGTCTGTCTGGACGGTCCGGCAGATGTTTGTGGGACTGACCGCCTTCGACGAGAAGGCCAATGTGATCCCCTCGCTGGCGACGGAGTGGTCAGCCTCCGCCGACGGGCTGACCTGGACCTACAAGCTGCGCAACGACATCCACTGGGTCTATCGCAGTCCCGTCACCGGCGAGTTCGAGGACCTGGGGCCGGTGACGGCCATGGACGTGGAGTACGGCACCAAGCGCACGCTGGACCCCAACACCGCCTCTGACTACGCCTTCGTGCTCTACATCATCAAGGGCGGCGAGGAGTTCAACACGGCGGATCCAGGAGCCGAGAATTTCGAGGAACTGCGCAATGCCGTCGGCGTGAAGGCGGTAGATGACACCACCGTCGAGTTCACCCTGAAGGAACCGGCTGGCTACTTCCCGTCCATTACTGCCATGTGGGTCACCTTCCCCCAGCCCCAGGCGGTCATCGAAGAGCGTGGGGACCAGTGGAGCGAGGCCGGTTTTATCGTCACCAACGGTCCCTACACCCTGGCGGAGTGGGTTCACCAGGCTTCCCTGAAGCTGGTGAAGAACCCGCTGTGGGTGAATGCCGATGACGTGCAGATTGAGGTCATCCAGGGCCCCATCATCACGGAAGCCTCAACCTCGATGACCATGTACGAGGCCAACGAGATTGACATGATGGCCGACCCTGGCCAGGGGCCACCGTTGCCCGACATGGACCGCATCAAGGCCGACCCGGCGCTCAGCAAGGAGCTGTTCATCGCCCCACGCCTGTGCACCTACTACTACGGCTTCATCCCTACCAAGCCGCCCTTCGACAATGTCCTGGTGCGCAAGGCCTTCTCCGCGGCGATTGACCGCCAGAGCGTGATTGACAACTTGCTCAAGGGTGAACAACTGCCGGCCCACAGCTTCGCCTGCCCGGGCATCTTCGGCAACGTCGCTGACGACATGACCGTTGGCGGCTGGATGGTGATGGACAACTACGCCGACCAGGTCAAGCAGGCTCAGGCCTGGCTGGCCGAGGCCGGCTACCCCGATGGCGAAGGGATCGACGCCGTCCTGATGCACAACGTGAGCGAGGCCCACGGTCAGATCGCCCAGGCCGTCCAGGCCATGTGGATCGCGGCCTTCCCCAAGGCCAAGATCACCATCGAGACCCAGGACTGGGCAGTCTACCTGACCACCCTGCTGCCTGATTCGCCGGACGAGGATAAGCCGGGGATCTACCGCATGGGGTGGTGCGCCGACTACCCGGATGCCAACAACTGGCTCAATGAGGTCTTCAACTCCAAATCGGGCCAGAACTACGCCAAGTTCTTCAACGAGGAGTTTGACAAGCTGGTGCTGGATGCGGCCGGAGAGCCGGATGCGGCTAAACGCAAGGAGATGTACAAGCAGGCTGAGATGCTGTTGGTAGATACCGAGGCTAGCATTGCGCCCATCTACTACTACACCTACGTCCGCCTGTACAAGCCCTGGCTGACCAAGATCGTCATCAGCCCGGTCACCGGTGATCCGGTTGCTGAATGGCGCCTCGACTGGGCGGCCAAGAAAGCAGCCCTAGGCAAGTAAATGACCTTATGACCTTATGAGCAGCTACGCAGCTTTAGGCTGCGTAGCTGCTCATCTCTGTAATCATCCATCCAAGGTAACTGCTCAGCCCGTGTCATTGCGAGGAGCGTTTTTTGCGACGAAGCAATC
>CAYUPJ010000324.1:0-3478 GCA_964446635.1 uncultured Anaerolineae bacterium
GCAGATACTCCCCGCGGAAGTGCTCTTCTCCCCCGCCTGCCAGGTACGCAAACAGCTTGATACCGGCATCGTAGAGCCCCGCGACCCTGTTGTAGATCCCTTGATATCGCCGGTTGAATCCGGAGACCTTCGATTCATCCAGCAAGAGGGGAATTCCGTCACGTACGGGAAATCTTTCCCCGGAGTGAACACCGATCAGTACTTCCTGTGCACTTCCATCGGACCCTGGCACAGAGTCCAGGCGCAACGGTTCGAGTGTTCCAGGCCTACACAGCAGTGAGACAGTTTCAGGTTTCATCATTCGTCCTCCTGTGTCTTGACTCAAGGCAAGCTGCCCAACTCTTGATTATACGGAATGGCGGGAAACGCCCCGTGGCAGAGCCCTGCGGCGAAAAGGCAACGATGGCAGCCGCCAGCCGCCCTCTCCACCCACGCGGATGTCGCGCCGCTGGAAACGCCACCAGGCCAGCAGTGCGAAGGCCACCGACATGGCCAGCAGGCCAGCCAGCCACTGCCCGTTCAACCCGGAGACAGCATAGCCGCCCTGGTAGTAATGCAGTGGGGTGTATTGGACAATCGGCTTGAGATCCTGGTTGATATTAGCCAGCCCGATGAGAAGGTAGTTGGCGATCAGGAATCCCCCGGTGGTCATGCCGGCCATTCGCGCCGAGGGCAGCACCATGCTGAGCAGCAATGCCAACGTGCCAAAGAGAAGCAGTTCTGCAAACAGGGGCAGGAAGGGTTGCAAGAACTCAATCCAGGTGAGTTCTAAACCAGAACGTCCGGAGGGAATGACCCAACTCAACCAGCTCACGAGCAGGATCACCGCCGTAGTAGCCACGAATCCCAGTAGCCGGCCCCAGAAGAGCGCGGTGCGACTAACGGGATGAGCCATCACCAGATCCAGGATGCCTTTTTCCTCGTCACCAACCAGCAGGCTGGCGCTGGCGCCGACGGCAAAGATACCGATGATGACCGCCATGTAGTTGAAATAGTAAATGTCCAGGTAGCCGGGGGGAGTGTTGATCTCCATAATACTGCCAAAGAAGGCCAACATCTCCTTAGGATAGACCTGGAGAAATTCCTCCATGAGATTCCCCATCCCAGCTATTGAGCTGTAGAAAGATCCCATCAGCACGACGTAAAGGGCCAGGCCAATTCCCCAACCAATCATCTGGCCGCGCATGCGGCGCAGGGTGTGTTTGAATTCGGCAAACATGTTAGTTTTCCTCCTTGTCACTGGACTCATAGTAAGCCAGGAAGATCTCCTCCAGCGATGGACGCTCGATCTCAAAGTCACTGACCGGGAAAGCGGCCAAGGCCTTGATGAGGCCATCCACCTCGCCCTCCACTTGCAGGTGAACGGCGATACTGTTGCTCTTCGAGAGCAGGGTGACGCCTTCGACCTGGGTCAACGGCGTGGGGTCAACCGCTTCTTTGAAGCGAATCCACACGCGGCGTATGGCCATGCTGACAAGCTGACTTGGTTCGGCTTCCTCCACGATGACGCCCTGGCGAATGATCGCCACGCGCTCAGCCAGGGTCTCCACCTCGCTGATGATGTGGGAGGAGAAGAAGACCGTGGCCCCGTCGGCCTGGGCCTCCCTGAGCAGGCGGTAAACCTCCTGCTGCATCAGCGGGTCCAGGCCGAGCGTAGGCTCGTCCAGCAAAAGCAGTTCCGGACGGTGCATCAGAGCCTGCACCATACCGACCTTCTGCTTGTTGCCATGCGATAGGTTCTTGATCGGGGGCTTGAGATCAAGTTGGAGACGCTCAACGAGCTGGTGCACGAAGCCCCAATCTGCCTTGTTCCCGCGCAAGGCATTGAAGTAGCGCAGCGCGCCTTCAACGGTCACATTGGAGTCCAGTTGCAGCTCGCCTGGCAAGTAGCCAGTGCGGGCACGAACTGCCACCGGGTCGGCCTGGGGGTCTATGCCCAGCACTCGTACGGTGCCGCCATCGGGGCGGATCAGGTCCAGCAGGCAACGGATGGTGGTGGTCTTGCCGGCGCCGTTTGGGCCGAGATAGCCACAGATCTCGCCGCGCCGCACTTCCAGGTCCACGCCGCGCAGCGCCCGAACTCTGCCGTAGGATTTCGCTAGTCCTTTGGTCATCAAAGCAATTTTCTCAGACATACACGCCTCCTTCAAAGAATGATAAACTCAGCTAGCTGCTGATGTGACTCTCCAGGGCACGGGCGAACAGCTCGCGATCCTCCTCTTGGATAACCTCCAATGCTCGATCCCCCAACAGAGCCAGGATTTGGGGTAGATACGGGTCTGTTCGCAGGTGATGTTCGGCGATAAAGACGAGGAGAGGACTGCTAGTCCAGGAAGCTCGCGCCTGAGTCGCCGTCAGCCATTCGCCAATCAACACTTCCTCCCCGTCAATGACCAGGATCAATCCCAGCCCCACGGCTTGGCCGAGGGTCTCCTCGGACACACGGGCGACGACCACCTGACCACCCGGCAGATCGAGATTGTACGTGGTGTAGATCATCACCCGCACTCCCCGCTGGATGGCTCCCTCCAGCATGGGCCGCAAAGTCGGGAACGTGGCCGGCAAGAGGGCCAGGCAGACTCGGTTCTTGGCCTGGCCGATCATCTCCATCGCCTTAGCCATGATGTTGTCGTGGCCTTCAATGTGCCAGACGTATTCTAAGTCCGGGGCTAAGGTGAGGGCAGCCAAATCGTCCTTGAGCGAGCCGATGAGTTCTTCGTGTTCACGGTGGAGCTGATCAAGGAACTCGGCTGCTGGAACCGGCGCGTACTTGGTGGCCCCGCCGGTTCGCAGCGTCATGGCCGCACCACGGGCGGTGAGCTTGCCCAGCACTTCGTAGATCATGGAACGGGGAACGCCAGAGAGCTTGGACAGTTGGTATCCCGTGGCGGGGCTCTCCCTGAGCAGAGCTACGTAGGCCTTAGATTCATATTCCGAGAAGCCGATTTTCACCAATCTATCAATGGGATCGTTGCTCACGTTTCTCCATTTTAGGCGTTAGTATTATAACGTAGGAATTAGTATTCTAACTACGCTTGGTAGTATACCAAAGTTCACTCGGTTTGTCAAGTACAAAAACCTTAAAATTTTCGCTCTTCCCCACCTCGGTTCTGAGGGGAGTGCAGGCGCGAGCCTGCTTACAGGGCGGACTTGCGTCCGACTCCTCCCTCAGGGAGACGATGAATGACACACCAATCAAACAAACGCCCCAACCCCCGGAGTTAACCGTCGGGTTGGGGCAAACAGCCTGTAACTGCTCAGCCTGGTCTAGAAGGCTGCGAGAGTTCCTATGTTGTCAGGGCCAGGCCAGAAGGCCCGCACCCAGGGCGATCAGGACGGCGACCAGGGCTAGGTCAGCCCGGCCGAGGGGCAGAGACTCCCGACGGGGGCCATCGGGCCGAAAGGCCCGTGCTTCGGCTGCCTCCACCACCTCGTCGCCCCGCCGCAAGGCGTTTACTACGATAGCCACCAGGAGCAT
>CAYUPJ010000325.1:0-3395 GCA_964446635.1 uncultured Anaerolineae bacterium
TCGGAAACAGCGTTGTAGTTCGGCCAGCATTGTCAGCCTACCTCCACTGTGAACAACTGCGATGTGTCAAAGTGTTGAAACAATCTAGCATTCCTGTGCATCTGCATAACCCATGAACCTTTGAACCACGAAATCCGCGAAACGACGTGAAGGTCACGAAAGCTCTTCGTGGCTGCTCATGTCATTATTGTACTACACCTTCCGTCTTTTTTCAAGTCAGCGTCTTGCCATCTGGAGAGTGGTCGTGCAGGGCGTGTAAGAAACGAAGGCCACGAAAGCATTTCGCGTGTTTCGTGGCCTTTCGCTTGAATGGTCGCAATCGCCTGGTCAGGCAGCGATAACTTCCACTTCAGCTTGGGTGGCCACCCTGGGATTCACCAGTCTGGAGCGAATAGGTGCCAATCTCTCGATCTCTACATAGACCAGAGGTCGGTCATCGCCGTCCCTTTGACCGTAGAGCGAAGCTGCCCTGAGATTGGCTTTGCATAGCCCGGGGCACGCACGAGGAACTGCTGGACGAAAGCCCCATTTACGCGGAGATTTACTACTCTCAGTTGGAAGGAGAATCGCGGGAGGATTTAGGCAGGTGAGGAGTACAGCGCATGAGCGTAAGCGATACTACTTGTACTGCTCTGGCAATGATCGCCAGCGTTCAAGCCGTTCCAGCGTGCGCAGAAACCGCGCTACGGTTCTGATGCGGATACGTCCGTAGCGACGCAATTCCTGTAAATGATGATCGCCGCTGATAATGTAGCGCGCCCGTCCCTCCACTGCGCAGGAGATAAACATGTCGTCTTTGGGATCAGCCACCACAACGCCGGAGACTGATGTACCTGGCACGAGTATGGCCTGGCGCGAGAACTGCCCAACGAAGTCCCGAATATGCGGCGGAGTAGTGTATCTGGATTACCGCCGCGCTCAAGGCCGCGCTGACGAGAATGTTGGTATCCACGACGATCCTGAGCACGCCAGACACCTCACTACGCCCAAGTAGACGAGGCTCGCACTTCCCGAACCGCCTCAGCCACGTCGTGGAGCACCTCGGCTTCCGAGATCTCGGACGGTACGCGGGCCTGGATCCGGTCCAGAAGGGCCTCGAACTGCTCTGCCCAGTTCTGATCTAGATGCCGGTAGACCAGGAGACGCTCGGCTGGCCCAAGCTGGTCAACTAAAGACAGCACCTGCTCGAAGCCAATACTCAACTGCAATGTCACCTGACCAGTGTTCTTGTCCATAGCTGTCCACCTCACAAAGATTATAGCGCCAAAAATGCTACATAGCAAATGCACATCTGATTCATCGAAAGACTGGAGAGCACACCTTGATGTTCGGCGGCAGACACATGCGCGGTCTCGCTCAAGAGGCTGCCAAACCCATAGAGGTTGGCAGGACGCTGCGCCGCCTGCTGACGTATTTCCGCCCCTTCCGCGTCCTGCTGCTGGCGCTGGCTGAACAACGATTTGGTCAACTTCGTCAGCTCCATCGTGGGCAGTTTGATCGCTGGTTTTTTGGGATGGGTTGTCTTTTGACAGCGGGAGATGGCCGTGACGAGCAGCGTGCGCTGCGCTGGCAAGCCGCCCGCAAGGTTCAAAAGCTCAAACTTGCCAGCCTTGTGCATGGCGGTGGGTAGCAGGGATTGTAAAGCCTCTTGGAGTGCAGGAGGCTGGGCGTCGAGGGGGGAGGCAATGGGTTGAAGTTCGGGGGGAAGGTTGTTGTCTGATTTCGTCAATGGTGTGAAAAATTGACTCTTTACACATGCAAGAAAATATGGTATAATATTGGTGCTGGGGACGAAATTCGGCTCCAGGCCGTGTGATCGTTGGGTTGCGGCCCAGCGATCCTATATCCCCGGCACGTTCTCTAAAGCCGCTAGGGTTAGCGGCTTTTTTTGTGAGTAGTAGACCCCATACTTGGCTTCACGTGCATCATCCAAGTCATTCACCACCCTGAACGCTGGCCAAAGCAGCTCCACATATCGGTCTTCGCGGCGCTCATATAACCGTTGCAGGCCCCAAAGGAAATAGTCCGCGGCCTGCAATCCAATACAGGCTGGTGGCGTGCTGGGGACGACATTGATCGGCGCGGTAGTGGTGATTCCCCACTGCATACAGAATCTATGTCGAGCTGTCTCCAAGGCTGTCCTTAGCGCCGCCGTTCTGTCTGATTTCCCGCGTTTGGCGAAGTAGATACGGTATTGATCGTCTTTATGAAGCAGGTTTTTGCACAGTCGCCGCACCAGGTAATCGTATAGTTCGTTGGGATTGTAGTGATATGAGGGATTGCGTTCGTTACGCTGCCTTGTGCCGGAATCAGGTGTCGAAAACAGGCTAAGTTCCAAAGATTCATAGATCTGCAGAGCTATCCGATGTGCTTGTGCTACTCGTGGATTCCACCCACGCAATCAGCTCATCAATGTCGCTAGTAATCTGTGTCTGGTACTCCTTGTGGAGCTTCAGCACATCTTTGGTCAGGTGGCGATAGTATTTGTCGAGGGCAATACAGTCTATGTAGGGGAGGGGCGCCCTTGCATGTTCAATATCGAACACGTCTTTGCTATCGAATGGCTTTGAATCCCATCGAATACTGGCACAGATTTGCGCTCCAATCAACATGGTTGGACATGACTCGAGCAATCCTGTGCGAAGCATACTAGTGACGATAGTTTTGAGGGTGGACTGACTTGGGAATGACGCTCCATGATATTCTCTAACCATGTTCAGTTGGTCAAAGAGGATCTCGGCCATCCAACGCTTGGTCTCTTCCCACTCAATGCGTTGCATCTCCTGAGGTGAGCCAACCGATTCTCGGGTTGTCTTCATTCTGGTTATTGTTCGCTTAGCGTATTCCTAAATCATGCTACGTAGCTTGTCTTGCCAAGAAGGCGTTATGTAGTCAAGCAGCTCATAGAGAGGCATATCGATGTTGGACAATAACCAGCTTGCCATCGCAGATCCCTTGGCTCCCCGCAACGGTGTGTCTTCTGTCTTAAGCACGAGAGGATAAGCAAACTCAAGTACGTGATAGTAGGCTTTGCTTCTTGGCATCAGAGATGGTTGGTAGTCATTCGCTACAAGGCTGTCAAATACGTGTGTGACCTCGGCGAACAACAAATCCAGTAGTGGTTTCAAACAAGCTTTTTGACTGAGTCTTTCTGCTAGTTGGGCGACCGAAATGCGTTGACGAGCGTGTGGGCGTTTGCACATTTCACGCAGCAGAGCGCCACTCAATGGACAAAGGAGTTGCCCTTTTGAAACTGCATTTAGCAGTATGTCCTTCAGATGCTTGTGAGCAGCATCTCTTTCGTCGGCCATGTCAACCCAGAACCTTAAGTCCAAATACACTAGCAGCCTGTCGGAGAGACTTCCCTGCAAGCCCGATTTGTGGTACACTGGGTA
>CAYUPJ010000326.1:0-3393 GCA_964446635.1 uncultured Anaerolineae bacterium
ACTTTATCCCTACCTTATCAATGGTCGAATAGAGGGAGATGCAGAAGCCGGTAACGAGAGCCCAACGAGATAGGGGATTCCCCAGTTGGTGAAAGGGTTCCCACAAATCCCCCGCCGAGCGCGCATTGACAAAATAGAGCCCCCCGGCGATCAGCAGGATGCCCGCTAGCCCCAAGGCCGTCAATCGTTCCTTGAGGAACAGCGTAGCCCAGAGAGTGATGAAGAGGGGTGCTGATCCCCTGGCCAGGGGATAGGCCACCGACAGGTCTCCGCTTTGATATGCCTTGCCCATGGACACAAAATAGGCGATTTCGGCCACGCTGCTGGCCAGCATACAGGCCCAGCCCAGGGAAGGAATATGCAATGGCCTGGTCACTACGAAAGGGGAATAGGCCACGATAGACACCAGGAGCAGCCACCAGACGAAAACCTGCTTGTCCAGGCTACGCTTGTAGAAAAGGTGATAGGATGCGTGCAGGATAGCACTGAAGAACAGCAGGCCGAGAGCCGAAATGGGCACGGTAACCTCCACTTGTCAATATAGCAAAAACGGCTATAATATGACTATACCAAAAAAGAGGGAACGCTATGACACAAGTGAGGCAGCGAGTTGGCGCCAACGGGCTGCAGTTGCCCAAGGAACTAGTCGAGCGATGGGGGGTGAAGGAAGGGCAAGAGGTTATCATCATGCTGACACGCTCCTTTATCCGCATCGTGCCCGCTGAGCTGGATGCTATCGAAATTGCTGACCGCGCGGCAACTTATGTATTTGACCAGGTGGGCGACGCGACGGCGGTTGGGCAGCCTGAACGGGTGGGGGAACGGTGGCGGGTGCCTATCCTGTTGTCCTATCGCCCAAAGCAACTGGGGGGGCTGACATACTCTTTGCGAGGGGAGTTACTGCCGGACGAGTCCGACTCGGCGCAGACGATGCGGGAGCGGTCCCGTGAAGGTTGAGTTAACACCATTTCGGCAGAGCCGGCCCTATGCTTGTGTAGCGACATGTCTTCGTGTGGTGCTGGCAGCGTTGGGTGCCGACTATCCAGAGAACGATTTAGCGCGTGCGTGTAGCACCGACCCTTCTGGCGCAACCCTGTCTGACGCAGCCAGCGCTGTGCGGTCATTGGGATTCAACGCCCTGTTCCTCCCCGAAGCAACGTTTGAAATGTTGAGCGAGTGGTTGCAGCACGGTGTGCCGATGATTGTTAGTATTGCCGTTGATGATCCTGTGCACGGCGTGACGGGCGGTCATGCCGTCGTCGTTTGCGGCATCGAGCAAGGACAAGTTATCGTAGTTGACCCTGCCATCGGCGCGGAGCGGCGATTGGGATTAGAAACATTTCTCCGTGCGTGGCGTCGCCGTAATAACCGCGGGTTGGTTGTTCTTCGTTAAGAGGAAATTGCCAAGTCCTCGGTTTACCCTGATTTGGCAATATAGCAACAACGGCTATAATATGACTCAAGGCGGGGCGTAGCGCAGACCGGTTAGCGCGCACGGTTCGGGACCGTGAGGTCGGCGGTTCAAGTCCGCCCGCCCCGACTAGGCAGTCCTGAGTCCAAGGTCCGAGGTCCTAAGTGAACGGCCTTGGACTTTTGTTTTTGACCTCGGACTTAGGACGTGGGACTTCGGACTTTCACCTCCTCCCACAGCTCATCCTGTTCGGCCAGACTCAAATCGCCTAAGCTCACCCTCCGCTCCCGACAGAGGTCTTCCATTCCAGAAAAGCGCTGGATAAACCGCTCGCAAGCCTGCCGCAGGGCACTTTCGGCATCCACGTCTAGCCAGCGGGCCAGGTTGACCACTGAGAAGAGGAGATCGCCCAACTCCTCCTCTCGCTCCTGGCTCCCTTTTGCCTCCCTCAGCTCCACTACCTCCTCCGCTATCTTGGCTACCACCCCCTCGACCTCCGGCCAGTCGAAGCCCACCCGCGCCACCCGCTTCTGTATGGCCTGAGCGCGGGCCAGGGCCGGCAGCGCCCTCGACACTCCACCCAGCACCGAGTGCTCTCCCTTCTCCTCCCGCTTGATCTCCTCCCAGTTGTGCAACACCTCCCCTACATCGGCCACAGCGACATCGCCGAAGACGTGAGGGTGACGGCGTTTGATCTTGGCGTCAATCTTCTCGATAACCTGGGCCAGGCTAAACTCCCCCGTTTCGACAGCGATCTGGGCCTGCAGAACGATCTGCAAAAGCAGGTCTCCCAGTTCCTCCCGCAAGGCATCCATGTCGTCAGCATCCAGAGCCGCCAGCGCCTCATACGTCTCCTCCAGTAGATGAGGCCGCAATGACTGATGAGTCTGCTCCCGATCCCAGGGACAACCCCCAGGGGCACGCAGGCCGGCGATGGTGTCTTGAAAAGTCTCCAGCGAACTGGGCCGAGGCAAAGGCGGCACAAACAGAGAAGTCAGGTGATCTAGATCGGGCTGGCGATCCAGTTCATAGAGCGGCACTTTCCAGACCTGCGCCTGGTCCGTGCTCGCTCCGCGCACCAGCGTCACCGGATGCTCATCGGGATAGAGGTTCATCAGGGTGAGCTTGACATCGCTGGCCAGTTGCTGGTCGTACAACTGGCCGATTAGAGCTGGCAGGTCAGGGTTCAAGCAAGGATGGTAGAGAGCAGCCAGTTCAGTGGCGTCCACTATTTGCAATCCAGCCAGCGCATCTTGGCCCAGGCAGGTGAGGACCGGTTCGATGAAGCTCAGTCCCCCCACCACACGCACGCCTATCCCCTGCTGCCTGGCCAAAGCCAGGATGCGTTGCACCGAGTCTTCGCCCACCAGCGGATGGCCCGGCACGGCATAGACCACACCTTCGGGTCGCTGTCCCAGCTCCACGATGCGGCGAGCTATCTCATCGTAGATCTCGGCAAAGGATTCTTTTTCCTCGTAGAGGTGATCAAAGGAGTGGAGAGATGGGCCCGGGGGCAAGGAAGCGACCGTAGGATGGTGACAGGTGCGCAGATAGGCTTCTCTGGCCTCCTGCAAGACTTGCTGCGCCTCCAACGTTAATTGCTTTGGATCGCCCGGCCCCAGGCCAACGATGGTTATCCCCTGTCTCATCTCGCTTCACCTCTTGATGGTGTCCCATTCACTGGAGTGCGGACGCAAGTCCGCAGGCTTGCACCTGCACTCCGGCTCCTACATTCTCAAGTCCTGATTTAGAGCGTTGCAGAATTGCCGTAGTATAGGCCCTTGTGGCCGTTTTTGCGCCTAAAAGAAGCCCGCACAACGCCCACAAGGGGCTAAACTACGAATTCCGCAACGCTCTCTGATTATAGTGCAAAGTGGCGATTATGCAAGAGCTTACAAGTAACGAGTCGAGGAGGAATTGTTAGGAGCCCTGTCAAGTCAAATGAAAATGTTACCGAACGGAGTTGTTCAGTCAAAAGATAA
>CAYUPJ010000327.1:0-3390 GCA_964446635.1 uncultured Anaerolineae bacterium
GTGGAGGCGGTGCTGGAAGGGAAGGTGGACAATGCCTTCGCCCTGGTGAGGCCGCCGGGCCATCACGCTGTGAAGTCACGAGGCATGGGCTTCTGCCTCTTCAACAACGTGGCCGTGGCCGCCCGCTACGCTCTGGAGGAGAAAGGGTTGGAACGGGTGCTCATCGTTGATTTCGACGTCCACCACGGCAACGGCACCCAGGATGCCTTCTACGATGAATCCTGCGTCCTTTTCTTCTCCACCCATCAGTACCCCCACTATCCCGGCACGGGGCACTGGCGGGAAATTGGCAGGGGAGAGGGAGAGGGCTACACGGCTAATGTCCCGCTGCCGGCAGACGTTGGCGATAAGGGCTTTGCACACATCTTCGACGAGTTCCTCTATCCCTTGGCCGAGCGTTACCGTCCCCAGTTCATCCTGGTTTCGGCCGGCTACGATGCCCACTGGGCCGATCCCCTGGCCGGGATGTTGCTTTCAATAACGGGATACGCCCATCTGGCCCGAACACTGAAAACCATGGCCGATGAGTTCTGCCAGGGCAGGCTCGTCTTCACCCTGGAGGGGGGTTACCAGCTCGAAGTGCTGCCCTACGCTGTGCTGGACACTTTCCACGTGCTGCTGGGTGAAAAGGAGATCGATGATCCTCTCGGCCCTGCTCCCCGCTCGGAACAGGATGTTAGCGGCCTGATTGATCAACTCAAAGCCTTGCACGGGCTCGTGTGAGGAACTTCTAATTGACATTTTGAGCAAAACTGGTAGATTGGTAAATTGGTGAATGAGACCAATGTACCAGTTTCCCAATGTACCAGTGTACCAATTTACCAACAAAGGAGGAGCTTGTGGAGCGAACTCTCGTCATCATCAAGCCCGATGGAGTGCAGCGGGGGCTGGCCGGGGCGATCATCAACCGCTTCGAGTGCAGGGGGCTACGCATCGCAGCCCTGAAGCTGATACAAATGCCGCTGGAACTGGCCCAGCAGCTCTACGCCGTCCATGAGGGCAAGCACTTCTACGAAACACTTCTTCAGTACATCACCTCTGGCCCTGTGGTGGTGATGGTGTTGGAGGGGAGAGATATCATCGAAGTCGTGCGGCGGACCATGGGAGCCACCAACCCCACCCAGGCTGCGCCAGGCACCATTCGCGCCGACTTCGCCCTGGAGACCGGCCGCAATCTGGTGCACGGCTCCGACTCGCCGGAGACCGCCGCCTATGAGATACCCATCTTTTTCAATGACGACGAAATCCTTTTCTACCCCCGCGACACCGATCGTTGGATTTTCGAGTGAAGTGGGGGGATGATTTGCCGGCAGTGCAGACCCTAAGGGTTTCTGAAACCCTTAGGGTCTTCCAAGGTCGGCTTCGGCCTTCTGAGGTGAGGAATGGCTCGAGTGAAATTGTTGCCGGGCAAGATGTGGGGAAGGTTATGGCGCTTCTTTAGCTCGCTGAAGCTGGCGGTGATCCTGCTCATTGCCATAGCCGTCGTCTCCCTTCTGGGCACGTTGTTTCCCCAGTTGGCCCCTGAGGTTGCTGGCGACCCCCAGGCCAGCGCCCGATGGCTGGCTATGGCCCACGAGAAATACGGCGCTCTGGCCGGGTTCTATGAAACCCTGGGCCTATTCAACGTCTACCGTTCCCCTACTTTTGCCCTGCTCATAGCAACTCTAATCATCAATACCCTCGTCTGCACCATCAGGCGCTTCAAGGCCACCTGGCAGGCGATCAGTGCCAGGCCAAAGCTAGTGATGCCCGATGCGTTCTACGAGAGGATCGCTTGCCGTGCTTCACTGGCCTTGACTCAGCAGGAAGCCGAAGTCGCCGAGGATGCGGTTCGGGGGGGTCTAGCTCGACACCACTACCGGGTGCTGGCCGAGGAGCGGGAAGTAGCGGCCTACCTCTATGCTGATCGCGATCGTTGGGCCAGGCTGGGGACACTAATTACCCACCTCGGCGCGGTCTTGATTGTCTTGGGCTTCGTCTGGAGCCAGGGTTGGGGCTGGAGGGAGCGGGCGGTGGCCCTCGGGCCTGGCGAGCTTTACCAGGTGGGACGCGGCAACGACTTCCAGGTTCGCAACGATGGCTTCGAGGTGGAGCGCTATCCCAGCGGCTTACCAAAAGACTATCGGGCTCGCCTGACTGTTTTCCAAGGCGGTTCCGAAGTCGCTAGTAAGATTGTCCGCGTTAACGATCCTTTGTCCTATCGGGGCGTAGGTTTCTACCTTTCCTCCTACGGGCCAGCGGCCAGGATTTGGGCTCAAGATGCACTAGGGGAGCCCTTGTCTCTACAGGTCATCGGTGAAGAGGCCAGCCAAGGCGAGGTTGTTCTAAACTTCGCCAGGGAGGGAGAGGGATGGGATCTACTCGTCCCTTCCCTTGATCTCGCTCTGCACGTGGTCTTCTACTACGAAGGGCCATCGCTGTTCGTCCAAGCGACTCGTGGCGATCAGATTGTCTCTGCCGGCTTCGTCTATGATGGAGAAACAGTCGAGCTAGAAGAAGCCAGGTTTGAGTTCACCCTCGACCGCTACGTCGTCCTACAGGTGGTCAGCGACCCTGGTTTCAAGCTGGCTATCGCGGCTGCCTTCTTGGTCGTAGTCGGGCTAATCGTGTCCCTCTACTTCCCGCACCGCCGGATATGGGCCAAGGTTACGAGGGATGAAATCCGTCTGGCAGGTCTGACGGTGGGGGACAAGGTTGGCTTCGAGAGAGAATTGGCCGCCATAGTTGGGGGGATCGAGAGATGAATCTTAACGAATCGGACTTTTTCAACATCGCTTATCTGTGCTTCCTCATCTCGGCCATCGCCTACATTGTTTACCTTTTGAGACCCAGCAGGGGGATCGAGTGGGTGGCGACGGGCATGAGCGCCGTTGGTCTGGTGGGGTTGACTCTGAGTTTGGCCGTGCGCACCCTCCGAGCGGGCCACTGGCCTCTGGCCAACACCTACGAGTTCGCCCTGGTTTTCCTCTGGGGCATTGTCTTTGTCTATCTCCTCTTAGAGCGAACGATGGTCACCAGAGCGGAGGGAGCTTTCATTCTTCCCATCGCCTGTCTCATCGGCACTTACGCACAATTTCTCATACCGACGTCAGCCAAGGCAGCGCAGCCGCTGTTGCCTGCCCTGCGGAGCGTCTGGTTACAGCTTCACACCATCACGGCAGCTATGGGTTACGGCGGTTTCACTGCTTCCTGCGGTGCAGGGCTCATGTATCTGATCAGGGAGATGCGTTCTGATCTGGCTGACCGGTTGCCATCTCCTCAGGAGATTGATGCCTACCACTACCGCGCCGTTGCCTTCGGTTACCCCTGGATGAGCCTGGCCATCATCACAGGGGCCATCTGGGCTCAGGTTGCCTGGGGCAACTATTGGAGCTGGGACATCAAGGAAAC
>CAYUPJ010000328.1:0-3388 GCA_964446635.1 uncultured Anaerolineae bacterium
TGCTTCGGCGGAAGAGCGCCGCCTCGCAATGACAGAGACAAGTTTCTGAGTAGCCGAAGGCGAAGCAATCCCCACCCCGCGAAAAGGAGTGTGAACAATGGCAATCCGACATCCTTTCGATTGGCTTTCCCCTTCTGGGCAAAAGCGCGCGTTCGTAGCGCTTCTTGCCCTCACGCTTGTCGTCATGGTGGGCCTGAACGTCCTTGGCCGCCCCCTGAACACCGAGGTCGCGCCATCGGGCATCGTTTCCTTCGAGCTGGCGGGCAAGCTCTCCGTGGCTCGGGGCATGGTCGAGTCGTGGGGGCAGACCGGCCAGGTCTACGCCGGCCTGAATCTCGGCCTGGATTACCTCTTCATGGTCGCCTACTCAAGCTGTATCTCCCTGGGCTGTGTGTTGGTGGCTCGCCGCCTCTCACGACGGATCGAGTTTCTCTCCTCGGTGGGAGTGCTGCTGGCCTGGACGCAGTTTGGCGCTGCCCTGTTAGATGCCGTGGAGAACTACGCCCTCATCCGGGTTCTGCTCAGGTCTCAGCAGGAATTATGGCCTGCGGTAGCTCGGTGGTGCGCCGTGCCCAAGTTCTTGATCGTGGCCGCTGGCCTTGTCTATGTCAGCCTTGGTGCTGTCTCGGTTATGGTAGCAAGGGGCCGCAGGCCCAAATAGAAAAAGGAGCGTACAAAATGATTGCCAAACGAGCAGAAGAGATGAAATCCTTCATCGTCATGGATGTTCTTGATAGAGCCTGCGCCATGGAACAGGAGGGCATCAACATCATCCATCTGGAGGTGGGGGAGCCCGACTTCGACACCCCAGAGTGCGTCAAAGAAGCGGCGCGTAAGGCCCTGGAAGAGGGATACACCCATTACACTCACAGCCTGGGCGACTTAAGGCTCAGAGAAGCCATCTGTGAGTACCACTGGGGGAGATACAACGTATCGGTGCATCCCGACCAGGTGGTGATCACTTCGGGAACTTCGCCCGCCATGCTTCTTCTGTTCTCGGCGCTCTTAGAGCAAGGTGACGAGGTAATCATCTCCGACCCCCACTACGCCTGCTATCCCAACGTCATCAAATTCGTGCAGGGCGTCCCTGTGACCGTGCCAGTGTACGAAGAAGACGGCTTTCAGTACCGTCCAGGAGCCATTCAAGAAAAAATCACCAGGAAGACCAAGGGCATCTTCATCAACTCCCCTTCCAATCCAACCGGCAACCTTCTGTCGGAAAGCCGCATGAGGGCCATTGCCGAGTTCTCGCCGTACATCATCTCCGACGAGATCTATCATGGCCTGGTTTACGAGGGGAAAGAACACTCGATCTTGGAATTCACGGACAGCGCCTTTGTGCTCAACGGTTTTTCAAAGCTCTATGCCATGACCGGGCTCAGACTTGGCTATCTCATTGCGCCCAAGCCCTTCGTGCGCCCCATCCAGAAGATGCAGCAGAACTTCTTTATCTCCGCCAACTCCGTGGTTCAAATCGCAGGAATTGCCGCTCTGGAGAAAGCAGGGGAAGATGTGGCCCGCATGAAGCGAATTTATAATGAGCGCAGGCAATACATGGTCAAACGCCTGAAGGAGATGGGCTTGGGCATCACCGTTGAACCCACAGGAGCCTTTTACGTATTTGCCAACGCCAGGCACATCTCGCCAGACTCCTACCAACTGGCCTTCGACATCCTGGAAAAGGCTCACGTGGGCGTGACCCCTGGCATTGATTTTGGGGACAATGGCGAAGGATACCTCAGGTTCTCGTATGCCAACTCCCTGGAAAACATAGCGGAAGGGCTGGACAGGATAGAGCATTATCTTCAAAAGGAGAAGATATATGCCAGAACGCTACAGTAAAGCATCTGAGATTCGAGACATCATCGAATCCACCTATCGTCGCCGCACGCCTCGCTCCGCCGAACTGCACGCGGCGGCGCAACGCTATCTGCCCGGCGGCGACACGCGCACCGTCACCTTTTTCACGCCGTACCCGTTGTACATGGAGCGCGGCCAGGGCTGTCGCCTGTACGATGTGGATGGCAACGAGTACATTGATTTTCTCAACAACTACACCTCGCTGATCCACGGCCACGCCTTCCCGCCGGTGGTCGAAGCCATCGCTCGCCAGGCAGCCCTGGGCACCGCCTACGCGGCCTGCACCGAGAACCAGCGCCAGTTGGCCGAGCTGATAGCCGGGCGGGTGGCCTCGGTGGATCAGATCCGCTTCTGCAACTCAGGCACCGAGGCGACGATGAACGCCGTGCGGGCGGCACGGGCCTTTACCGGCAAGGATAAGCTGGTGAAGATGGAGGGCGGTTACCACGGCACCCACGATGCGGTGGAGATCAGTGTGCATCCGGCCCTTGACCGGGCCGGATCGGCCAGCCGTCCCCACTCCATTCCCGACAGCCTCGGCATCCCCTCCGGTGTGCTGGGCGATGTGATCGTGGTGCCGTTCAATGATCGGGAGGCGGTGGGCGACTTGATTCATCAGCGGCGCGACGAGATTGCCGCCGTGCTAGTCGAGCCGGTGATGGGCGTGGCCGGAGCGATCCCCGCCGAGCGGGAGTACCTGGCCTATCTGCGTCAGGTGACGTCGGAGAACGACGTGCTGCTCATCTGCGACGAGGTAATGACCTTCCGCCTGGATTGGGGTGGGGCCCAAGCCATCTACGAGATAGCACCCGACCTGACCGCCTTGGCCAAGATCATCGGTGGGGGGCTGCCGGTGGGCGCCTTCGGCGGGCGGCGGGAGATCATGCGTCTGTTCTCGCCGCTGGAGGGTGGGATGAGTCAGTCGGGAACGTTCAACGGCAACCCACTGACGATGGCCGCCGGGGTAGCGGCCATACAGGCCCTGACCCGCGAGCGCATCGCCCATTGCAATGCGCTGGGTAACCGCCTGGCCGATGGGTTCCGTGCCGCCTTCGAAGAAGCCGACATCCGGGGGCAGGTAACTGGGCTGGGCTCGTTGCTCAACGTCCACTTTGTGGCCGGGCCGGTGCGCAACTATCGCGACGCGGCGTCGGCGGACGCAGAATTGAAACGGCTGTTGCACCTGGCCCTGCTAAATCGAGGCATTTTCGCTGCTCGGCGAGAGTTGTTCAACCCGTCCACGGTGATGACCGAGGCCGATGTGGACCAGGCGGTAGCCGCGTTCAAGGATGCTCTGCTAGAGTTGAAACCGTACATTGAGGAGAGTTCGCCCCACTTATTGGCCTGAAAAACCGGGCCAGGGCCATCGTTCCGCGTACCCGTGCCAGAATCCTCGTCGTGCTCGTCACGGGTCGAATCTAACATCGTCGAGCCAAAAAGCGCCTAGAAACCAGGCGCTTTTTCTTTGGAACTACTGGGCCGCCTTCCACACCCGCGATGGTCTCTTGCTCCACGAGCCCATCGAAGT
>CAYUPJ010000329.1:0-3379 GCA_964446635.1 uncultured Anaerolineae bacterium
CCCCGTGGTGATGCTCACCACCTCAGCGGACGAGAGGGAGATGGTGGAAAGCTACCATTATGGGGCCAACAGTTACATTGTCAAGCCGGTGGACTTCGAGCAGTTCGTTAAGGCGATCAAAGAGCTGAAGTTCTACTGGCTGGTCCTTAATAGTCTGCCCACGGAGCACAGACCCTAAGGGTTTTCGGAAACCGTTAGGGTCTTGAAGGAGGTAGCCATGAGAATCCTGCTGGTCGAAGACAACCTTGATCATCGAGAGCTGATGTCCCTTGCCTTGATCGGGCATGATCCCACCTGGCAGGTGGAGGGGGTAGTATCAGGAGAGGAGGCGCTGCGCCGCCTGGGGGAGGAGGCAGCTGGCCATTTCTTGAGTGTGTGCGGCATGGTATAATATGCACACGATGTTTGAATGGCAAGGAGGTGACTGATGAATCACGATCGTATTGAGATCAACCCGGCCATCATGTTCGGGAAACCGGTGATCAAAGGCACACGCATTACCGTCGAGCATATCCTGCGCAAACTGGCCGGAGGGATGATGATTGACGAGATTTTGGCTGATCATCCGCATCTTACGCCGGATGACATCTATGCTGCTGCCGCCTTCGCAGCCGATTATCTGGCCCAGGAAGAGATCGTCTTCGCTGGTGGAGAGCGCCTGTAGTCTGGTCTGGGAGGGGGCATGGCAAGCATTGAGTACAAGGCACTGGCCATGGCCGGCCCGATGCGTTGGGTCGTGCTGACCACGAATGGACAAATTACGACTCTGGCCTGGTTTGTTAAGGTTCGCTACACTGTTCATGGCGGTGGTACTGCGCTCTTCGTCCGCAGTGATTTCCAAGGCAATGGAAGCGACGATGTCTTCGCTGTGTTCAGCGACAACCTGGCCATGGCGGAACACCTGCGGGATGACATCTTCAGCTACACTGTCTTTGCCGGCGTCCCTGGCCAGACCCCACCGGCTCCCATTGTGGAAGCCACCTTTGAGAGCCAGGGCGACTTTCCAGGCCGCATCGTTGAATCCATGAAAGCCATAGACGGTACAACTCTCACCCTGTCTTTTCGGGACCTTGGTCCACCGAAGGCTTACGTGCGGGCGGTCAACGAGCGTGTGACTGAGGTAGGAGCCTTCGCCGTGCCAGCCAAGTTCTCATTGGAGATCAACGGGGTCGTACCCATTGGCCGGCCAGAGGCAGGGCCTCTGGCCAAAGCGCCGCCGGTGGGAGCTGATTTACAGAATCTGTGGTACGAAACTACATGAGGTGATACGACATGGTACTATCCAACGTTTCGGCTGAGCGTCTCAGCCGTCTTAAGAAACAAATGGTCCGCGCCGAGGTGGATGTGGTTGCCATCGCTCCGACGGCGAATATGCGTTACCTGCTCGGCTTCGCCCCGCTTGCAGATGAGCGGCCCTGCGCTTTGCTGGTCACCCGTGATGACCCGCGCCTAGTTGTCCCGGAGCTCAACGCCGATCAAGTAGAGGCCCATACCAGCATGACCCCGATTCGCTGGACTGACGCCGCCGGTCCGCGTCAGGCGTTTACTGATGCGTTAGATGAGCTCGGCATCGAGCCAGGCGGCGTGCTGGCCGCCGACGATGCCATGCGCGCCGACGCGCTGCTGCTGTTGCAGGAGATAGTCAGCCCAAAGAAGTCGGTGGCCGCGGGTGAGCTAATGGCCACGCTACGGATGCGCAAATCAGAGGCGGAGCTTGAGATCATGGCGCGGGCCGCGGCCATGGCCGACGTCGCGCTCATGGCGGGCGCCGACGTATGCTGGCCAGGCGTGACCGAGCGCGAGGTGGCTGAACAGATCGCCACATCCTTCCGCAGCCAGGGCGCTGACCAGGTGGACTTTACCATCGTCGGCTCAGGACCGAATGGCGCGTTTCCTCACCACGAGTTTAGCGACCGGCGCCTAGAGGCCGGCGACATGGTCATCATTGACATCGGGGCAACCCTCGATGGCTACCATTCGGATGTGACTCGTGTGGTCCATCTGGGCGAGCCGTCGGCGGAAGAGCGCGCCGTCTTCGAGGTTGTGCTGGAGGCCAACCGGCGCGGCCGCGAGGCGGCTGTTGCTGGAGCATGCGCCCGTGACGTGGACCGCGCTGCTCGTAAAGTTATCGAAGAGGCCGGCTACGGCCCGCGGTTTGTACACCGCACAGGTCACGGGATGGGGCTTGAAGTTCATGAACCGCCCTGGATCACCAGCGCAAGCAACACCGTGCTGGAGCCAGGGATGGTTTTTTCAGTAGAGCCGGGGATTTACTTGCCAGGCAAATTCGGCGTTCGCATCGAGGACATCGTCGTAGTTACAGAGAGGGAGAGCCGCTGTCTCACCGGGTTGGATCGGGTGATGATCATCAGATAGGAATAGAGCAGACATCGGAAGCCTTTTGAGACTTCCGATGTCTTATTTACTCAGTCAGGTTCAACAGTCCTCGTTTGATGGCCAGTACCACGGCGTGGGTGCGGTCGTTGGCCTGGAGCTTGGCGATGATGTTGCTGACGTAATTCTTGACTGTGCCCTCGGTCAGGTGCAGCCGTGCTCCGATCTCTTTGTTGGACAACCCCTCGACCAGGAGGTGGAGCACCTCCTCCTCGCGGTGGGTGAGGGGTTCGATGATCAGCTCATCCTGCGCATCCAGCGTGGACTGGGGGACAGGGCGGGTTGGCGCCTCAACGGCTAACCGCTGGAACTCGCTCAGCACCTTGCGTGCCACGCCGGGGTCAAGCTGCGACTCACCCCGCATCACGCCCCGGATGGCTTCCACCAGTGTCTCACCGGTAGCATCCTTGAGGAGGTAGCCCTTGGCCCCAGCCTTGATCCCCTCAAAGACCAGATCGTCGGTGTCGTAGGTGGTGAGGATGATCACCTGGGTGTCGGGCAGCTCCGCGCAGATACGCCGCGTGGCCGGAATACCTCCCAGCCGAGGCATCTTCAGGTCCATGAGCACCACGTCGGGCCGCAGGGCGCGGGCCAGGGCCACCGCCTCCTCTCCATTGCCGGCTTGACCCACCACCTCGATCCCTGGCGCGTACTTGAGGATGGTTGTCAGCCCCTGGCGAACGATTTCCTGGTCATCTACCAGCAGAACGCGGATCGAACTCACTCTACATCGCCTCTCCAGCGAGAACCCTTGCGAAGCCGAAAGCGTCTCCGTCCACCGGAAGCTGTCTATCGCCCAGGCTATTCACAGCTTTCGCAAGGGTGACTTAAGAAAATCCTGTGCAAATTATACCACCCAGAACGGAGCACGTCAAAAGGGAGCGCGGCTCAAGTCCACATAGCAAAAGCGGGGGGCTGTTTAGACCTCCCGTGTTTTTGATAAAATAAAAGGTGCCCACCTAGCTGCACTTTGACAATCGAAAAA
>CAYUPJ010000330.1:0-3339 GCA_964446635.1 uncultured Anaerolineae bacterium
GCCTCTGGCATGCCCCTCGGGGCGATGGTGGCCAGGAAATCGCTGATGACCTGGGAGGCTGGGGCTCACGCCAGCACCTTCGGCGGAAACCCCATCTGCTGTGCAGCGGCCCTGGAGACCATCAGGCTGATAGAGGACAGCTTCGTGGAGAACGCAGCCCAAATGGGCCAGCGGATACTGGATCATCTGGAGGGAATAAAGGACGACCATCCGAGCATGGGCGACGTAAGGGGCAAGGGGCTGATGATCGGCATCGAGCTGGTGAAGGACAAGGAGACCAGAGAGCCAGCGCCGGAGATCCGCGACGGGGTCATCCAGTGCGCCTTCCAGAAGGGTCTGCTCATCCTGGGCTGTGGTCCCAATACCGTCCGCTTCATGCCGGCCCTCAACATCTCCCAGGACATTGCGGATGAGAGCCTGGCCATCTTCGAGGAGGCTCTGAGCGAGGTGGAGAAGGAGGCGGGGTTATAGCGAGTCAACAGTAGATATGGAGTAACCATGATAAACTATCAACTGCGCCAGCGCGAATATCTCCTCGAAATCAGCCGGGCCATGACCTCGCGGCTGGACCTGCCCTCGGTGCTGCGCCTGATCCTGGAGAATACTACGGAGATGCTGCAGGGACAAGCGGGCCTCATCGCCTTGCGCCAAGAGGACGGTAGCCTCAAAGTGCAAGCAAGCTATGGCCTGCCGCTGAGCCTCTTACACTTCTTCGCGCCTCTGCTGACCGATGTCCCTGCCCTTGCTGAACGTGAAGATCTGGTCCGCTGGCATATCCCTGACCTGCGGATAAAGTTGGGTTTAGTAGCATCCGCCATCGGACTCGGCCTGCGCCAGGTGGTAGCCCTGCCTCTGATCATGGAGGGCAACCTCATCGGCCTGATCTATATCTTCCGATCCCAAGGCGGGGACTTCTCCACTAACGACCGCCAGGTGTTGGCCAGCTTCGCCGACCAGGCCGCCATCGCCGTCCATAACGCCCGTCTCTACCAACAATTGGCGCACGAAAAGCGCCGCCTGAACGCCATCATCCAGAACAGTGCCGATGGGGTAATGATCCTGGGCCCCCAACGCCGCATCCAGGTCTTCAACCGCGCCCTGGAGGAGATGACAGGCTGGCCGGCCGAGGAAGCCCTGGGGCAACCTTGTTCTCGTGTGCTGGCCCTGAGGGACCGCCGGGGAAATGATGTCTGCGAAGCCAAGTGTCCCTTGTCGGAAGCCGAGCCAGAGGAATGCCTCTATGTGGAGGGTGACATCAAACGCCCCGACGGCTCAGGAGTCACTGTGGGCATCACTTACTCGCCCCTCTACGATAAAGAGGGCCGTCTGGTAAGCATCATCGCCAACGCGCGGGACATCACCCGCTTCCGCGAGGCCGAGGATATGAAGTCCACCTTCGTCTCCGTTATTTCCCACGAGTTGAAGAGCCCAGTCTCCATCATCAGGGGCTATGCCGACACCCTACGCCGCGAGGATGCTCAATGGGACGAGGATACGCTGAGACAGGGCCTGGCTGTCATCGTTGAGGAGAGCGACCGCCTGAACAAGCTGATAGACAATCTCCTCGACGCCTCGCGCCTTCAAGCCAGCGCCTTCAAGCTAGAGCTCAGCTACCTGCGAGTAGACAGGCTGGCAGAAAAGACAATGGAGGAATTCCGAGTACAGTCGAATGAGCACATGTTTACCCTCGACTTCCCGCCTGACTTTCCGGCCGCGCGGGGCGACGTAGAGCGGTTGCGGCAGGTGCTGACCAACCTGCTCTCCAACGCCATCAAATACTCGCCTCGCGGCGGGCTGATCCGGGTAGGTGGCTGGGCCGATGACGATTGGATCTACGTCTACGTGGCCGACGAGGGCATCGGTATCCCCAAATCGGAACAGGAACGTATTTTCGAGCGCTTCTATCGGGCGGAGAGCCCCCTCACCCGCCGCACCGAGGGAGTGGGACTCGGCCTCTACCTCTGCAAGGAAGTGATCGAGGCCCATGGCGGAAAAATCTGGGTGCAAAGCGAGTCGGGTAAGGGGGCTAAGTTCGTTTTTAAGTTGCCAAGAGGCTAAAATGCCCGGGTGGTTGAGTTGACAGTCAACGCAAAATGTGGTATAATTATGCGTGAAGACGGATAAGCGAGGAATTGGCAGATGGAACGGACGTTTGGACAGGCACTGCGTGAGCTTCGGCGCTCGAAAGGCATCAGCCAGCGAGACCTGGCGGAAAAGGTAGGGGTAGACTTTTCGTACATCAGCAAGATCGAGAACGACCGCTTGCCTTCGCCTGCAGCAGATACGATAGTGAAGATTTGCCAGGCATTGGAGGTGTCGCCGGATAAACTGCTTGCCCTATCCGGAAAGATACCCAGTGAGCTTAGAGACACCATCGGTTCCAGTCCTGCAGCTATGCAATTCATCCGTGGTGCCCAATCCATGGGCCTAACCGAGGAAGAGTGGAAAGAGCTTACCAAGCAACTCGAACGGCTGCGAGATTGATCTTATCTGTGACAAATGCGCGTAGAGAGGAGGTAATGAAATGAGCACCGACTGGTTAGCGATTCAAAGCTTTCAGCGAAGTCAGGACCTTTTGGCAGCCATCAATACCTTATCAATTCACACCAAGCTGAGATTGTCCGGGGTTGGCGACGAAGAAAGGGCCGAGGCCACGGCAGAGGCGCGAGAAAAACTGGCATCATTCCTTGAGGCTTTTGAGAAGATCGTCCAACAAGCTGAGCAGGCAGAAGGGGGAATGCTGCTGGGAATAGATCCTCGCTTGCAGCAGTTAGTGAGGAGTTTCGTCACTGCCAAACGTGACAAAGGCAGATTCCATTCCACGCTCTTCACACAATCTCCCTCTGACACGGTGGACCTGCTCGCATCCATAGACGAGAAGGACCAACAGGCGCTCGTGGAATGCCTAATGGATCTTCGCACCTTGGTCGAGGAACACATCTACACGGATACACAGCGGATACTCAGTCAATTCTAATGAGAGGAATCCTTACCCAGAGCAACCTAGACCTGCTCATGGAAATCGCTCGCCTGAAGTCGGCACTTTCTTCGGTTTCAGTACTGCCAGAGCTCTCTGCCTATCATGAACAGATCTCCAAGGTCTGTGAAATACTTCGCAGGCAAGGACACCAGAACCTCCACGACCTCAGCCTGAACAAAGACGAAATCCTGCCAGACATACTCAGCGAGACGCAGAACCTAGCCAAGCTATTTCGCCTGTATGATGAGCACTTCGCTAGCCCTGTTCTCCGTTCGTTACCCTCGGACAGACTCTGTCTACGAGCTATCACCTGGTTACATGCCCATCACCCCGAAACACAAAACGTGCCGGTTGCTCTA
>CAYUPJ010000331.1:0-3318 GCA_964446635.1 uncultured Anaerolineae bacterium
TCCGCGCCGTACGGGCCTTCCGCTTTGGTGTTCTTGCGGACGATGGCCTCGCTGGAGACATACAGGCGGACCAGGCTGGGCAAGAACAGAGCGCTGGGTTGGGACACCTTGATCTCGACGGTATAATCGTCGAGCGCCTTCACGCTCTCGACGCCTGTAAACAGATAAGCATAGCCCTCACCAATGGTCTTCAGGCGATTGTAGCTGTAGACGACATCGCTGGCCTTCAACGGGCTGCCATCGTGGAACTTGACATCCTTGCGGAGATAGAAAGTGTAAGTCAGACCGTCCTTAGAGACGTCCCACTTCTCGGCCAACCACGGGTCAACTCCCCCTTTCGCGTTGGGGAAAATCAGTGAGTCGTACAGGTTCGGCAGCGTAGAGGAAGCGACGTAGTCGTTGCCGACCGCAGGATCGGCGCGGAGCGGCGGCGAGAAGGTAGCCCTGAAGACACGCTTCTTGGCCAACCTGGCAGCCAGCAGTTTTTCGGCTTCCTCCTTGCTGGGGATCCACAGTTTCCAGCCGGGATGGATCAGGTTGGGGTTCTCGATGTAGGCGAAGCTGGAGTCTTCCTCATGTTGGGCGTTGGTAGCGCCGAAGATGGCCCAATAGGCCGGGCCGCTCCCCAGATACTTCTCCGCCAGGGTCCAGAGGTTGTCCCCCAGCTTAACCGTGTAAGTCAGCGCCTCCTGGGCCGGCGGAGCAGCGCTTGCTGTGCCCACCATAGTCAGCAGCATGGCAAGCACCAGAAACAAATTCACGTGCGTCTTCTTAGACATTTATTGCCTCCTTATTTGTGTTTTGAAATCAGAGCGAAAACCCGATATTTTCGTGCGATAAGCATCCCCCCTTTCAGTATGCGCAGAATAAAGCAGTCTACCCCCCAAGATTGCCATCTGGAATGGGAGGCGAGACCACCCACACGATGACGCATTCTGCACTTCCTTCGTTTCGCCAGGAATGAGGCTGCAGCGTTTGGTAATGAATGCTATCCCCGGCCTCCAATACAAAGGTCTCTTCGCCTACAGTGACTGTAAGTCGGCCTTTGAGAACAAAGCCCAATTCCTCCCCTGGATGAGTGGTAGGTTGGACTCTGGAGGCACCCGGCTGACACACCATACGATACGGCTGAATCTTCTTGTCCGATAGGTCCGCTGACAAAAGCTCCACAATGGCATCGGCCGTGCTATCGAGCCTTTTGCCCTGGTTCGATCTGACGACACAAGGAGTAGAGACGTCGTCCTCGAAGAAATGTCCCACTTCCGCATCCAGGGCATTGGCAATAGTCGTCAGTCTGGTCAGGGAGGGCATAATCACGCCCCGTTCAATCTGGGACAAATAGCTGGCCGACAAACCGACTCGTTGGCCTAACTGGACTAGGGTAAGCCCTCGCTCATTGCGCAGGGCCTTAATACGTTTACCGAGGTTCTGCACAACTTCTCCTCATCTTTGAGCAGTCTGCGATTCTCAGAAGTCTGTAGCTAACTTGACATTGTTGGATTTCAGCCCAAGTGTCATTGCGAGGCAGCCATGACGCAGCCCGCCATTCTAAAGGACAGAAACACTGCCCATCCTGTCATTGCGAAGGCGCGGTGTGTGCGCCTGAAGCAATCCCCAATTCGCGAGATGGGGATTGCTTCGGCGGAAGAGCGCCGCCTCGCAATGACAGAAAGAAGTTTCTGAGTAGGCACGCTGTTTGCGCCGAAGCAATCCCCCAGCACGTTCGGAGATTGCTTCGCTTCGCTCGCAATGACGAATGTAACAATGTCAAGCTAATCAGCCGTTAGAAGACGGGTGGGGTAAAGACACAAAAGGCCATCACCGGGCTGTCCCCCGGATTCTCCATGCGATGTTTCACTGTGGATTTGAAATGGATGTTATCGCCCGAGTTCAGATCATAAATTGCATCGCCAATCCACAGGCGTAGGATTCCCTCCAACACATATACAAACTCTTCACCAGGATGGGAGCGGAATTCGTCAAATGGCAAGGTCCCGTCCACGGGGTCCATTTGCAACAGCAGGGATTCGAGCTTTCGATCAGGGAAACTGGTCGAGAGGAGTGAATAGACGATAGGAGAACCTTCAAAGCGAAACACCTCGCGTTCCTCGGCTCGGACGACTTTGGTGTCATGAACCATCGTAGGGAAAAAATAAGTCACCTTCACACCTAGGGCTTGGGCGATGGCATATAGCATAGTAATGGAGGGTACAGCTTGACTTCTCTCCACCTGAGAGAGAAAGCCGGGGGTACAACCAGCTCGCTGGGCTGCTTCTTCCAGAGTAAGCCGGTTATCCAATCGCAACTGGCGGATTTTCTGACCCATGATGCGAATTGTAGTTTCCACAAAAATATTATACTATATATTCATTTACCTGTCAAGAACCGTGGTGTGGTAGGTGCATTTCAGTTCTGGGGCAAATGTCATTGCGAGGGCGCGGTGTGTGCGCCCGAAGCAATCTCCAACGTGCGTAGGGGATTGCTTTGCTTCGTTCCTCGCAACCGCAAAAAGCGCTCCTCGCAATGACAGGCCCGGCCAACTCAAGGCCTCGCCCCCAAATTGAAATGCACGTGGTGTGGTGGGCAGATAGGTGGGGCGTTCGCCTCACGTCCACGCCCAGATCGCCCACAGCGCGATCATCATCAACCCCACCCCAAAGCGCGCCACGAACGACCAGCCCCAACCAATGGCCATGCCCTTGGTGACCGCAAAAGCTCTTCTGTGATCCCTGCTGGCGACAAATTCGGCCAAAAAGAGCGCCCCCAGCGCGGCAGCGATGCCGGCCAGGGGCGTGAAAACAATGCTGCAAACTACCCCCGCGACGAAGGCGATGGCGATAGAGAGCCACCTGGCGCCCTCCTGGCGAGCCTTCTTAGTCATCAGCAGGTTGTCGGAGATCTCCCCCAGGATCGCCAGCACAGTGATGAAAACAAACAGCACTGCTCCTAACACCCCGAAGCCAGCGACAATGCCGTACAACAGCGCCAGCAGCCAGATAACGATGAGGCCGGGGAAAACGGGGACGATCAGCCCACAGAGGCTCACCAACATCCCCAGGAGTATCAGCACACTGAGTAGAAGCTTTAATGTGGGTTCCATTTGGTTTCATCGAAATAACTGGCGATTATTGGGTTCATGAGGGACTCGCTTCTTCCCATCCCAGGATGGACAGTCGGTGTCGTAAGTTTGCGGTCATCTCATACGTTGCCGACCACTCAACGAAGTCCATGGCATCGCCCAGTTCGCCTTGTTCAAACTTCTCACTGGACATTGGCGAAAATCGCCTTAACAACATAAAAATTGGTCGTCTGCCGACC
>CAYUPJ010000332.1:0-3261 GCA_964446635.1 uncultured Anaerolineae bacterium
CGGGTGGCCGGGGTGGCCAGCAGGCGCTCCATCGTGCCCAGTGAACGCTCGCGCAGAAAAGACACGCAAGCCAGGAGAAAGACAAAGAACATGGCCAGAACACCGATGTAGACCGGCGCGATAAAGTCCATCGTATCGAACTCTTCGCCAGCATAAAGATAAGTCGCCTCAATAGTAACGGGCAGTTTTGCCTTGCCCTCATTATCCTGGGGCACGCCGGCCATCCCAAGACCCATTGAGGTTAGCCCTGCCAGCGCCTTCATCGCAGTTTGGCTCACGCGAGCGGTGATCGCCATGCTCCGCGCCGGATTAGAGCCCTCCAGCCGCAAGTCAATGACCGCCTGCTGGTTCTGGCGAAACTCGACGGAGAAATCCTCCGCCAAGACGACCACCCCCTGAACCGTGCCATCGCGCAGCCGGTCGTCAATTTCATCGCGGCGCAACGTCACCACATCAAAGACATCGCTGGCGACCAATTCCTCTACGATACGCTCCCCGAGACTGATCTTGCCTACCATCGGCATAGATAGTCCCTCGTCTTCGTTGACCACGCCCAACGGAATGGCTGCCGGATTGGCGCGGAACAGGATCGCCCCCAGTGTTAGCATGAGCATAGGTCCGAACACTAATAGCCCAATCGTCCGCCGATCACGCGACACCTGGCGCATGATGCGGCGCGCCAATATGAATATGCGCCGTGGATTCATCTCTCGCCTCCGGTTGCACCGCTTTCGGCAAATCGCAAAAATGCCTCTTCCAGCGTGGATGTGCCGGCCTGGGCGCGGAGCTCATCAGCCGACCCCTCGGCCAGTAGCTTGCCCTGGCGGATGAAGCCCAGCCGGTCGCATCGCTCAGCCTCGTCCATCACGTGGCTGGAGACGATAAGCGTCACTCCTTCGTTGGTCAGTTGGCGAAAATACTCCCAAAATACAGCCCGCAATTGGGGATCCACGCCCACCGTGGGCTCGTCTAGCAAGAGGAGTCGGGGACGATGTACCAGCGCGCAGGCCAGCGACGTACGTTGTTTCATGCCCCCGGAGAGGGTGTGTACCAGGCTATCGGCCCGATCCTGCAAGTCTATCAGCGTCACCACCTCGTCTATCCGTGCCCGGCTGGCTCCGCCGCACATCTCGGCAAAGAAGGCCACGTTCTCCCGCACGGTCAGGTCCTCGTACAGGGCGCTGGCCTGGGTCATGTACCCCACCTGGGCGAGGATAGCCTTGTTGGGCATGTCCTGGCCCAGGGTGGTAACGCTGCCCGAAGTGGGCCTCAGCAGACCGATCATCAAGCGGATCAGCGTGGTCTTGCCCGAGCCATTAGGCCCCAGTAGGCCATAGATCTCGCCAACCTGCACTGCCATGTCAACCCCATCCACCGCGCGGATGGGGCCAAAATGCTTGCTCAATTCTCTGGTTTTCACGATTGTGTCCATAGACTATACTCCCCACCAGCGATATCTCTCCAAGTCCAGGCGACCATCCTCATAAAAGACGACCCCCTCGTCCTCCAAGAGCTTGCGCTGAATATTGAGCTCGCCAACGGTGTAGCGGGTACTAATCCCACCCGAGTTATTGACAACGCGATGCCAGGGTATGTTAAGCCACTCAGGAGTGCTACACAGGGCCCAACCCACCGTGCGGGCCTGCCGTGGATCGCCCAAGGCAGCGGCAATCTGGCCATAGGTAACCACCTTGCCCCTGGGTATCCGGGCGACTATTTCGTAGACTCGCTGGAAGAATTCACTCATGGCTACATTTGCCTATCATTATACCCCAAAACGCATTTTCTGGCTAGAATGCCGTTCAATTTGCTCTGTAAGTTGACTTGTGGTATAGTTTCTTGGGCCTTTGAGGCAACCCTCCGGGCAGAGCCCTTCGACTTCGCTCAGGGCAGGCCTCAGGGTGAAGCCTGTCGCACAAGGGGTCCAGGTAGTCAAGGATGGAAGCGGATTCGTTGACGCCAAGTTGGAAGCGTAATCTGTACGTTATCTGGGTGGCAGAGCTGGTGGCTATCGCTGGCTTCAGCGTTGCTATCCCCTTCCTACCCTACTACGTGCAGGAGTTGGGAGTGACCGACCCGGAGCAGGTGGCCATCTGGTCAGGGCTTCTGTTCACTGGACAGGCTGTCACCATGGCTATCTTTGCGCCGATCTGGGGCTCCCTGGCCGACCGCTATGGGCGCAAACTGATGGTAGAACGGGCGATGTTCGGCGGAGCAGTGCTGCTTGGCGCTATGGGATTGGTGCGCAACGTGCAGCAACTGGCGATACTGCGGGTACTGCAGGGATGTGTGACAGGCACCGTGCCGGCGGCGACCACGTTGGTAGCTAGCTCAACGCCACGCCGAAAGGCCGGCTATGCACTGGGACTATTGCAGATGGCTGTCTACAGCGGAGCCTCGGCCGGGCCGATGCTCGGCGGTTTGGTAGCCGACGCTTTCGGCTATCGGGCTGCCTTCTGGGTGACGGCCGCGTTGCTCTTCACCGCAGGCCTGAGCGTGTTCTTCCTGGTCGAGGAGCGCGTCAAGCCCTCCCGGCAGAAGGAGGATTCGCCAGCCGAGGGCTTCTGGCAAGGATTGGCTTTGGTGCTGCAATCGCGGGCACTGTTGGCCATGTTCGGCATCCGGGTGGTCATGAATTTTGGATCTAGTATCATGGCGCCGATGTTGCCGCTTTTCGTGCAGTCTCTGATGCCGGATGGAGAACGTGTATCCTCCATCACAGGGCTAATCATGGGTGTGGGGGCGGCCACCGGCGCTCTGGGGGCGGTGGCCTTGGGGCGGGTCGGCGATCGTATTGGCCATCAGCGTGTGCTGTCGGCTTGTGTGCTAGGAGCGGCAGTGCTGTACGCTCCTCAGTTTCTTGTGGCCACGCCCACCGAACTATTGGTCCTGCAAGGTGCAGTGGGAGTCGCACTGGGGGGCATCCTGGCTTCCGTCAGCGCCATGCTGGCCCGCTTGGCACCTGAGGGCCGGCAGGGGTTGGTGTACGGCATGGATGCCAGCGCTGTCTCCGTGGCTAATGCCATAGCTCCGATGGTTGGTGCGGCTATCGCCGCGGGCCTGGGCCTCCGTTTCATCTTCCTCTGCGCAGCAGGCATCTTTGCTCTGGCTACTTTAGGAGTAGCAGGACCGCTAGCGAGTACGAAGGAATCAAAACAGTGATTGGTGACGAAAAGGCCATTGCCCTCGGCCACCCCAGCTACGTCTGGCGCTTTGGGCAGGACAGGAGATTGACGCTGATCTGTCAGTACGTGCCACTGG
>CAYUPJ010000333.1:0-3247 GCA_964446635.1 uncultured Anaerolineae bacterium
GGCATTGTTGTCCTCCATAAACTGGATATTGGGTATTGGAGATTGGTATTCCTGTCTGATTAGCTTTTCCACTTCCTTGATTTCTCGGTTAAAGGGGCCCTCTCTTTCCATTTTCAAGCTGGTAAGGGCCGCCGCCCAGATGGTAGCCTCAACCGGAGGGGTAGTGAGCCTCTTTCCAAGATAGGCAGCGATACAGGTATCTCCTCGGCCGGTTCGCCCCCTCATCTCCCTGGTCCGAAAGGGCGCGGCGTAGAAGTGCCCATCGGCGTAAACCAGCATCCCCTTACCATGGGTCAAAACAACCTCGCTGGGACCGAATTCGGCCAGGGCCCTGGCCGCTTCCCGCAGGTCGCTCGTGCCGGTCAAGAATTCCGCCTCCACGCTATCAGCCTTCAGGACATCCACCAGCTCAAGAACCTGAGCCGCCTCAGGCCAATCTTCATGGGCCAGTTCCCCTCTCCGGTTGACTCTGAGGAATCCTTGCGCATCCAGGGAGATCACGGCCTCCTTTTGCGCCAGGGCCTCGATAACCTCAGGCGGCACCTCGCCCCGGATGGACGCCCCGACGTGGAAAGCGCGGGCCTCGATCGGAGCGACCTCGGCCGGGGTGAAGGGGCCGGCAAAGCCAACGTTGTAAACTGTACGATGATCGAGATTTTGGGTGGGGTAGACCAACTTCAGGCTGGTGGATTGCGCGGTTGATTTGGCAAACACCTCCACACCCATCCGGGAGAGTTCCCCCACCACACCGAAGTCCTCCTCTGCCAGCCTGGTGATGACCGCCGCCTTGAGCCCCATTCTGACCACAACGTGGGCGCCGTAATAGAAGGCCCCTCCTCTGACTGTCTTCGTTTCGTGAGGCAAGATGATGGTGTCTTTGGTGTAGTGTCCAAGGAAGGCGATGTCAAATTGCGGCATAGGGATTCCCACCCCCACCCCAACCCTCCCCCTGGCAGGGGGAGGGCGTAAACAGTTGTGTCTACTCTACCTCGCTTAGTTTGACCGGACGGTTTTCTTCGTACGACTTCTTGGCCACATAGCCCATCACCACCGGTATACGGCCATCCATGCCCGTCACAGAAGGCGTCTTGTCCTGCTGGATGCACTCAACGAAGGCCCTCATCTCTGCGATGTAAGAATCGGTGTAACGCTCCACGAAGAAGAACAAGGGCAGCGAGGAATGAACGCCTTCAGCATTGCTGTGAACTGCTGTATCAGGGGTGTTGTTAGAAACGGCTACCATGCCTTCGGAACCGAAGACCTCCACACGCTGATCGTAACCATACACCGCTCTGCGGCTGTTGTCAATGGTGCCGATCACGCCGTTGGCAAAACGGAGCGTGATCACAGCGGTATCAATATCGCCAGCTTTGCCGATTTCAGGATCCACCATGACCCCACCGGCGGCGTAAATCTCGGTGACTTCGCTGCCGATTAGATACCGAGCCATGTCAAAGTCATGGATGGTCATATCCAGGAAGATGCCGCCGGAGACCCTGACGTACTCGATGGGCGGCGGCCCCGGATCGCGGCTGGTGACGCGCAGGATGTGGGGCGTGCCGATTTTGCCGGCCGCTACCATCTCCCGAACGCGCTTGAAGTTCGGATCAAAGCGGCGGTTGAACCCTATTTGCAGCTTAACTCCCGCTTTGTCTACGGCTTCGAGAGCCCGATCAATCCTGGCCAGATCGAAGTCAATGGGTTTCTCGCAGAAGATGTGCTTTCCAGCAGCGGCCGCCTCTTCAATCATCTGGGCGTGGGTATCGGTACTGGAGCAGATCACCACGGCCTCGATGTCCGGATTCTCCATGATCTCCCGATGATCCTTAACGGCCGAGGGAATCTGGAAATCGGCCGCACACCTTTCAGCAGCTTCCAGGCGAATATCCGCTATGGCGAGGATGTTGGCACCGGGGACTCTGTAAGCCAGGTGTTCCGCGTGTAACTTCCCTATCCTGCCGGCGCCGATGACGCCGACGTTGACTCTCTTGGACATTTTCGCTAGCCTCCTTCCCGGAGAATGAGAAATTAGAAATTAGAGATTAGAAGGGTGGAGGGAGAACTATTTATGTCTCCTGGCGCGGCGTTGATTGATGGTGACGACGAGCAGGGCAATGATCTCGTCACACAGAGAGATGCGGTGTCCGACGGCTTCGGCAGTGAGCAGCTTGCGCGCCTTGTAGTATCAACTCCGAGTCTCGCGAGCAGAGCCCAGGGCGTAGCGCAAAAACTGGATGTATTCCCCGCCTTCGATACCGCGACCAAAGCCCTCGTCAATGATAGCACTGACTGAGCCAGCGCTATCAATCAATTGCTCCGCCAACTCGCAGCCCCGCACGTCCTTCAACATCTTGTCCGTATCTTCCCATGCCAGGTCATAGAGGAGCAGCGCCTTCGGATAAGCCTCGAACCTCCAGATCGGATCCTTCTTCAAACTATCCGGCACCTGCGCCAACCACTCCTCATACTTCATCTCCTCCTCCCTCTACTCTAATTTCTAATCTCTAATTTCTACGGCTTCACCATGATCTTCCCATCCTCCCTGGTCACCGACCTGGCGATGGCATCCACCACCTCGTCCAGGTCGTAGCGGGCGGTGATGATCTGGGGCATGTCCATGAGCCCGGAGGCCATCATGCGGATGACGTTGGGGAAGATGGCGTCGCCGGAGTGGCCCTGCGAGCCGAAGACCTGGCCACGCCGCACCTGCAAGGTCTCCAGGTACATGGGCACCCGTGTGGCCGCCCGACCTACCTGGGCGATCTTGCCATTGATGGCCAGCGACTTCTCCATCTCAGGCACCGTCAACTGCGGGGCGCCAGCGGCCTCCACGTGGAGGTCAGCCCCCTGCCCCTCGGTGAGGTCCATCACCACCTCGTGGGGGGTCACTTGGCGTGGGTCGAAGACGTAGTCGGCACCCACTTTCTTGGCCAGCTCCCGCCGGCTGGCAGCAAGCTCAAAGCCGATGACCTTGGCCGCACCCGAGGCCTTGCACTCGGCCGCGACCGCCAGGCCAATGGGGCCCAGGCCGTAGACAGCCACGTAAGCGCCGGGACGGAAGCCGCCCGCCCGCACGAAAACGCAGTTGTAGGCCACGCTGGAGGGCTCTACCAGAGCCCCGGCTTCGTAGACCTTGTCTTCGTCGCCGTAGCGGTCCATCAGGGCGTTGAGCTTCCAGCAGTACTTGGCGCCGACGGCGATGTACTCGGCGAAAGCGCCGGGGATGGTGAAGCCAATCTCCTCCAGG
>CAYUPJ010000334.1:0-3241 GCA_964446635.1 uncultured Anaerolineae bacterium
CTTGCGGCTGGGGGATTGCTTCGCTTCGCTCGCAATGACAGCCTGAGTAGTTACCAGTCCTCAAGACCGCAGAGGTCTAACTACAGTGCGCGCTCACTTCACGATCCGCTCCGCAGCTTCACGGTTGTTTTGCTTGGCTCGCTTATGCTCGTACATTCGCGTATCCGCGCTGCGCATCAACTCCTCGATGGAACACGGGCTTTCGGGATCGTAGCGCGCCACGCCGAAGCTTAGCGATAGCCTGTAGGAGTGATTCTGTTGTGCGTTGTGGGCCTCCAGGTTCTCTCGCAAGCGATGGGTAAGAATCGCAGCACTGGTCCCAGAGGCTTCTATCGCCAGAACCGCAAACTCGTCCCCGCCAATCCGGGCAACGACGTCCGACTCGCGAAAGGTCTCTTGGAGAACCTGCGTAGTCTCGATCAACGCCTCATCGCCTTCGTGGTGGCCCAGGGTATCATTTATTCCCTTCAGGCCATCCAGATCAGCAACAAGCAACAACATTTCCCTCTGTGCTCGTTCGGCTATCCTAAGCTGCTGGTGGGCCAGGTTGAAGAAGCCTCGACGGTTATACACGCCTGTAAGTGCATCGAGAAATGCCATGGCGCGTAGTTTCTCCCGCAGTCGTACGAGCTCGGTGATATCGCGCAGCGAGGCGAGGTAGGCCCTTTTTCCCTCCCACATCGTTTCCACCACGCGCATTTCTGCCGTGGCTGTTTCTCCATCGCTGCGCATGATGTCCAGCTCCGTCGTTTCACCTGCCACCACAGGAGAGCCGAAAGGTCCGCTCAGGAGTTCCTCTGCCTGGCGGCCAAAGAGGGCTTCCGCCGCCGGGTTGACAAAACGCACGGTGCCATCCCGGTCCACAACGATGATGCCATCGGAATTCTTTTCTATCAGCGTTCGATAGAGTGCCTCGCTCTCCTGCAGTGCCTCCTCCGCCTGCACTCGCTCGGTGATTTCCCGCTCCAGTTGTTGATTGGCCTTTTTGAGTTCGCCAGTGCGCTCTTCCACCAACTCCTCAAGGTGGTCTCGGTATCTCCTCAATTCCTCCTCTGCCTGCACCCGCTCGGTGATGTCCTTCAGGCTCCCCTCGTAGTAGAGTACCTGACCATCGGCATCGCGGACCACCTGGGCGCTATCCTCCACCCAGATGATCGTTCCGTCATACCGGCGAATCCGCGTCTCGAAATCGCGCAAGCTCCCCCGGCGTTCTATCAAGGCCTGCCACTGCCTGCGTTCCTCAGGGTCCATAAATGCGTCGGCTACGTTGGCCGCCAGCAGCGTCTCCCGGTCCGGGCAGCCAAGCATCTGCACCAGGGCGGGGTTACCGTCCAGGATCCGCCCCTCCGGCGTGGTGCGGTAGAGCCCCACGGGAACACCTTCGAAGAGGCTGCGGTAGCGCTCCTCCGACTCTCGCAACGCCTCCTCCGCCCGCTTGCGTTGCAGCGCCACCGATGCCTGGTTGGCAAAGGTCTCGATGATGTTCCTGTTTCTCAATTCGGTCCCTCGGCGCAGCAGGATGGCGACACTGCCCAACAGCTTCCCTTCCCTGGCGAAACCCATCGCATAGACGTCGCCCAGGCCGAGGAACTTCTCCAGCGCCTGGCAAACGGGCCTTGGGATTCCAGGTGAAAGGTCGTATATGCCCCCAGGCACCTTCAGCAGTTTGCCGCGAGAGAGCTCGCACTTCGCTTCGTCGTCCAATTTGAAAGACATCCCAACGGGGTCCCTGCCCATGATGTTCATCACCGCCCGGGTGCGTTTCCCAAGCCCCAGGAGCGCACGAGCACAAATACTATCCGAGGCCTCATCGAACGAATTGACGACAACAATAGCGTTGGCAGTTAGCCCTCTTATCTTCTCCCCTATCAGCCGGTAGATGTCCTCCCCCAGCGGGAGCTCAACGAACTCCGTGGCTGCTTGGGACAAAAAGCTCAGCTCACGGATGTATTGCTTCGCCTTCTCCTCCGCCTGCACCCGCTCGGCGATTTCGGCCTTCAATGCTTCGTTGGCTTCTGCCAGCTCAGCCGTTCGTTCTTGAACTCGTATTTCCAGCTCGTCGTACGCTCTGCGCAGCGTCTCCTCCGCCCGCTGGCGCTCCTCTACCAGGCGGACTCTCTCTAGCCCCCGTTCAATCTTGAGCTTCAACTCATCGTCAGAACAGGGCTTCACCAAGTAGTCATACGCCCCCTCACGCAGAGCCTCTATCGCCGACTCCAGTGAGGCATATCCAGTGAGGATCAACACCACCGCCTGGGGCGCGATCTCCCTGGCCTGTCTCAACACCTCAAGCCCGTCTACCTCAGGCATCTTCAGGTCGGTCAAGACCAAATCAAAAGAGTCCTGCTTCAGCAGGTCAAGGGCCTCCGAGCCACTGGCGGCTGTCACCACCTGATAGCTCTCGCCCCCCAGTACCCTGGCCATGCTCCGAAGAGCGAATTGGTCATCATCCACGATGAGGACTTTGCTTTGCCTTTCCATGTCGCTCTGCCTCTCTCGTTGATACGCCGGCAAGCTGATAAAGAAGTCCGCCGAATGGAATTCGACGTCTGAAACTGAGAGGGCCCCTCAGGGCCTAATTTCAGCGCCTGAGGGAGAGCGTTGCGGAATTCGTAGTTTAGCCCCTTGTGGGCGTTGTGCGGGCTTCTTTTAGGCGCAAAAACGGCCACAAGGGCCTATACTACGGCAATTCTGCAACGCTCTATGAGGGCGCTTTTCAACTTCAGACGGGGATTTCTAATCCTCGGCTCACTTGGTGGGGTCGGCGTCCTCGCCCCGCATTTCCCCCCGCGCGATGCGAGCCATACGCCTTAGCTCCGCTTCCATCTGCAGCACCTCCAGTTCCGCTTGCGCCGTTTCCAATTCGCTGCCCAGCAGAACGGTCTGTGACTCTAGCGCCAGCCTTTTCTCGGTGATCTCGCGCTCCTTGTCCTTGACCGCCAGTTGTCTTCGGCGAAGCTCGATCTCGTACCTGGCTTGCTCTTCCCGGCGCGCCACGCCCGTCAGCACCCCGCCCTCGCCGACAAACACGTCGGCCAGTTCAATGCCATCGTCGGTGAGGCGGAACTCGCGGACCTGGTTGGAGTGCACCATGCCGCGCGACTTCATGATGCGAATTATTCGATTGTACTCGCCTCGGCTTTCAATGTCTTGCAGCATAAGCCAGGTATCCAGCAACGACGAAACGCCAGCTTCGGAACTTTCAGGATCGGCGCCGCCGGGCGTCAGGGATGTGAAGAGC
>CAYUPJ010000335.1:0-3239 GCA_964446635.1 uncultured Anaerolineae bacterium
GCAAGCCAACTCACGAAAGCTGGATGAACACTTCGGGATGTTGTTCTGCTATTCGCAACAACGATTTCGCCGGACCGCTTGGCTCCCGCCTACCCTGCTCCCAATCCTGCACTGTGCGAAGACTTACGCCCATCAACCCAGCAAACGCCGTTTGCGACAAGTTCAACCTCTGGCGTATCTCTCGTGGCGAAGAGGGGTCCCTCAATTCGCGTGTCTTGAGGTCGATTTCCCCTGCCTTGTATGCCTTGATCTCTCGGATACCTTCCAAGATTTCCCGTCCAATATCTCGTTCAGACATTCTTTATCTCCTCTGCTATCTGCCTCAATATGTGACTCGGTAATGATTGCGCCAGCATCGGGGTACTTGAGCAGGAAACCCTGCCACCCAAGGTACTCATCATCGCTGAGATATGTACCAATCTACTTGGTGAACGTGGAGGTTTCTATGAAGATCATAACTCAATTATACGGCAATGCCGTATAAAATGCAAGTGTCGGTTTCCAACAGGTTTGCAGCCCTTGATAAAATGTCAACATCCTCCATAGCCCCCGCCGCACGCGTGGCCAGACAGTGTTTTCCAAGCCCTGGGCCGCAGCCAGTGCCCAGGGAAAAGTCAGGATCAAAACATATTGAGGCCACTTGGTGGGCCAGAGAAACAAGAAAAACAGCGCTGTGACGATCCAGATGGCGTACAATGGTCGCGTTCTCCACAGGCTCTTGAAACCCAATACAGCCAACACAGCGATCAAAGGGTCAGGGCCAATCGGCATTACATTTGGGTGTCCTGGCGCCCACATAAACAGCCAAACGATGGGCATGAAGAAAGGGAGATTCATGGCCCGTACGAGGAAACTGCGGCCGAACTCCAGGTGATAGCTCACTGAACCCTGGAGGTGCTCCAGCGGAGAGGACCAGAGATAGGGATTGGTCGCCAGGAAGACAAGCAACCCCAGCGTGCACCACCCCACTATCCTGAGACCCATCTGCAGGCCGGAACGTGGGTTGCAGATGATGTCGGCGCCTGCCGTGAGTAACCAATGCGCCAGGATGGCAACCCCAGCGATGCCATAGATGTACTTGCTCGAAGTCGTGAGTCCCAGCGCAATCGCCGAGAGCGCGAGCCACCGATTCCACCCTTTGCCATTGTACACCTGTGAGCGCTCATAAGCGACCACTGCCACGGCGCTGGTGAAGGCGGGTAGCGCTTCAAGCATTACATAGCTGGTGTACTTGATGGTGAAGGTGTGTAACGCCAGCAACAAGCCCGCCAAGGGATTGAGCAAGGCCAACAGGAGCACTTCCAACGTGCCAAAGGCAGCTGACAGGGTGCGTGCTCGTGTGAGATGCAGTTGCGGCAGTGACGTCGCGGCAGGGTCGGTCACGCTGTGTTCTGAAATCTCTGGCGCTGGTGGTAGGCTGGCGATGGCCGCACCGAATGCCAGTTTGGCCAAGGGTGGGTGCTCGTTGTTGAACGTCACGTCGGATAGTTGCTGCCATGTTCTGTTCCGAATTATTTTGGCGTACAGTTGGGCCGCCCGAAGGTAGTCGTCTTCGTCATAGTCGGTGGGTAGCAGCGTCACGGCACGCATACGAAGACTCCAGGCCATCCACACGATGCCCAAGATGATTACGATACGCTGTAGCACTTTCGCCGACCCACTCATTTCTCGCTCCCGGCGCAAGCACTCGGACAAGGTGACGAGTGCTCGGCCACTATTCCCATCTCGCCTCGCCAACGGCTGGCCGCCCAACAATGCTTATACGACGTTATTGATACCATAAAGCTTTTATAGCGTCAATTTTGACGCATAATGCTCATACGACACTTTTGATGCACTGGACGCCTGCTACGTGGCCTCCTGGCAGTTACCGTTCGGCTGCGCTCACGGCGAAGCCACGACCGGACTCTCACCGGTTAGCAGGCGACAGCTTTACAGGGCACACCAGCAACTTGTTGGGCGGCGCAGTCATGTGGGAATTGGCTCTCCAGAATGCTTGACAAAACATTTGTTTTGTGGTATAATATGGCTATATTAGCTGATATAGCCAATTTGGAGGTGGGCGTGACTACAAAAACGATTCCTTCAACCGAAGCTCAAAACAATTTTGGTCGTATTCTTGACGATGTGATCCAGAATGGCACCAGGTATGTGATCAAGCGCCGAGACACACCGCAGGTCATATTGCTCAGTTTGTCAGACCTTGAAAGGTTGCTGACCGCTAACGAAATCGAGAGAAAAGAAATAAGGAATGTAATTCGAGAACTCAGCCCAGTTTACAACCTTGGGGAGACAGTCAAGCAATAGGTGACAACCATGACGATTGATCAACTCCAGCGGCTTTATGCTTTAGATTACAAGTTCCACTCATTCACGAAGTCTATGGTGATCCTTGCCGATTGTTTTGAATGGATGACCAGAATACCGAAGGAGAGTATCCATGCCATTGTGACGGATCCTCCATATGGCGTCAAAGAGTATGATCCCGATCAGCTAGAAAAACGAGCAAATGGGAACGGTGGTATTTGGCGCATTCCCCCTTCTTTTGATGGGCACAACCGCTCTCCTCTACCACGCTTCACCGCACTTAACCACAATGAAAGAGATCGGTTACAACGATATTTTTCCGAATGGGCTGGGCTTGTTCTGCAGATATTGCGCCCTGGAGGTCACATCTTTCTTGCTTCAAATGTCTTCCTTTCGCAGACAGTCTTTACCGCTATTGCAGATACAGGTTTTGAATTTCGCGGCCAGGTTATCAGGTTAGTAAAAACATTGCGGGGTGGTGATAGGCCCAAGAATGCAGAGAAAGAGTTCCCTGACGTTTGTACTATGCCACGAGGCTGTCACGAGCCGTGGGGAATCTTTCGAAAACCCATTCCGAATAGCATGACTGTCAGTGATTGCCTAAAAGAGTTCCAAACAGGAGGGTTGCGTCGAAAACCAGACGGCAACCCCTTTGAAGATGTCATTGAAAGTGAGCGCACTCCACAAAGGGAACGCAGAATGGCCAATCATCCAAGCCTAAAGCCGCAGTCGTTTCTGCGACAGGTTGTTTACGTCTCTTTGCCACTCGGCGAAGGCATTGTAGTGGATCCATTCATGGGCTCTGGCTCCACAGTTGCTGCTGCCGAGGCTGTAGGTTATTCTTGTATCGGTGTGGAACGCTACGAAGAATACTACGCCATGAGTCAGCAAGCTATTCCTGCGTTAGGCAGCCTAAACACCAAAGAAGCACA
>CAYUPJ010000336.1:0-3225 GCA_964446635.1 uncultured Anaerolineae bacterium
ACTTCGATGGGCTCGTGGAGCAAGAGACCATCGCGGGTGTGGAAGGCGGCCCAGTCGGCATTCTTGCCGACATCCAGGGGAGCGATGAGGGTCTTGTCGTAGGGGATGCCGGCGGTGAGTTGGCGGAAGGCCTCGGCGCGGCGTCCCTGAATGTGGATCAACTGCTTTTGCTTGCGGGTGTGCTTACCCATGATACAACCTCCTTCGGCATGTGATTGGGGTATAGTATATCCTATGTGCCGAATTTGATTATACCAGGAGAGCGTTGCGGAATTCGTAGTTTAGCCCCTTGTGGGCGTTGTGCGGGCTTCTTTTAGGCGCAAAAACGGCCACAAGGGCCTATACTACGGCAATTCTGCAACGCTCTAACCAGGGGATTGAAACGAGAACTATCAACCCCATGAGTCCACCAAGTACTAGGTAGAGAAGTGAAGAGGTCAAGATGTTCAACCGTTGTGCTTGACAGCGATCTGTGGTATAATGTATGCACAACAGCAACACAAATTACAGCAGGAGGTACTTCATTATGCCCAAGACAGCGGTTATTTCAGCCAGGATTGACCCTGAGCTTAAGCACGGCGCAGAAGAGGTGTTCGAGGAGTTGGGCCTGACCGCCACGCAAGCTATCACGTTGTTCTACAAACAGGTAGAGCTTGAGCGTGGATTGCCCTTTGCCGTGCGGGTGCCCAACGATGTGACCACGGAAGCGTTGGAGCAGGCAAGAACACGCCAGGGACTTGAGAGCTTCAACACGCTTGACGATCTGTTCGAGGACTTGGGGATCTGATGAAGACCATCAGGCGGACGTCGCAGTTCAAGCAGGACGTCAAGTGGATGCAGCGGCGGGGCAAGGATTTGGAAAAACTGAAGAGGGTGCTTGAGACCCTGATGAAAGAGGAGGAACTGATCCAGAAGTATCGTGATCACGTCTTGGTTGGACAATATAAGGGTACGCGAGAGTGCCACCTTGAGCCCGACTGGCTGTTGATCTATGAATTGGCTGAGAGCGAGATAGTGCTCATTAGAACAGGCTCACATTCAGATTTGTTCAGGTAGCACCAGAGGCGGGAGGCTCTGTTCGGCCGGAGGAGATAGTGGAGCAATTGAGAGTTTGACGGGAAGGGGGTTCGACATAACCAATTCCGAAATTGTTGTCTATACTCAGAGCCTACTCAGAAACTGGTTCATTGTGATGGCTTATCGTAATGGCCCATGCGCACGGCGATGAATTCGCCGTGCTACAGAGCAACGCCCCATCAATGGGGCTAGTCGGATTGATCCGACGCTGCTCTGTAGCCCGCCGACGCCTGCCCTGAGCCTGTCGAAGGGTCATCGGCGGGCGGTCGTCGCCAAGTTTCTGCCCCTACGGATGGCGCGATGCGCCATGGAAGACTCGCAAAACAGCCCGCCACCAACCGTAAATAGGAAATCGAAAATCGCAAATCGCAAATCGCCAATTGAAAATCGGCAATCGAAAACTTGTACTGAGCCCAGTCGAAGTATCGCCAATCGGAAATCGCTATTCTGGTTCCTGGGGCTCACTTTCGCCGTGAGCTGGCCCATCATGGGCGGCCTGTGGTGGATTAGCAGGCTGCCAGCGATATTGGCCACGCTGCTGAGCACGATGGCCCTGATGGTGGTGATGTGGGTCCCAGGCCTGAGTGTGCTCGTCGTCACCACTTTCATCACCCGCGAACCGCTGGCCGCCACGGGCCTGAAGCGGTTAGGCATCCGACGCTACTACCTGTGGGCCTGGCTGCTGCCCATATTGCTCACTCTGCTGTCCGCTGGGCTCACCTGGCTGTTGGGGGCAGGGAAATTGGACCTGAGTTTCCCGCTGATCCGGCAATCGCTGGATCAAGCTCTGGCCCAAGCTCCTGAGGCAGCAGAGGCTCAACTGCCGTCGGTGACCATAATCGTTGCCGTACAGGTGGCCTTTGCCCTCTTCCTGGCCCCGCTCATCAACGTGTTCTTTGCCTTGGGGGAAGAACTGGGCTGGCGGGGGTATCTGCTGCCCAAGCTGCTGCCGTTGGGACAGGGGCCAGCTTTGTTGCTCTCAGGGGCCATCTGGGGCGTGTGGCACGCGCCGCTCGTCGTCATGGGCCAAAACTACCCAGGTCACCCGGTGTTGGGGCCCTTCTTGATGATCGGCTTTTGCCTGCTCATTGGGGTCATCCTGGGCTGGCTGCGGCTGGCCTCAGGCAGTGTCTGGGCCCCCGCGCTGGCTCATGGGACGCTCAACGCCCTGGGCGGCATATCGCTGCTGGTGCTGACGGACATGGACTTCGCTATCGGTGGCCCAGTCTCCAGCCTCATCGGTTGGATCGGCCTAGCGGCGTGCGTCGGGTGGCTGGTGCTGACCCGAAGATTGCCGATTGGCGATTGACGATTGCTGATTGGCAATCGGAAATTGAAAATCGTCAATCGCCCGGAGGGTTGCCCGTGCTGGATTCGTATTCTTCGTTGGAAGTAACTACTCAGGCTGTCATTGCGAGTTTTCCATGGCGCATCGCGCCATCCGTAGGGGGCAGAAACTTCATCGTGTCATTGCGAGGCACGGTTTTTGTGCCGAAGCAATCTCCAATTCGCGGAGTGGGGATTGCTTCGCTTTGCTCGCAATGACAGACAAGTTTCTGAGTAGCGAAGCGAAGCAATCCCCCAGCCGCAAGGAGGAGATTGCTTTGCTTCGTTCCTCGCAACCGCAAAAAACGCTCCTCGCAATGACACGGGCTGAGCAGTTACGGTTGGAACGCCGTTTTCTGGACCGGGGCCGCTGGCTTGTGTACATGCTGCTGAAGCCAGCGGTCTTTCTTCTGGCGAAGCTGCGCGTCTCCCCCAACGTGGTCTCGCTGGCCCAAATCGGGGTGGGTCTGGTGGTCTATCCGGCCCTCTTTGCTTACCTGTGGTGCGGGGTCAACTGGCTGGACGGAGCGGTGAGCCTTTCCATTGGCCTGATGGGCCTGGTCGTCGTGCAGGGGCTGTCCCATCTGCGGCGGGGGATGAGAGAGACGCCGGTGGTTTGACAAAGGGGTGTATAAGGTTTATAATTATTACAAACCTTGTACTACTCACGCTGTCATTGCGAGGAACACTTCGGCGAGCTCAGTGTAAACTCCGTGACGAAGCAATCTCCACCGCTGCAACTGAAGACGGGAGATTGCTTCGCCAAGCTCGCAATGACATCATGAAGGGGGACTTACTATGGAGCGGAGCATCGGCGCTACC
>CAYUPJ010000337.1:0-3175 GCA_964446635.1 uncultured Anaerolineae bacterium
TGGGCTGGCCACCTGAAACCCTCCGGAAGCTTGTCCCAAATGCGTAACGCTCCCCGGCTTCTTGGTTGCCAGGTGCGTTGAAATCTGGTATACTATATGAACAAGCGGAAAAACCACTGGAGGGCCACATCCTCAAGACGAGGTGTTTTGGGAGCCCTGTGTGGAGCGGGCGTAGAAGCCCTAGTTGAGGGGGAAATACGGTGGTGTTAGAGTGAGCGGCCCATTGCATTATGCCTTCATTGATGAGTCTGGCACAGTAGCCCCCTTCTCAGGTAGCCGCTTTCTTGTCATTGCTCTGCTGGGTACGACAAGACCCAGACCGATCGAGCTGCATGTGAAGCGGGCTCTAAAAAGATATGGGACAAGTCTGTCCTCCTTTCAGAAGTATGAGCGAGGGGATAACCGTTTCTACGAGATCATGGCAGACAAAGTGGTCGTTGAAGAAATCATCAACCGTCTGCTGTGGTAGAAATGAAAAAGCGGCTCACCCTGGGCCCCGATTTCAGTCTATCCCGGCGCATCTCAGCGCCAGCTAGGTCCACTCTCCGAGTGGCCAGGGTCACCAGGCTTTACAATGCCGCTTAATTGATATTGTAGCACGGAGGTAGGGGCCTTGAATGTGGGGCAACTAACCTTTGGTTTTATCTTCAGCGTTCTCATCGCCTGGGCGGGTTATCGGCGGGAATCACTTTCCCGCAGCGGCGTTGTAGGGGCCATCGTCGTCGGTACCCTCACCTTCGGCCTGGGTGGGTGGACCAGGGGCCTGCTGTTGATCGCTTTCTTCATCTCGTCCAGCTTTCTCTCCCACTACCGCAAAAACGATAAGCGGGGACTGGCTGAGAAGTTCGCCAAAACCAGCCAGCGGGACCTGGGCCAGGCCCTGGCCAACGGAGGCTGGGGGGCTATTCTGGCCATCGCCTATTTCTGCCAGCCCGACCCCATCCTCTTCGTCGCCTTTGTAGGCGCCATGGCTGCCGTCAACGCCGACACCTGGGCCACGGAGCTTGGCGTGCTGAGCCCCACTCCGCCTCGCCTCATGACTACCGGCCAGAGGGTGCCCGTTGGCACCTCAGGAGGGGTGACCACTCTGGGGATGCTAGCGGCTTTGGGCGGCGGTCTTTTCATCGGCCTGCTGGCTCTCGTCCTGGGTCAGGTGGAAGCGATTTGGGGAAGCGGGCCACTAAATGGACACTATCTTTGGCTTGTACCTATCGGGGTTCTTGGCGGCCTTGTTGGCTCTACCTTTGACAGCCTGTTGGGGGCTACGGCGCAGGGGATCTACTATTGCCCTCAATGCCAGAAGGAGACCGAGGCCAGGATCCATCGCTGCGGCCAGCCAGCCCGGCACCTGCGCGGCTGGCGCTGGCTGAACAACGATTTGGTCAACTTCGCGAGTTCCATCGTGGGCAGTTTGATCGCTGGCTTTTTGGGGTGGCTTATCTTTCGATAGCGGGAGATGGCCGTGACGAACAGAGCGCGGCCTAAGCTGTACCCAAAAAACAAAGGCCACGGAGGCATCTCGCGCCTTTCGTGGCCTTTCGCTTAGTCGACTCGACATCAGGCTTGTAGTAGAGAGAGCGCGGTCTCTGCGTCAACGATTTCGAATACGACTTGTTCTGAGCGGCTGAGAAAGTGCCTGTTCTCAGAGATCAGATACTCGGCGCCGACCTATTCAACACAGGCGGCAATAACAGCGTCTTCTTCCGCGAAACCGAGGCTGATGTACTTAAGAATCAGCTCCTCTGGCGGCTCGGACCATAATACGGTGATGTTTCTCCCTTTGCTGATCAAGTGGAAGAACTCTTTGCCTAACTCGTAGTGTCGCTGGAAGTTGTTCCTTACTTCCTTGACCACTATCGAAGGTACGTAGACTTTCAAATCGCCGAGCTGATCCATGAGCTCTGCACAGCTAGTTTTATCGGCTGGAATACCCAGAATGTACTCATTGCTATCCAGCACCAAACGAGTATCTGGGCCGATACTCTTTTTCCCAGATTTCTCGTCGTGTGGCGCGGAGTTCGGCGAGGATTTCCTCCTCGCTTGGCTCCTGGTAGCCATATTCAGCTCTCCTCTCTCTGATTTGAGCACGCAGTCTAGCTAGTCCTTCCTTCCAATCCTCCGTGTCGAATTCCAGCAATTCCTTGGCCTCTTGTAGCTCCCTTCTCATGCCTGCGACCACCAAGTCGGATAGATCACGGAAGAGGCCCAGACTGGTCAGCTTGACGGACTCCTCATACAAGTACTCGGGAACCTCAACGGTGAGCTCTTTCGTTTTTACGCCCATGTCTAACCTCCAGTTGAACTTTGCAGCTTTATTATACCCGTTTTCTCGCATCTGACAAGCTAGCAACCACCGAATCCCTCTGTGTCTCTAGCCCTTCTGGTTCAACCACCCCCTGGCGCTGGCTGAACAACGATTGGGTCAACTTCGGCAGTTCCATCGTGGGTAGTTTGATGGCTGGTTTTTTGGGGTGGCTTATCTTTTGACAGCGGGAGATGGCCGTGACAAGCAGCGTGCGCTTCGCTGGAAAGCCACCCGCGAGGTTCAGAAGCTCCAACTTGCCAGCCTCGTGCATGGCGGTGGCTAGCAGGAACTGGAAAGCCTCTTGGACTTCGAGGAGGCTGGGCGTCGAGGAAGGAAGCGAAGGATTGGAGGTTGAGGGGAAGGTTCGATCGGTATGATGTGTACTAAAGTTCAGTTCCGACGGGTAGAATTATACTTTTCAGTCCAAAAGTATAATTCTGCTACAAAGTGGGGTTTTCCTTGTCAACGATGATGTCCAGGATTTCCGCAGCCAGGTAGGTTTTGCCGTAGGAAGCATCACCCACGGGCCGCAAAATCCCCGCCGTGGCCAGTTTCTCTACCTTGCGCTGGGCGCTACGATAGGTGACGCCCAACAGATGCTGCGCTTCCGGCATAGTAATGACCGGCGATGCAAAAAGGCTGTCCACACTGCACCTCCGGCCACTAGCTGAGCAATCAGGCTGGTACCAGCTCCGGTCTCACGCGCATCACTTCGCCCACCCTCTCCAAAGAGACGTGACCAGCATTGACTGCGTCTTCGATTTCCTCTAGCTTTTGCATGGTGCGGCGGTCATAGTAGCGCTCACCGCAGTTGTTGCAGACCAATACGTCTACCGGAACGAGAATCATGTCTTGGCCGCGAGACAACTG
>CAYUPJ010000338.1:0-3125 GCA_964446635.1 uncultured Anaerolineae bacterium
AGGAGGAGCAAGACCATGCCAGATCAAGAGGTACTAGAGGTTCAACGAGGGATTTGGATTGACGAACAGAGGATTCGCAATGCCGGATTGGGCACTCGTTTACAGGTGGTGGTGCGGCCAGGAGAGATCCGCATCTTGCCTGGGCCGGTTGAAGCTGAGCGACAAGAATCACAAAAGGGATGGGAGGTTTTCCGCTCTCTAGGGCGTGATGCCCAACCTGGGCGACTATCAAACGCCGCCGTCGAACACGACCGCTACCTTTATGGAAAAGGTCAATGAAGCAGATATTCGTAGACACGAGTGCATGGGATGCCATTGCTGATGGCGGTGACCCTAACCACGAAGTGGCATTATTGTTCAGGGATGAGATCGCTGGACAGTGTCGGTTGATCGTGACCAACTACATTCTGGACGAATTGTATACGCTTTTGCTGATGAACATTGGATATCCGCGTGCTGTAGATTTCAAACGCAAGCTCGATGTTTTGATCCAAGAGGGAGTCCTAGAAGTCGTTTGGGTCTCAAAGGATATCGCAACTGAAGCGTGGACTGTGTTCGAACAATTCAATGTGGACAAAAAGTGGTCATTCACAGACTGTATCTCGTATGTGGTGATGAAACAACGTGGAATTACTGAGGTCTTTGCCTTTGATGACGACTTTGCACAGATGGGTTTTGTGTGCCAGCCCTAGACAATGGTATCGTGGTGACTATGTCCGACATCGCCATCCGTGTCGAAAATCTTTCCAAACAATACCGCATCGGCGGCCCGCAGGCGGGCTACAAGACGATTCGGGAATCGCTGACCGAGGCGGTACAGGCACCTTTCCGCCGCCTATCGGCCGTCGTCCGAGGTCAGTCGTCCGTCGCCTCCAACGAGACCATCTGGGCCTTGAAAGACGTCTCCTTCGAGGTGAAACGCGGCGAGATGGTGGGCATCATTGGCCGCAACGGGGCGGGGAGAACGACGCTGCTGAAGATCCTCTCCCGCATCACTGAACCAACCGAAGGGTATGCCGAGATCCACGGGCGGGTAGGTTCGCTGCTGGAGGTAGGCACCGGCTTCCACCCCGAGCTGACCGGACGGGAGAACATCTACCTCAACGGCGCCATCCCTTCGGCGACGCTCAGGGCAAGCCTGGGGATGAAGAAGGCGGAGATTGACCGCAAATTCGACGAGATCGTGGCCTTCGCCGTGGCCGCTCACCGTTCGACTGGTGGTTCGGCAGGCTCACCATGTAGCTCACGGCGACGCCTGAGCCGGAGATTTTGCTGGACGAGGTGTTAACAAAAAGGTGAGCGATTCGAGAGAGGTGCCCTCTTCAGATGTCCGACATCGAAATTGACCAGAGTGGCCGCATCGAGGTCCTGACGGAGGACACCGCTCTCGGCTTCTCCGATGATCGCCAGGCAGCTATCTTGATTCCGGCGGCCGTCAAGCGGAATTGCAGCAGACAACTGCGTGCCCGAGGTGTGCGGCCCAAGCTTGCACTGAGCCCAGTCGAAGTGATGATCAGCATCCGCATGTTTGCCGGGGGCCTCTTTCTGCTGATGGAGAACTACCTGAACCAGATGGAGAGCGTAACGATTGATCAGGAGTTCCCAGGTTGGGAAGCCGAAATCAAAGGGCTGCTGCTGAAGCATATACATCAGCGAGTGCCTGACTTTGCCAGTGAGAATATCGTGTTTGGCCAAATCGGTAGGGCATCGCGAGCGCACCAGGTGGCCTGGCGTACCTATCGTGGGGAGCGTGTTCCGGAGAAAAGGGTAACACTGGGGGAGTTGTTGAGGTTCTGCTGAGATGGTCCCTGGAAAAACAAAACGCCGGGTGGGCGCCTGTATCGGGGCGCTCGCAGCCTGGCTACTGCCCCGGATTGGTTACCGGCGACTTCACCAGGCCACCCAGCTTGGCTTTATTATACCGGGTTTTCCGTAAGTTGTCAAATTGACCTTCTGCAAACATGGCGCGGGTAGATTAAACACAACCTACAACTAGAGTTGCTATGACCGACATTGCTATTCGAGTGGAAAACCTGAGCAAGCAATACCGCATCGGCGGGCCGCAGGCGCCCTACAAGACGATCCGCGAGTCACTGACCGAGGCGGTGCAGGCGCCTTTCCGCCGCCTTTCGGCCGTCGTCCGTGGCCAGTCGTCCGCCGTCTCCAACGAGACCATCTGGGCTCTCAAAGATGTCTCCTTCGAAGTCAAACGCGGCGAAGTCATCGGCATCATTGGCCGCAACGGGGCGGGGAAGACGACGCTGCTCCAGGTTCTATCCCGCATCACCGAGCCGACGGAGGGCTACGCCGAGATCCACGGCCGGGTGGGGTCTCTGCTGGAGGTAGGCACCGGCTTCCACCCCGAGCTGACCGGACGGGAGAACATCTACCTGAACGGCGCTATCCTGGGGATGAAGAGGGCAGAGATTGAGCGCAAGTTCGACGAGATCGTGCATTTTTCCGGAGTGGAGCAGTTCATTGACACGCCGGTGAAGCACTACTCCAGCGGCATGTACGTGCGCCTGGCTTTCGCCGTGGCCGCCCACCGTTCGACCTGGCTCACGGCGACGCCTGGAGCCAGAGACCCTGCTGGTGGATGAAGTGGATGAAGTGCTGGCGGTGGGGGAAGGGCGCTTTCGACAGAAATGCGTGGAGCGAAAATAGAGGAGGTACGAACGATGAACGACAGATGGGTGCTGATTGATCGGGAGGTGCTGCTGGCCGAGATGCAGCAGGTGTTTGACGCCCGGACAGCAGGAGTGATGTTGCACGTGCTGGACAGGGTAGCAGCGCAGGTACGCCAGGCCGGGGTGATGCGCGAGGACTTTCGCGAACTGAAGCAGATTGTGGTAGAGTTAGCCGAGGCGCAACGGCGCACCACAGAAGAGATAAAAGAACTGGCGGCGGCGCAGACGCGGACAGAAGAGCGAGTCGATCAACTGGCCGAGGCGCAGCGCCAGACGAGCGCAGCGGTGAGGGAATTGACCGCAGGTATCGATCGCCTACGCAAGCAGGTGGGTGGGCTGAGTGAGACAGTCGGCGGGGACATTGAGGATATCGCTTACATTGTGCTGCACGATGTGCTGAAGCGAGAGTTTGGCTGGCAGGTGGGTGTGCTGGAGCGC
>CAYUPJ010000339.1:0-3108 GCA_964446635.1 uncultured Anaerolineae bacterium
GTGGCGGTTCCTCCGCACAGCGAGGCGTGGCGTGCTCGCAGCGGGGGTGAAACCTACAGCCTGCTGGCCAACACCTTAGCCACCCGGTGGAAACCCTCGATTATCCGATGCGGGACAACTGCCAATACCGATTTCACATGACTAAGGAGCTTGGCCACCCATCAGGCAGTCGCCGGCTGAGCAGATCTAAAACGTAGAACGATGCGCGTGCCGTCGGGCAGTCTGATCTCCTGCCCTCTAACCTCAGCACTGCCTACGCTGGACGGAGCGAGTGCCAGATGTACCTCCTCCCCCAGGATCTCACCCTCAACCTCAACCACCCGGCGGCGATCTGCCTCAAAACGGGCCCAAAGGGCGAAGAACTCGTCGGCTGGCAGGTCATCGGTGTTAGGGCCATCGGCGGCGACAAGCCGTTCCACGGCTTGTTCGAGTTCATCCCAATGCTGATAGCGCATGAGTTATCCGCCTGGCGGATATACTGAATGCGCTAGGCGGAAAAGTTATCCGTCCGACGGAATGTAGCGACGGCCACGCTTTTCACCTAGGGCCTTCAGTTTCCCTGCTTTCACCAAACGTGCCAGTAACTTGAATGCTTGGTCAGGGCTGAGACCACATAACCGCTGACACTCCCGGTTAGTGATCTGCCCCCGCTCCTGCACGTACTCCAACACCCGCACCTCTTGCTCGGCCGGCGTCAGCAGCCGGCCCAGAGCCGAGACATCCAACTGCTCCGCCGTCTCGACGGTGAATTGGTACACGGCCGCCTTGCCGGTCCCAACCCGCTCCAACAACCCGTCCCGCACCATACCGGCCAACACTTCGCTGGCCTCCCCCTCGCTACGCTGGAATAGCCCCATCGCTGTCGCCAGGTCCAGTTCCAGGTTGTGTTTGAGGTGGCTCAGCACCAGCAGTTGCTCCAGCGTGGGCGGCGAGTCGGCCCGCAGACGCCGCTGAACGAAGCCCACGAACGGCTCGTCGAAGGTAGTATCTCGGATGACCACCCGCACGCTCAACTCGTCGGGGATGAACCAGGGCGGCTCCTTGCCCAGACGGAGCATCTGCTCGTACATCATGTCCACACCGTAGCCAGCCCGCTCCACGTAGCCGACCCGCTGCAGTACCTCAGCCAGCAACCGGTTGCGGGACACCACCTGGCGCAGGATGTTGGCCGGGCTGACGCCGGCCGGGAACCCACCAGGGCTCATCACCTCTAACCGGTCCGGAAAGTGACGCAGGATGACATTGCCCGGTAGGCCGTAGTTCCGGTGAGCCACGGCATTCAGGATGGCTTCGCGGTAGACTGCCTGTGGGAGCGCGGGTACGTCAATGCGTTGCAGGCCCAGCAAGAACGAATGCACCTCATTGTCGGCCTCGATTAGTTCCTCGAGCCGGCGGAGTAGCAGCGGCAATGGCAGGTAGAGCCACTCCGAGAGCCGGATGTCGGTCTCGGTGCGCTGGCGGAAGTATGCTACCTCGGCCTGGGGCAAGTTGCGGCGTAGGGTCTCGGCCCGGCCCAGCAGCAGGCCGCCGGCGACCGTCAGCCGGGCCGGCTCTGTGCTATCATCGGCGAGCAGTTGCAGGCTGCCCAGCAGGTCCCGGTCGGCCTGCTGAGCCAGAGTCGGACTGCGCAGGGCGATCTCGGCACGCAGCCGTTCCAAGGCCTGTGAGTCAACGTCGTCCGGGTAACGGGCCTGGCCTAAAGGGAGCGCGCTGTAGTCCAAGCCCGCTCGCTCGGATTGAAAAGCCAGCACATCGGCCGGGGACATGGGCAAACACTGTCTGCCCACCCGCCGCTGGAAAACACCACCTGCTGTGCCGTGAACGAAGGAAGTGCGGGGTACACCGACTACCAGGACCGTGCCCTGGGGCGTCGGCACCTCCTCGACGTCCACGGTGATGGGCGGATCGGTGGCCCGATAGACCCCGGCCAGCAGTTCTGGCACATCGTAGGATGGACAGCCACGGATGCGCCCACGGTCGTCCACCCCCAGCAAAATCTTGCCGCCATCGGCGTTGGCCAGGCAGATCACGGCCAGGGCCAGGTCTTTGACCGACGTCACACCGCGTTTGAAATCCAGCCGTTGTCCCTCGCCCTGGGTGATCAGGGCCTGAAATTCCTCAAAAGTCATCTCCCTCAACCTCAGTCGTAAAGGTGACAGGCTACCAGATGCCCGTCGCTCAGCTCTTTCAATACGGGTTCCTCTTCAATAGCAGCGGTCGCTCTTTCGGGCCGGACAACGGGGGGCGAAACGACAGATGCCCTCTGCACCGCCTAAGGTTGATATTTCCCCCTCCAGGATGATCTCTTCTGGCTGGTATTCTGGGTCCGCCACTGGCATCGCCGAGAGCAATGCCTCAGTGTACGGGTGCATGGGTTGTTGGAAGATGGCCTCCACAGAGCCCAATTCCAGAATCTTGCCCATGTACATCAGTGCTACCCGTGTTAGGCACAGTCACCAGACAAGAAGGTTAGCAATCCACTTCATCTTATCAACCCGGCCTCCTGAAAACTGAAATACCCTTTGCGGGCGACGATGACGTGATCCACCACGCGCAGGCCGAGGAGCTTACCGGCCTCGGTCAACTGCTCGTGTGTGCGCAGGTCGGCGTCGCTCGGCTGAACGTCGCCGGAGGGATGATTGTGGGCAAAGATCACCGCAGCGGCCCGGTCGGCGATGACGTCGGCGTAGACCTCGCGCGGATGGATGGGGCTATGGTCGAGCAGGCCGATGGTCACGATGCGCTTCTCGATGACCTCGTTGGCCCCGTTGAGCGAGATGCAGACGAAATACTCCTGCTGTTTGCTGGCGATGTCGGCCAGGAGGGGCAACACGTCCGCCGCGACCGTGATGCACACTGTTTCCCGGATCAGGTGCCGGCGGGCCAGCTCAAAGGCCGAGAGGATTTGCGCGGCCTTGGCCAGCCCCACGCCCGGCACGTTGAGCAGGTGATCCAGGGTCAGGCCCGCCCGGTGCTCGCGGATGAGAGCCGCCACCTGCCGGGCGATGGTGCGCACATCCACGCCGGCCGTGCCCGCGCCCAGGATCGCCGCAACCAGTTCCTCGTCAGTGAGCGCGGCCGCGCCCTTCTCTCGCAGTTTTTCACGCG
>CAYUPJ010000340.1:0-3105 GCA_964446635.1 uncultured Anaerolineae bacterium
CATCTCGGTCATGCCGCCCTTCAACTTCCACCACACGCGGGTGGAGGACATCCAGGGGCTCCAGGAGGGGCAGTTCGCCGATTTCAGCTTCTATGAGGCCGATTGTAAGGGAAACGTGGAAGGCAATGTCAACCCCCTCCAGATCCGGATCGTGGATGAGGATAGAGACCAGCAATTCTTCGGGGAACTCAAGGAGAAATACTGGGAATATCTGGGCGAGGAGATATGGAGCACGGAGCAGTTCAACACCTTGCCCGATCATTACACCGACCTGGAGCTACCGGCCGGGCAACTGTACCTGCTGACCAGCGATTGGGAGTCGGACCAGAACTGGGTGCATTACTACGGTTGCGATCCAACTGGTGGCTACTTTGACCAAGATCAGCTCAGTGGTTGGCACGCGGACATCCCAGGCCCCAACACCTTGCTTCCCTACTTGGAACCCTTCTTCATCGCCGACCCGGCGTCCCCTCTTCGGGTCAAATTCTGGTACGATCCGCAGGACAGCGACGACATCTACAAGAACACCAGGGAGATCGTACCTACGCCGACGCCTACATCCACTTCCACGCCGACCAACACGCCCACACCGACCCATACACCCACCTCCACCTCGACACCGACCCGTACACCTACGTCCACCTCCACGCCGACCAATACATCCACACCGACCAGTACGTCCACGTCCACTTCGACGCCGACCAACACGCCCACACCGACGAACACGCCTACGTTCACCTCAACGCCGACCAACACGCCCACCTCCACTTCGACGCCGACGAGCACGTCCACCTCCACTTCGACGCCGACGAGCACGCCTACGTCCACTTCGACGCCGACGAGCACGCCTACGTCCACTTCGACGCCGACGAGCACGCCTACGTCCACTTCGACGCCGACCAGTACGCCCACCTCCACTTCGACGCCGACCAACACGCCTACGTCCACCTCGACGTCGACCAATACGCCTACATCCACCTCGACGCCAACGCGCACGTCTACTCCCACTTCGACGCCGACCAACACCTCTACACCCACCTCGACGCCGACGCGCACGTCTACTCCCACCTCGACGCCGACCTATACGCCCACGCCTACACCAACGCCGGTGGTAATGTGTTATTACTCTTCTCCTGGGGATAGCATTTACCGCATTGATGCCTCCTTATTCTCTGGGTACACCACGATCTCAGCGGCCGATTCTCCGCTTATTCGTGTTACCTCTCCGCCAGCCCCCTTAGGGTGGAATCAACCGCACTTCATTCCTGATAGCTCCTGGCAGCCTGGCTCAGGGGTCTGGTGGGATGCCTGGGCCGCTCCCAACTGGACTCCCTTGCCCGCCGGTTCCACGCCCATTGGCCTGCTGGATGCGCATGGCAAGCAAGAAGCTTTGAACGGGACGACTTATCTGTATCGGCGTACTTTGACCCTCTCCCCTCCTCGAGCCTGCATGCAGGTGACAGGAGCTTTCTTCGAGATGTGGAGCGATAACAAAACGGAGTGGTGGTGGCAAGGCGCCTCTGTCTGGTATAACTGGCAAGGGTATGTTGGCCCGGTTGATCTTTTCCCCACCCACGTCGGTCCCTATGGGGGAACCTACGTCCTGGCCATCCAGAACAGCGACGACTACATGTGTCCCTATGACGATCAAAACTGTAACCCTAATGGGACGGCCTGGCGTCTTTGTGTCAATTGGAACGTCGCAGGACCCTGCTATCGCGTCTACCTGCCTGTTGTCTTGAAAGCGCATCCATAGGAAGTCTTCTCCGATACTGAGGATAAAGGAGCGATCTACGATGGTACCACCACGGAGGTAGCTGCGCGCGCATCCTCTATGCGGAGCGATAGCAGTTGGTGATTTGCAGCACTGAGGGCAGATCACCAGAAATTAGCCGCTGAGCAAAGTGGAAAGTAAGTGCATCCGCTCCTTGACTTTGCGCCTCGTTAATGCTACAATCGTGGATGATGGTTGAGTAAGCTGGGGGAGTGAGGTTGACAACAGGCATGGCCATGACATCCATACAAATTCAACTCCCACCTGGTTTCGGCCCTGACCACGAAAGTGCTGTGATCGGTTATCTGGTGGGTCGCCTGTACGGACGCGAGGCGTGGGCCAGGGCTTTCGAGGCATTTGATCTGCTGGATCAGGCCGTATTGGTCACAGCCGGAGGACGCTATACCTTCCGCGCGCTTTATCAACAGATGGTGGATCGGCAGATGGCAGATAGGTATCTTGGTGAATTGCTGACGCTGCACGATGTGGTGCAGCAAAGCCCTGCCTTGTGGTCGCGCTTTGCACGACAGATTGTCAACGAATTCACACAACGTGGGTGGCGAAGGTCAGATGTGCCTGAAGCGTGCCTGTTGCTGAGCTACCTGTTATACTGGTGGGGCGCGTTCGCGCGTGGGTACGCTTTCGAGGTGGAAATCTTTCGTGACCTGCAGAACAGTGGGGTCCAGTTTCAGGCCCATAACTTGTTGGACCGCCAACAACGCTACTCCCTCAGCGACCTGACAGTCAGTGGTATGGCTGGGGATGTCAAGACTTCGATCTACTTCGTGCAGGCCGCAGCGCCGCTGGTGCACGACTTTTACATCGTGCGCCTGTTTGCCCAAGGACATGTGCACGCACTGGTCACGGTGCTTAAACCGGCGGCCTGGGATATAATTGACGGCGACACAGTGCCAGGACATCTGGATACCATTGTGGACCAATTACCGGGCCCAGTAAGAATACGACATAGTGGCCAAGAATTGGTGGTGGTGGATTACGATGAGTGGAAAAGGCGCATCCTGCGCCTGCAAGGAGAAGCCCAATGAACCCACGGACGTTTGCGGAGATGAGCGAGGCAGAATTCGATACTTTAATTGATAACTACATAGAGCGAGAGGCAGCCGGTTACGGCGAGATGCCTGCTGAAATCTTTTTCGACCTGCTGTTGGAACGTAGTGCAGCCAAAGCCAGGCAACCACTCAATCTGGAAATCACCGTGGTAGATGATCGCCTGATCATCACCCCCGACCGGGAAACGGGTGACGTTATCGTGCGGGGCAATGAGGTTCTGGTTGGCGAACGTCGTCTGGTGTTCCAACTGGCAGGGGTGG
>CAYUPJ010000341.1:0-2972 GCA_964446635.1 uncultured Anaerolineae bacterium
ACACGCCGCTGCATAATTCTCGCACATAACGCAAATCTTGTAGGGTAATTCTATAGGACCTGGCACTGTCCAAGAAGCCACCTGCGCAGCCAGTACAGGTGGCTCCTTTTTTGCTAAGAGAGTTGAAACCTGGTATACTATCAGATGAAATGCGACTGCATCAGGCTCTAAACGTCAAAGCCAACGATGTCATCTCCTTCGTCGGGGCAGGGGGGAAAACGACGGCAGCCCTGCGCTTGATGGGAGAGTTGGCTGGAATCGAAAGGCGGGTGGTGTTCACCACCACGACCAAGATCCTGGAGCCGATCCCCAGGGAGAACGAGTGCTTGCTCCTCGCCGAGGAGGAAGAAGCGCTGGCTCGGGTGCCAGAGCTCCTGACCCGCTACCCCAAGGTCTTCCTGGCCAGACGCCGTTTGGAAGAGGTGGATCTGACAGCCCTGGGGGAGAGCGACAGGGATTACCCTATGCACCTCAACAAACTGGAAGGCGTGACCTCCTCTTTGGTGGACCACCTAGCCGGGCGGCTCAGCGAGGCCGTCATCTTGGTAGAGGCCGACGGAGCTTGCCACCGAGCCCTCAAAGCCCCCGCCGCCTACGAGCCGCTGGTGCCCGCCTCGACCACCATCCTCGTGCCCATGGCCGACCTCACTGTCCTGGGGAAGCCCCTGACTGAACAGCACGTCCACCGTCCTGAGTTGGTAGCTGGCCTCACCGGCGCTGCCCTTGGCCAGCCCGTGACCGTGGAGATGGTAGCCACGGTGCTGAGCCATCTCCAGGGCGGCCTGAAGGGTCTCCCTGAGCAAGCGAGAGCCATCCCCATCCTGAACCAAGTGGCGGAAGGCCGTCCCCTGGACGAAGCACGTGAGATCTCCAGCCTCGTCCTACAAAACGAACGCATCGAGAGGGTGGTCATCGCTTCCTTGCGAGCCCCGGTGCCGGTGCTGGAGGTGATAGCCGATGACCAATGATCAAATCCCAATGACCAATCGGCAGTCGGCAGTGGCTGCTATCGTGCTTGCTGCTGGCGAGTCGCAGCGCTTCGGCCAGCCTAAGCAGCTTCTGCCAGTCGGCAGTAAGAGCATGATCCAGCACGTGGTGGACGTTGCTTTGGGCTCACTCCTCGAGCCGGTGATCGTCGTCCTGGGCTGTCGAGCGCCAGAAGTAGGTGAGAGCATCGCCGACAGGCCGGTCCAGGTCGTGGTCAACGAGAAGTGGAGGTCGGGGCTGAGCAGCTCCGTGCAGGCGGGACTCTCGGCCGTGAAGCCGGAGGTCAACGCCGTTCTCTTCATTCTGGCCGACCAACCGGGCGTCACAACGGAGGTCATCGCAAGGCTCGTCGAACGCTACCGGGAGACCGGGGCATCTATCGTCGTTCCCACCCATCGGGGCCGGCGGGGCAATCCGGTGCTCTTCGACCGTTCTCTTTTTGCAGAGTTGATGGAAGTGAAAGGCGATCAGGGTGGGCGACAGGTCATTATCCAGCATGAAGGCGAGTTGGAGGAAGTAGAGGTGAGAACAGAGGCTATCTTTACCGACATTGATACCGCCGACGATTATCAAACCGCGGTAAGAACGGCCCCGAACAAGTTCAGGACTCCGAACTCCAATCTCCAACTTCCAACCATTCGGCTAGGCTCAGGGCAAGCCTCCAACCTCCAACCTCCAATATCCAACTCCATCAAAAGCCTGATCATTGACATGGACGGTGTCCTCTACCGTGGCAACGAGGTGATAGAGGGTGCCGGGGAGTTCATTGCCCTCCTGCAGCGAGAAGGCGTGCCCTTCCTGCTACTTACCAACAACTCCACCCGCACGCCAGACCAGTACGTGGAGAAGCTGGCTGAGATGGGCATTGCCGTCGAGGAAGGCGATATCTTGACCTCGGCCCAGGCCACTGCTTTGTACATGGAGAGGATAGCGCCGCCGAGAACCCGAGTGTACGCCATCGGCCAGGAGGGCCTGCAAGCTGCCCTGCGAGAGAAGTACACCATCGTCGAAGGGGGGGCCAGCTTTGTAGTTGTTGGCATGGATACCGAACTCACCTATGAGAAACTTAAAATTGCTACTTTGTTGATCCGCAGTGGGGCCAAGTTTGTTGCCACCAATCCAGACAGGACTCTGCCGACAGAGGAGGGCCTCATCCCAGGCAGCGGGGCCATCCTGGCAGCTTTGGAGGCGGCCACCGGCGTGGCTCCTTTTGTAGTAGGGAAACCGGAGCCGGCCATCTTCGACTTGGCTTTAGCCAGGATGGGGGTAGGCAGAGAGGGAGCGGCCGTCATCGGCGACCGCCTGGAGACCGACATTCTGGGTGGACAGAGGGCTGGTCTGATCACTATCTTGGTCCTTTCGGGTGCCACCAGCCGACAAGAGTTGGAGAACTCCTGTATTAAGCCGGATTTAGTCTTTGAGGATGTGAGGCAGTTGTATGATGCCTGGCCGAAATCCTGAGGCATTTGACAGGACATTTCTGCTCGATCTAGCCTACGACCAGTTGGGGGAGTTACTCACCTCTTGGGGCGAGCCCTCTTATCGGGCCGATCAGGTATGGGACTGGCTCTATCGCTCCTTGGCCACCGACTTCCAGGACATGACCAACCTGCCCAAGGAGCTAAGGGAGAGGTTAGAAGAGGCAACCCTCTTGCGAACGATGAAGCCTCTGGAAGAGAGGGTATCCACTGACGGCTTGACGCGCAAGGTGCTCTTCGTCCTGCGGGACAATCAAACCATCGAGAGCGTGTTGATGCATTATGAACAGAGGCACACCGCCTGCATCTCCACTCAGGTCGGCTGTCCCTTGGGCTGTGTCTTCTGTGCCACAGGGCAGAGCGGCTTCGTGCGGAACCTCACGGCGGGGGAGATCGTAGAGCAGGTTTTGTATTTCGCTCGTTTCTTGAAGGCAGAGGGCGAGAGGCTAAGCAACGTGGTTTTCATGGGCATGGGCGAGCCTCTGGCGAATTATGAGGCCACCTGGC
>CAYUPJ010000342.1:0-2952 GCA_964446635.1 uncultured Anaerolineae bacterium
CGTTGCCCGGATTGGCGGGGACGAGTTTGCGGTTCTGGCGATAGAAGCCTCTGGGGCCAGTGCCGCAATTCTTACCCATCGTTTGCAAGAGAACCTGGAGGCCCACAACGCACAACAGAATCACCACTACAAGCTATCGCTAAGCTTCGGCGGGGCGCGCTACGATCCTGAAAGCCCGTGTTCCATTGAGGAGTTGATGCGCAGCGCGGATGCGCGAATGTACGAGCATAAGCGAGCCAAGCAAAACAACCGTGAAGCTGCGGAGTAGATCGTGAAGTAAGAAGACACTGTAGTTAGACTTCCGAGGTCTCGGAGACCTCGGAAGTCTTGAGGGCTACTTACAACTGGCCATGAACGATAGATCAACGACAGCCTTGCTAATCGAGGACAACGAGGACGACGCCCTGATTATCCGGGAAATGCTGAGCCGGGCAAAAGGTGATCGGTTCGATCTGGAGTGGGCCAACCGGCTCTCGACTGGGCTGGAGCGCCTGAACGAAGGCGGGATTGACGTGGTCCTGTTGGATCTGGGGTTGCCGGACAGTCAAGGGCTGGAAACGCTCGGCAGGGCCAACGCTCAAGCGCCAGAAGTACCAGTCGTAGTGCTGAGCGGTCTCGCCGATGAAATGCTCGCAGTTGAGGCCGTGCGTGCTGGCGCGCAGGACTATCTGGTCAAGGGGCGGGTAGACGGCAGCCTGGTGGCGCGTGCCCTGCGCCATGCCATCGAGCGGCGCCGAATGTTGGCAGAATTGGAACAGCAGGCGCAGGAGTTGCAGGCCAGCGAAACGCGCCTCCGCACCATCATAGAAAAAGCAGCCGATAGCATCGTCATTGTGGATGGGAACGGCATCGTGCGTTTTGTCAACCCGGCGGCAGAAGCCCTCTTTGGCTGCCAGGCAGAGGAACTCCTCGGCGAATCGCTTGGCTTTCCTGTGGTGGGACGTGAAACGACGGAGCTGGACATCATTCGCAGCGATGGAGAAACAGCCACCGCAGAAATGCGCGTGGTGGAAACGATGTGGGAGGGGGAAAGGGCCCACCTGGCCTCGCTGCACGACATCACTGCGCGCAAGCGGGCGGAGGAGGCGCTCAGAGAGACGAGGGATTACCTGGACAGTCTGATCCATTACGCTAATGCTCCCATTATCGTCTGGGACCCACAGGGGAGGATCACCCGGTTCAACCATGCCTTCGAGCATCTTACAGGGTACACAGCCGACGAGGTCATCGGCCAACAACTGCACATGCTCTTCCCTGAAACAAGCCGAGACGAATTGCTGCACGAGATCGCACACACTTTGAGCGGTGAATACTGGGAGTCAGTGGAAATCCCGATTCTTCGCAAGGATGGAAATGTCCGACTGGTACTCTGGAACTCGGCGAACACCTATGCTGAGGACGGCACGACTCTTTTAGCTACCATAGCCCAGGGTACAGACATCACCGACCGCAAGCAGCACGAGCGCGAGCTGCAAGCCATCGCCACGGTGAGCACTGCCCTGCGCACGGCCCCCACCCGCGTCGAGATGCTGCCGGTCATCTTGGACCAACTGATGGACCTGCTGAACGCAGATGGTGTAGCACTGGCTACGCGCGATCCGGCCACTGACGAAACGGTGATTGAGCTGGCGCGCGGGGACTGGACTTACTGGTCCGGCGAACGTCTGCTGCCAGGCGAGGGCATCAGCGGGCAGGTCATCGCCAGCGGCCAGCCCTACGTGAACAATGACCTGCAGGTGGACCCCCTGTTTGGCCGCCCTGATATGCGCTTTGATCTCCGCGCCGTGGCCTGCGTCCCCCTCATCGCCCAGGAACAGACCATCGGCGCGCTGTGGGTGGGCCGCCAGAGCGACATCACCGCGGAGGAAGTCCGTCTGCTCACCGCCATCGGCGATATGGCCGCCAACGCCATCCATCGCGCCACCCTGCACGAGCAGACTGAGCGACGCCTGCAGCGCCTCACTGCCCTGCGGGAGATTGACATGGCCATCACCGCCAGCCTGGATCTGGGCATCACCCTCAACGTTCTGCTCGATAAGCTCACTGCCCAACTGGGCGTGGACGCGGCCGACATCCTGTTGTTCAATACCCACATTCAGACCTTGGAATACGCAGTCGGGCGAGGCTTCCGCTCCCGTGCCCTCCAGCACACCCATCTGCGGCTGGGCGAGGGCTATGCCGGCCACGCGGCACTGGAACGCCGTATCATCAACGTTCTCAATCTGGAGGAAGCCGAGAACAGCCTGCGCCGTGCTCCACTGCTGCCTGAGGAGGAATTCATTTCCTACTGTGCTGTACCGCTCATCGCCAAAGGGGAAGTGAAAGGTGTGCTGGAGATCTTCCACCGCACCCCCCTTCCCTCCCTTCCCCCTGCTGGCGGGGGGAGCGAGGGGGGTGAGTGGCTGGACTTCCTGCAAGCCATCGCCACCCAGGCGGCCATTGCCATAGACAACGCCAAGCTGTTTGAGGAGTTGCAACGCTCTAACGTCGAACTCACCTTGTCCTACGACACCACTCTGGAAGGATGGGCTAAAGCTCTTGAGCTGCGCGACTTCGAGACCGAGGGCCATGCCCAGCGTGTCGTCGAGATGACCCTGCGCCTGGCCCATGCCATGGGCATAAGCGATACCGAGCTGGTGCACGTGCGTCGGGGTGCGCTGTTGCACGACATCGGCAAGATCGCCATCCCCGACACGATTTTACTCAAGCCTGGTCCACTCACCGAGGACGAGTGGTGCATCATGCGCCAACACCCGGTCCACGCCTATGAGCTACTCTCGCCCATCGCCTACCTGCGTCCGACGCTGGACATTCCGTATTGTCACCACGAGAAGTGGGACGGCACGGGCTACCCTCGGGGTCTGAAGGGTGAGCAGATTCCCCTGACAGCGCGCATCTTCGCCGTAGTGGACGTGTGGGACGCGCTGCTGTCCGACCGTCCCTACCGCGCCG
>CAYUPJ010000343.1:0-2951 GCA_964446635.1 uncultured Anaerolineae bacterium
TTTCCCTGCTCATCGGCAAGATCTGGGACGCGATCAACGATCCGCTGGTGGGCATCCTCTCGGACCGTACCCGCACCCGCTGGGGACGGCGGCGGCCTTTCCTGCTGTTCGGCGCCGTTCCCTACGGCGTTACCTTCGCCCTGCTGTGGATTGTGCCCCCCATCCAGGACCAGGTCCTCCTCTGTCTCTACTTCGCCTTTATGTACATGCTCTTCGACACCGCCTTCACCCTGATTGGCTGTCCCTACGAGGCCCTGACCCCGGAGCTGACCCTGGACCACGATGAGCGCACCTCCCTGACCACCTATCGCATGGCGGTATCCATTGGCTCAGGACTGTTGGCCGCTTTCCTGTTCGGCCAGGTCATTTTCCCCATGTTCCCCCAGGCCGACCCCAGAGCATTTCTCCTGGTTGGCGTCGTCTGTGGTGCAGCTTTCATTCCGCCAATCCTCATCACCTTCTTGGGCACACGGGAGCGTCCGGAGTTTCAGGTCGCCCCGGCGCCCAATCCTATCGAGGGCCTGCGTTACGTCCTGCGCAACCGGGCCTGGCGCTACACCCTGGCCATGGCCTTGTTGAGCTGGATGCCGGTGGACATAGCCGCGGCCGTCTTCCCCTACTTCCTTATCTACTGGATTGGGATGACGGAAGGGGACGCCATGATCGTGGTGGCCACCATCTTGCTCAGCGCCGTCCTGTTCCTCCCCCTGCTGGTCTGGCTGTCGAAGCGGATGGAGAAGAAATATGCCTTCATTATCGCCACGGCGTCCTGGGTGGTGGTCCAGTTCAATCTGATTGAAGGGAGAAATTGATGGACACTATGACAGAATGGACTCAATGGATACCGCCTTATGATCCGCGCCGGGTGGATGGGGCAACCGTGACCGAGGACGAGCACGGGTGCCTGGTAGAAACTGCCGACTGCGGCACGCGCTGCCCCGGCTGTGGTCTCTGCTGCGCCGGCTACCGCGACAGCGTCACCGGGGACTACTTCGGCGAGGAGGAGTTTGAGGGCAATCTTAAGCCGGGGCGCGGTGGCCTGATCCAATTGGAAAGTGGCTTTTGGTATCGCGTCTCTGCCTGTGGTGAATCGTGCCCCGGTTACGGGTGCTGCTGCCGGCCTTTTGCGCAGCGTCAGCGCCCGGAGACCGTCACCGACGCCCGCCGTGTCCTGTTAGAACGTGATGACGGCCAGCGCTGGGAGATGCAAGATGCCCTGCTGGTCCTGGCCCACGAGGGTATGGCCGAAGCGGTTGACATCCTGGAGACATTCCTGCCGCACGCCCACACGCGGCTGGCCGAATTTGCCGAGTGCGCATTGGACGAAGGACGCTATTTCGCCACCATTCCACGAAATGCAGAGGAGGAGCGAACGATGATGAAACGAGAGGTGATCGAGGCGTGGGAAGATCGAGCCATCTGTGCCCAGGACAAAATCGAAGAGATTGAATCCCAACTGGAGCGCTCGCGTTACGAGCTGGAGATTGCCCAACGATTGCTGGGAAAAGCGCAGGATGAGGCGGCGCAGCAGACCTGGCAGACCCAGGTGGACGTGCTGGAAATGATACTTGGGATGACCGAGGGTGATCTGGCCGAGCAGCAAGAGGAGTTGTTTCTGTGCGAGGCCATAATCGCTGAGATCAAGGCGGACCTGGCTACGGATCAGCCGGAATGAACAGCGGGGCTCATCGCCAAACAAGGAGGTGTTGTCATGGATCTCACAGGCACCTGGGACGTGGTATCCAGCCCCGACTTTGACGACGATTATCTGCACATGGAAGTGGAACCCTACGTCAAGCTCTACCGGGTAGGCAACCGGATCGAGGGTGAGTACCACCTGGGCTTGCAGTGCGGAGACTTGGACGGCCAGGTGAAAGGAGATAACCACGCCGTGTTCCGCTTTGAGGGGATGGACGAGATGGACCCGGTGGATGGCACCGCGACAGCGACGTTGGAGGGTGACCGGCTCATTTTCGTGCTGAGCTATGGGCCGGGCGACGAGTACACCTTTGAGTGTGAGCGACGATGATGAACTCGTCTATTTACATCCAGCAGGTCACCTCCCGCCGTGACCTGCGTGCTTTCGTCAAATTCCCCTTCGGGGCTGAGCTAGAGAACGTGCCTCCAGAGTTGCTGCGGGTGGCCGAAGCAGCGCGGCGCCAGGCCGGCGTGACCATCCGCAAGGCTCGCCTGGAGGACTGGGACAAAGAGGTGGCCATCGCCCATTACCTGTTCGACACCACCCTTCAACATCTGCCCGACTACATCCCCATGAGTGAGGCCCAATTCCGCCGCTTCGCCAATCAGATGCGCCCTCTTCTTGATCCAGATCTGGTGCTCTTCGCCGAGGTAGACGGGAAGCCGGTGGGCTTTTGCGGCGCCATTCCCGACATCAACCGCGCCCTCATTCATCTCAATGGCCGGCTCTTCCCCTTCGGCTGGCTCAAGCTGTGGTGGTACATGCGGCGCATTGACGTGGTCAGCTTCAAGCTAAGGTGGGTCGGACGGCTTCCCGCAGGCAATGGTATTGACAGTTTTGATGTGGGACGTCCGGCAGGGCTTGCTCAACCGCCAGTCGGATCGGTTCTTGGGCATCGCTCACCACGCCGCGAATCGGGAGGCTCAGTCCCTTGATGGGGTCCAACAGTTTGGCTTGGATGGTCTTATGGTCGCCACTTTCCAGGATTTCGGCCACTAGGGTGACGTCCAGTTGCACCTCCCGAGCCACATACAGGGCTGGATTCCCCTTCTCGGGCTGCATCCCGTCGATAGATAGGATCAAGCCGCCCAATTTTGCCCATTGAGAGCGCAATTGCTCGATCCGAGCTGGCTGGGCGGCGCGTAACAGGGCCAGAAAGTTGATCAACAGATTCGATACCTGACGTTCTGAGATCGGGATCTGCTCCTTGAGCGCTGTGTGGATTTCTGGAACCGTGCGTCGCATCCAAAAG
>CAYUPJ010000344.1:0-2943 GCA_964446635.1 uncultured Anaerolineae bacterium
TGCTACGCTTCCAGATATAGAAGGTGACATCGGCCCCATCGTCGTGCAAATATCGCCCGGCCACCAACCCGTCACCGCCGTTGTTGCCAGGGCCGACTAGCACGAATATCCGTCTGTCTGTTACCCCCCCCACTTTGGGGGGGATGAAGGGGGTGCAGGACTCGGCTACAGCTCGCCCGGCGTTTTCCATCATCCTGGCGTAAGATACCCCTGCCGCATCGGTTTCCTTCTCGATGCGGCGCATCTCCTCTGTTGTCACTACTTTCATGTTCTTCAGCCCTTTCGTTTGAATCTCTGCCTGAGAAGTATATCACAGGATGCTGTTCGAGGCAACCAGAGATTGACGCTCTTGACATCCAACCCACATTGTGCTATCCTTTGCCTATGGATGCTGTAAGTGTCTATGTACATATCCCCTTCTGCCGATCAAAATGCGCTTACTGCGACTTTAACTCCTATGCCGGGCTAGAGCACCTCTTTGAACCATATGTGCAGGCCCTGGCGAGGGAAATAGGACTTACGGGCGAGGGGCTATCCTGGCAGGCTAAGACCATCTATCTTGGAGGCGGCACGCCAACGGTGTTGCCCCTCTCGCTTTTGGCACAGGTTCTGTCGGCCCTTCGCCAGGCCTTCCAGGTAGCCGCTGACGTCGAGACTACCGTCGAGGCCAACCCCGGCACCGTAGACAGCGACTACCTGGCTGGCCTGCTGAACCTGGGGGGCAACCGCCTCAGCCTGGGCATCCAGAGCTTCGACGACGGGCTGTTGCGCCTTCTGGGGCGCATCCACACCGCTGCCAAGGCCGTCGAGTCCTATAACCTGGCTCGCCAGGCGGGCTTTGCCAACATCAACCTTGACCTCATCTACGGCATCCCCCATCAAACCCTCGAGCACTGGCGAACCACCCTTCGAGAGGCCATCCATTTGCAGCCCGATCACCTCTCCCTCTACGCCCTGACCCTGGAGGAGCACACCCCTCTGACGCAGCGAGTGGCTAGTGGCGAGATACCTCATCCTGACGACGACCTGGCCGCCGATATGTACGTCTTGGCCGAGGCGATGCTGGCCGAGGCGGGCTATATCCACTACGAGATTTCGAACTGGGCAAAGCAAATCCCAATGACCGATGACCAAATCCCAAGAACGACTTGTCAACACAATTTGACCTACTGGCGGAATCAGCCATATTTCGGCTTTGGGGCAGGGGCACATTCCTACTTTGGCGGCCGTCGTTGGCACAACGTCCTTGCGCCCGTGGAATATATCGCCCGACTCAACGTGGGGATGGGGCCCTGTGTTCACTCGGAGGACATAGATCGGGCCACCGAGATGGCGGAGACGATGATGCTGGGGCTGAGGTTGGTGGAGGAAGGGGTTAGTTTCGAAGGATTTGCCAGGCGATTCGGTGAACGGCTGGAGAGTCTGTACGAGAGGGAATTGAGGGAGCTGAGGGAGGTCGGGTTGGTCGAGGTTACAGCGGAGAGGGTGCGGCTTACACCACGGGGGAGGTTACTTGGCAATGAGGTTTTCGAGAAATTCTTGCCTTAAGTTAAAGCAGGGGAGGCCCGGACTCAAGTAATCCTCCAATTTGCGCTCGATATTCTGCTGTGGTAGAATAGACACACAAATCGAGTGGAGAATCACCACAAATGGCAGAAAATGAGTAAATTTCTCATGCACTCCCTGCCTCACCGGGACACCGGTGAGGAGTTCGTCGTAATGGGCATCGTTGACCTGGACGCCGTCCCGGAAGAGAAGCGTGACTTGCCACTGGGGGAGGAGGACAACCCGATCCCATTGGTGGAATTCACCAATGTCTCTGACAAGACAGCGCGGGAGGAACCTGAGAAGGAGCAAGCGCCGCTGATGATGCTGAGCGGTATTGACCGGCGGGATCAGGGCTTGCCCTTCGATAAACGCTACCAGGATGTCTTGCAGAACATTGAGTTCGACATCATCCGGGTGTACCACGACCATCCTGAGATGACCGATTGGGAGGCCCTGTCCGCCATCGAAGCCCTGCTTCGCACGTATCAAGCGGAGGCGAAGGGCCGCCAGGCTACACCGCCATCCCTGAATCCCCTGGCCGAAGAGGTCTATGATTTCGTCGAAACGATGTGCGAATGGCGGCTGGGGCGCGAGAGGCCGTTCATGAAGGATGGTGAGCCGGTGGAGTTCCCTGTGGAACCTATCACCCTGGATGAGGTCATGGCTTGCCTGAAGCGCGTCCGCAAGTCCATCAATCGCTGGAGCCGTGAAGGTGGTCGGCGGGGGTACCTCACCTTCGTTAGTCAGTTTGTCCGATAAGCAATGTACAGGGCTGACCGAGAGAAGTTATCTGAAATCGCTCGCAGATATAATCTTGACCTCATCGTCATCTTTGGCTCCCAGGTCCGGGGGCGGGATGTGCCTGGGAGTGACGTTGACGTGGCGGTGCGCTTCGTCCGGCGGGAATGGGGAAACGTGGATCTGGAGTTGGACCTGCTCGGCGATCTGGCAGAGGCCATTGAGGGTGATGGAGACCTCGACGTGGCCTTTCTCAACGGCGCTGCCCCACTCTTGCTTTACCAGGTGGCTTGCACAGGTGTCCCCCTGTACGAGCGGACTCCTGGCGATTTCGCCCTCTTCCAGTCCTATGCTGCCCGGCGCTATTACGATAGCCAGAAATTCTTTGTTGCCCAGGAACGATACTTGAGGGAGCATTACGGTTCATGAACGTAGACTACAATCGCTTGATCAAGCAGAAGTTGACCAATATGGCCAGCTACGTTGAGGAAATAACGCCCTACTTGCAGGTGCCGGTGAAGGAGTATTCGGAAGATTCAGGGCGACGGAGGATCGTCGAGCGCCTGGCTCAAGTCATCGTAGAGAGCGCTGTTGACATCAATGGCTTGCTTATCGAACGAGCAGGCAATGTACCGCCTGCCACGGCTTATCGCTCTT
>CAYUPJ010000345.1:0-2922 GCA_964446635.1 uncultured Anaerolineae bacterium
CCCCCTTCCCTCATCAGCCTTTCGGCACTGACGGTGGAAAGGCGCTCATCCCACAAAAGCACCGGCACGGCTAGCGCCTCGGCCAAACCTGCCACGTAACGCTCCACCTTCTCAGCCTGCCTGCCTGCCGTACCGTCCATACTCCGAGGGTAGCCAACCACGACCCTCTCTACCTCGTATTCCTCAACCAGTCCAGCTACAGCCGCGAAGTCCTCCTGACGAGAACTTCGCTGGATGACTTTCAAGCTGCGAGCCAGTATCTGGCTCGGATCGCTGACAGCCACGCCAATACGCCTATCCCCAACATCCAAAGCCAAAATACGCATCATTCTTCCTGGATCGAGATGTTAATGCGAAAGCCAAACCACGGTATCCGCCCTGGCCAGGTGGGTGTCACCTCGATGACAGGGGGCCTCTTCAAACGCAGGTTTTGAGTCAGGTATTCCTCAGCCCAATCCAAAGGCTTACCCCGGATGGCATCTTTGATGGCTACTTCATCAATCTCCGCCCTTACTGAGCCAGACCCTTTCATCACGAAGGATACTTTCCCATCCTCCACGCTGGTAATCCCGCCTCGCTGATATTGCAGGCCCTGACCTACTAATACGAACCCTTCCTGCCCCAGCGCCTCAAGGGTTGCCCGGATCAGCGCATTGGCGTTCTCCTCGTCTATAGCTATCCCCCGGAACATCACTTCCATCTTCAGGGCGAGGATATCGGTCTGTTCCCCAACGGCCTTGTCGTAGACCTCGATCACAATGTGATCCACCGCCACGGACTCGGAGGGCAAGAACTCCCCTTCCTCGAGTTGCTCACTCAATTGAGGATAGGCTGCGTGCTGCAATTGCTGCACAAGGATGCTTTTGAGGCGTTCCTGATCGGCGGTAGTGACCATCCCCACCTGCTTGACACTGCCACCCTGCATCGGCTCGGGGTTCGTGACCCTAACTTGCAGGGAAAGAGGCCCCTCAATCATGTTAATCAAGTTGGCCCTCACGTTGCCGCTGGGGCCCGGATCCACAGCTACCACTTCCGCCTCAACAGTAGCTCCTACCATCTCTGGCACTGTGACTTCCTCGACCGTAGTAAATCGGATCGTCGTTCCGGTTGAGGTGGCGACCACCGTTCCTTGGGGCACGGTCACTGGCTGGTTGATATTGTTGATGAAAAAGACCATCCCTCGAGCTGGCTCATCGGGAGCGTCTTTTGCCCCAGTAACAGGAATCTGCGCGGTCCCTTCGATCAGAGCTTGCACCACCCGCGCCGGGATCTGACCTGTCTGATAGTTAATCGTCTCCAATTCAGGGTCAGCCTGAACCGGTACGGTGGCATCAACCGTCTGATTGGCCAGGGCCAAGGTAATCTCAGCGCTGGGCACGATCAAGAGAGCACTGGCTGCCAAAGCCGAGAGGGCGATAAAGAAGATGAAACCGGCAAAGAGGCGCTCCCCCCAGCTTGAGCGCCTCCGCCACCTCGGAGTGGCCTCCGGTCGGCGCCACTTGGCCTTTTTCTGGCCCCGGCTGGCTGAAATAAAGATGGGGAACCCTACCTGACGAGCCAGAACCCGTAGCTTGGTGGACTTGGTGACCAGGGCTACCTCCAGAGCCAGCGACTCGGCGTAACGTTGAAGCAATTTGAAATCGAGCAAGCTATCAAAGGCCTGGCATCCCGGCGGCACGACCAGAACCACTCGTGGGGCCTCGGCCGTTTCCAGTTTGGCTCGCACAGTGGTGATATCGTCGTCCACTTCCAGGTGAATGACTTGGGTCCTCAACTGAGCCCCTCCGCAACTAGATCAGGCACCAAGCTCAGGGCCTCCCCGATGCGGCCCGTGTCCCGGCCACCAGCCTGGGCCAGAGTGGGCTTGCCTCCACCACTGCCGCCCACTACCTGGGCCACCTGTTTTATGAGCCGCCCGGCGTGAAGACCCCGCTCCACCAGGTCGGGGGTGATCGCCGCCACAAAATTGGGCCTGGAAGCCATCACCGCCCCCAGGACAACAACCCCAGACCCCATCCGGTCGCGGAACCAGTCGCTCATCTCCCGCAGGGTATCCATGTCAGCCGCTACAACCTGAGCAGCCAGGACCTTGATGCCCTTTACATCCTGCACCTGGGAAAGCAGTTCCTCAAAGTCCCGCTGGGCGATCTGCCGACGTAAGCGGGCAACCTCCCTGGTCTGCCCTTGGAGTTCACCCTGAAGCGCCAAGATCTTCTGATCCACCTCATCAGGGGAACAGCCGAGGGCAGCCGCACTGGATTCCAAAACCCTCATTCGCTCCTGCACCAGTTCTTGAGCAGCCCGGCCTGTCACCGCTTCGATGCGACGCAAGCCCGCCCCGATGCTCGATTCGGAGAGGATGTGGAAGGGACCGATCTCGCTGGTGTGGGTCACGTGGGTGCCGCCGCAGAGCTCCTGGCTAAAAGGCCTGTTCGGATCGCCAATCTTGAGCACCCGGACTTGCTCGCCATACTTCTCACCAAACAAGGCGATGGCCCCGTCGGCGATGGCTTCCTTGTAGCCACGATGGAATACGTGCACTGGATAATTAGCCAAGATCGCCTCATTGACAAACTGTTCGGTTCGGCTCAACTCGTCCTGAGTGAGCATCGCCGAGTGGGTAAAGTCGAAGCGCAAGCGGTCGGGGGCCACCAGGGAACCGGCCTGTTGAACGTGCTTGCCCAGGACGCGACGCAGCCCTCTGTGCAAGAGGTGGGTGCCGGTGTGGTTGCGGGCGGCATCCATGCGCCGCTCAGAGTCCACCACAGCCTGGGCCACATCGCCCACCTGGGGACTACCTGACAACACCTCCCCGATGTGCACGATGAGTCCTGGGAGAGGCTGGCGGACATCGCTGACGGGGACCTCCCACCCCCCCCCGTCGGGCCCCCCCGCTTGCCCCCCCCCCCCGCGGCCCCCCCC
>CAYUPJ010000346.1:0-2790 GCA_964446635.1 uncultured Anaerolineae bacterium
CATCTCGGTCATGCCGCCCTTCAACTTCCACCACACGCGGGTGGAGGACATCCAGACGCTCACAGAGGGGCAGTTCGCCAGCTCGTATGATTATGATAGCGACTGCCTGGGAACCGTGGAGGGCAATGTTAACCCCCTCCAGATCCAGATTGTGGATGAGGATTGGGAGGAACAGTTCTTCGGGGAGCTTAAGGAGAAGTACTGGGAGGTAACCCCAGAACCACCGCGTGAATTGTGGAGCACGGAGCAGTTCCACACGCTGCCCGATCATTACACGGACCTGGAGCTACCGGCCGGGCAACTGTACTTGCTGACGAGTGACTGGGAGTCAGACCAGAGCTGGGTGCACTACTACGGTTGCGATTCAACCGGTGGTTACTTCACCCAGAATGAGCTCAATGACTGGAACCCTGCCATCCCAGCCACTAACACCGCGACTTCATTACTTCCTGACCTCGAAGACTTCTTCATCGCCAGCGTGACAGAGACTCTCAGGGTTAAATTCTGGTACGATCCGGTGGACAGCGAGGACATCTACGTAAACGTCTATTATACCGGCCCAACGCCGACGCCTACATCCACCTCCACGCCAACCAACACACCCACGCCAACCAACACGCCGACCAGCACCTCCACACGTACCCCGACGCCAACCAACACGCCTACGCCGACCCATACGTCAACTAACACGCCTACGTCCACGCCGACCCATACGCCGACTAATACGCCTACGTCCACGCCGACTCATACGCCGACGATCACCTCCACGCCCACCAACACGCCCACCAACACGCCTACGTCCACGCCGACCAACACGCCCACCATCACGTCTACGCCGACCAACACGTCCACACCGACCAACACGCCCACCATCACATCTACGCCGACCAACACGTCCACACCGACCAATACGTCCACACCCACCAACACGCCCACCGATACGCCTACACCCACGAGGACACCGACCTATACGCCTACCTCCACGCCGACCAACACGCCCACGCCCACGTTGACTTCTACACCTACGATAACGCCAACGCCGACGAACACTCCTACAATCTATAGGCTCTACTTGCCTATGGTCGCCAAGCTCTATCCACCGCCTACGCCGACGCCTACGCCGACCAAGACACCCACTCCAACACACACACCCAAACCACCCACGCCCATTCCTTGCGAGGAGAAGATTTGCAACGGCGGCTTTGAAACGACAGCGTGTTGGAGCATTGGGAGTACCCCACGCCCAGCGGGTTACTCCACGGCGGTGGTCCGGTCGGGTTCATGGTCTATGCGTCTGGGGATCACTTACCAGGCCGAGGCCCAAAGCTATTCCTCCATCTATCAGGAGGTGACCATTCCTGCAAGCGCAGTCAGCGCTACTCTGTCGTTCTGGTACTACCCCATCTGTAACGATACTCCCCTGTACGATTGGCAGGAGGCGATCATCTTTGACACGAGTTGGGGTATCATAATCCGTCCGATGCCGAAGATGTGCTCCAACAGCCAGACCTGGACGCACCTCACCTTTAACCTGACACCTTACAAGGGGCAGACCATCATCCTCTACTTCAATGTTTACAATGACGGGATCGGCGGTCTCAAGACGGCCACGTACCTGGACGATGTGTCAGTGCAGGTATGCTACTGATCGGCTTCCCGTAGCGGCGGCCTGCCGTGGCGGTCAAGGCGGCCGCCGCTACAAATGGTGACCTACGGAGGCCCTTCCGGAGAATCAACATGGCAGAAGTAGTCGGCCTGACGGCCGAGATGTACCGGGCAGTTGTGACCATTGTAGACGAGCGGGTAAAGGAGATACGGGTTACCCGCGAGGACTTCAATGCGCTCAAAGGCGCTGTGCAAGAGCTGACTCAGGCTCAGGCCCGCACAGAGCAGCGGATGGGTGGCCTGGAGCGGGCGATGCAAGAGTTGGCTCAGGCTCAGGCCCGCACAGAGCAGCGGGTGGGTGGCCTGGAGCGGGCAATGCAAGAGTTGGCTCAGGCTCAGGCACGCACGGAGCAACAGATGGAGAAGCTGGCTCAGCAAGTTGGCGGCTTGAGCGACAGCATCGGCTACGGATTGGAGGACATTGCTAAGGTTGTTCTGCCTGGCTATCTGCAGCGTCACTTCGGAATAGTACTAGAGGGTAAACTGGGCGAAGAGATGGACCGTCATTTCTTCCATATTGATGGTTCAGATGTAGAGATCAACCTCTACGGGGAGGGAGAGCGCGACGGTCAACGAGTAGTGGTGTTAGGAGAGGCCAAGTCGCGTATCTACAGTAGCGACGTAGAGAAGTTTGTTCATAACCTGGCCGTGATGGATCATGTACTGAAGGGAGAGGTGGTGCGGGTGATGTTTGGCTACTTCATCCACCCCTCGGCCGAGGTAGCGGCCAGGGAGCGAGATATCCTGCTGGTGGCTTCGTACCAGAGGTGAGGCTTACAGCTGGTTACGAGCCCGCTCTCGCGTAGTATGGTCTTCATGGGCCTTGAGAGCCAAAATGTTTCCAGATGAAGGGGAGGGTTGCAAACAAAGAGGCCCTTCCCTTTTTGTTTGCAGCGTGATATGACGTGCGGGCAGAGGATAGTCACTTAAAACTACGATTCCTTGGGAGACCATTGAAAGGGGGAGCCATGCGCAAAGTACTCTTTGTGAGAAAGCCGGTCGTGCAGGTAGCTTTGGTTATCCTGCTTCTGACTGTGGCGGCAGCAGCACTTACCAGGGTGCAGGATCATGCCTGGGCCATCTCGGATACAGTGACCTACAACACCCACCAGGCAACCTTGGACA
>CAYUPJ010000347.1:0-2769 GCA_964446635.1 uncultured Anaerolineae bacterium
CCGGCCAGCATGGGGTTGATGACCAGGTAATCGCCCGAATCCAAAGTCAGGATGAGGAACTTGTCCCGCCGACTGACCTGCTTGACTCTCTGCCCCGTCAAGCGCGTGGTGAAATCGCCGCCCGTCAGGTGGCGCACCACGATGGGGCGCACTACTTCGACCTCGGTTATCTCCTGACCAACAAGGTGGTTCTGCAGAAACTCTTTGATGACCTCCAGGTCGGGTAGCTCAGGCATGGCCACAGTATAACACAAAAGGCCCGACATGCCAACAGGCAGTCGGGCCTTTTCCAACACCCTCACCATCCCCCACTCCACACCCCGATATTAGGTTAGTGGAGTCGGAGTAGGCATCGGTTCTACCAGAAACTGCTCGATGGCATCCTGGAGTTGGTCGAGAGGCACATAGCCGCCCTCGCCTCCCTTGAAGATGAAGAACAGCGGCGCAGGGGGAAACTGGTTTGTTTGCCCGATGGTGAAATCCTGCGTCACCTTGTCCGCTGTCTGGCCTTCGTCCAGACAGGTTGCAAAAGCAGCAGTATCCAGGCCTAAGTCAGCGGCGTACTTCTTGAGCACCACTGAAACGTCTTCTGCCTGGCTCCACTCCTCCTGTTTGCTGAAGAGCAGATCGTACATGGCGCAGAAGGCTCCTTGCTGCCCAGCACATTCGGCGGCCTCAGCCGCTGTGAACCCCTGGGTGTTCTCCGGTGCTGGGAAGTACTTGACCATGAGACGCACCTTGCCCGTATCCACGTATGCCTTCTCCAGGTCAGGCCACTCTTCCAGGAAGTGTGTCCGGTTTTCCAGGGACTGGAAGTCAATGAACACGGCGAGGACAATCTCTGCTTCCTCTGAGCCGCAGTAAGCATCACCGCCATAGGTGTAGCCGGGCCGCTCTGGGTTGGGATCGAAGGGCGTTGCGCCGGCTGGCAGTGGCGTGGGCGTGGGGGGCGGATGCTCCCCTCGCAGCGCCTTCTCGATATCCTCCTGGAATACTTCAAACGGTTGTGCGCCGGAGATAAACCAGTCGTTGACGAAGAAGGCAGGGGCACCCCCCACTCCGGACGCATTGGCCCGTTCCATCTCCGCCTGGATTTGGGCGGCTGTTTCTCCCGATTCCAGGCAGGCGACGAAAGCATCGGTATCGAGGCCCAGTCCGGCAGCATATCCCTTGAACAGCTCAGCCAGGTTCTCTTGACCGCCCCACTCTTGAACTTTCTCGAAGAGAACATCGTGCATCTTCCAGAAGGCCGCAGCTCCCTGCTTGGCAGCACAAAGCGAGGCTTCAGCGGCCGGTCGAGCCTGGGGATGGATGGACTCGAGGGGGTACTGAAGGAAAACGTGCTTGACTTTGCCCGTGGCTATGTATGCTTCATACAGAAGCGGGCCCGTCTGTGAGGTGTGACGGGCGCAATACGGTCACTGGAAATCTGAGAATTCCAGCAGTATGACCGCCGCATTGGGATTGCCCCGGTAGGGCGTGCCCTCCTCAGTGAAGCCCATAGGCACCTCACCCACGCTGATGGTGGGTATAAGCACCTCCGTGGTCGCCGCTGGCGCTGGTGTATTGGTCGGCGGTACCGGCGTGGCCGTCGGCTTTGGTGTGGCCGTCGGCGCCGGCGTGGCCTTGGGACTGCAAGCGGCCACCATCAGGGCCACGATGAGCAGCCCCAGGTAAGAAAAGCGTTTTAGATTCATATCACCTCCAGAAGTTGTTATTGGGATGGTCTTCTTTTACGCTAGATCTCTCAAAATTGACTTGAGAACATGGTGGACTAATCCATCTGACATCCTGACTCCTTTGTCAATGTGCTGCCGCAACAGGGATACAGAATGGCTGTAATTATAGCACAGTTCCCTGCTGGGGCAAATCCGGCCCGGCCGGTTCGCGGGCCGGGGATTCGCCAGTCCGGGGCGGCCACAGGGCCATCAACACCGCTGCGACTAGCGCTAACATCCCGCCGAAGAAAAACGGCGCCGACGGGCCAAAGCCGTTCCATCCCCACGAGGGCATGCCCGACCACAGCAGGCCGGCGATGAGCGAGGCCGGAAAATCCAGGATGCCCAGCACGCCGTTGTACGTCCCGTAGGCTGTGCCCCGCAGCTCCGCCGGCACGATGTCGGCCACCATGGCCTTGGTCGTACCGTAGGCCATGCCATAATAGGCCCCGTAAACGGCATAAAGCACCCACACGTGCCAACCCCTCCCCGCCAGCGCGAGTCCGAAGTAGATCAGGGCGTAGATCAGCCAGCCGCCGATGATGAGCTTGCGCCGCCCAATGCGGTCGGATAGCGACCCGGCGGGGGTGGAGAGCAGGGTGTACACCAGGTTGAACGTGATGAGCATCCCCAGCACCTGCACCACGTTCAGCCCCCGCTCGCTGGCCCGCAGCACCAGGAAGGCGTCCGATGAATTGCCCAGGTCGAAGATGCCGACGATGATCATGAACATGGCGAAGGAACGCCCCAGTCCTCGGAAGGAAACGGTTGGAGCCTTGGGTGACTCCTTGACCGGCACGTCCTGCGCACCGATGGCCAGGGAGAGCACGGCCAGGAACGCTGGAACCAGGCTGATGAGCACTACGGTCTGAAACGTGGCACGCCCCAGAACCATGTTGCTGCGCTGGGCCATCCACACCACGGCCAGGGCGATGGTCAACCCAAACATCGCCCCACCGGTGTCGGCGGCGCGGTGCAGACCAAAGGCCAGCCCCCGATGTCGCTCGTCAATGCTATCGGCCACCAGCGCGTCGCGGGGCGCGGTGCGCAC
>CAYUPJ010000348.1:0-2733 GCA_964446635.1 uncultured Anaerolineae bacterium
TATCATTTGAGGGAATTATACCACTCCGGTAACATTTTACATGAATGAATGCGAGGGCTTGACAAAAAGGCTGAGACCTGCTATAATGCGTTTAGTTGTACAAATAAAAGTGAGGTTGAGTATTATGGTGGTGAAAGCGTTGCCCATTACGCCAATCAGTGACTTACGGGTCAGAGCCAAGGAGTTGGTAGCTGCGGCCAGAGAGGAGCCCATGGTGATCACCCAGAGGGGTCGGCCCCAGGTAGTGATGCTCGCTTATGAGAGCTACAACCAGATGGTTGCCACGCTGGAGCAATTGGAGACCGCCAGGGATGCTCTTATCATTGACCGTGCGCTGGCTACCGCAGGCAAATTCTACAGTGTTGAAGAAGCGCTCGCCGATTATGAGGCTGCTACTGGGGTGAAGATAACTTTGGGACTTTTATAGCCAAACAAGGCTTCCTGAGTTGACAAGAATGAAAAGAGGTGGTATAATGCGATTGAGTAGCGGTAAAAGGATGCAGACATACTACATCGTGCGGGTGTGACGCAGGGGTAGCGTATCTGCTTCCCAAGCAGAGTGTCGAGGGTTCGAATCCCTTCACCCGCTCCAACCAAAAACAGCCTCTCGGACACGGGTTCCGGGAGGCTGTGTTTACGTCACATCTCCGGCCAAAATCCGCCTGCGTCGCCCGTCGGGGGTGCGCAGGATGAGGGCTCCGTCGGCGTTCATCCCTTCAGCCCAACCCACCAGCACTTCATCGGTCGTGGTCACCTGCACCTCACAGCCCAGGTTAATAAGGCGAGCTGCCCACTCCTCATGGGGCAATTCTCCCCGCCGTAGTGACTTGTACCTCGTCTCGATTCCCTCCAGGATTCTCCACAACAATTCCAGCCGTGATACCTCCCAGCGCAATTCCTCAGAAAGACTGGTGGCTGGTCCTCTCAACTCTGGCAGGGTGGAGACGGCCAGGTTAACGTTCAGCCCCATCCCCACCACCACGTAATCAAGGCGCCGGCCTGTCGTCCCCGATTCGGTCAGGATACCGCCGGCCTTCTTGCCCCAGATGAAGATGTCGTTGGGCCATTTCAGACCTACCGACAGGCCCGTGAGTCCCTCGATGGCCTCGGCAATGGCCAGGGAGCAGATCATGGTCAATCGCGGAGCCTGGTTGGGGGCCAGGTTGGGGCGGAAGAGCAGGGACAGGAGAAGGCTGGTGCCTGGTGGAGCCAACCACTTCCTGCCCAGCCGCCCTTTCCCTGCCGTTTGCTCGTCGGCGACAACCAGCGTGCCTTCTAGCGCGCCTTGGGTAGCCAATCCCTTGAGTACTTCATTGGTCGAGCCTATGGAGGAATAGCACACTATGCTCTGACCGATGAGCTCTGTTCTCAATCCTCTTTTGATGCTTTCCGCCGATAGCTCGCTCAAGTTCAGCTTTGCCTCCCAGGTCAAAGTTACCACAAAAGAGGGGCAAAGTCAAGGCGCATTTCAGTTCTGGGGCAAATGTCATTGCGAGGGCGCGGTGCATCCGCCCGAAGCAATCTCCAACGTGTGTAGGGGATTGCTTCGTCGCAAAAAGCGCTCCTCGCAATGACAGGCCCGGCCAACTCAAGGCCTCGCCCCCAAATTGAAATGCACGTCAAAGTCAAGCCAGATTGACTAGAGAAGCGATTTCTGGTAAACTATAGGAGAAAGCAAAGGGCAGGAGGATAGGTCCTGCCTTATTCTTTGCCACTATTGGCTGCGGGTAACTACTCAGCCGTCGTGTCATTGCGAGCGTTTTTTGCAAAGCAATCCCCAAGTCTCCGCAACGATGCCGTCTGCTCTGACATTGTTGCTTGGGGATTGCTTCGGGCAAACTGCGCCCTCGCAATGACAGGCTGAGCAATTACGGCTGCGGAAAGGGGAGAATTGATGAAAAGGTTGTGGTCGCCTTGGCGCATGAAATACATCATGCGCAAGAAGGGCGAGGAGTGTATTTTCTGCGAAAAAATCGCCGACGATAATGACCAGGCCAATTACATCCTCCAGCGGGGCGAGACGTGCTATGTGATGTTGAACCTCTATCCTTACAATAACGGTCACTTAATGGTAAGCTCCTATCGGCACGTGCCGAGCCCAGAGCAACTGGAAGAAGATGAACTCACTGAGATGATGCTTCTGGTCAATAGGAGCCTCAAGGCATTGCGCCGAGCCATGCGCCCGGATGGTTTCAACATAGGGGCCAATATCGGCAAGGCTGCGGGGTCAGGGATCGAGGATCACGTCCACATCCATGTTGTCCCTCGCTGGGATGCAGACACTAACTTCATGCCCATCTTTGCCCACACCCGCGTCATTCCAGAGCTTCTTGACGAGACTTATCAGAAGCTGAAGGCCGCTTGGGAGGAGTAGGGGCTTGCGATCAAAGTTGAGCCTAGCTCATTTCCGTCTCAGACATCGCCTGGCACGGGCAATATTCCCTATTAAGATAAGGGGCATGAGAAGCGTCCCCTCGATTCTTTTGGGGAAAGCTCGTCGCCTTTGGCGTCAGGTGTTTCGGCGGCGGGATACAGTCGAGGAACAGAATATCTGGAATCTCTATCTGGACGTTACCTGGTGGGGGGTTCTGAGCGGCATCACGGCTACCTTCACCAGCGTCTTCGCCATCCGCCTGGGGGCTTCCAATACGCTGGTGGGACTGTTGGTCTCCCTGCCAGCCCTGATCAGCATCTTCTGGCTGATACCCTCGGCGCGGATCATCGAGCGCCAAC
>CAYUPJ010000349.1:0-2708 GCA_964446635.1 uncultured Anaerolineae bacterium
ACGTTGAAGCAGCGCGGGAGCAGGGGGCCAGCATCGTCCAGTCCTTCCACGAGAGAATGACCCAACGTGGTGGGCGCCTCTATGCCGTCATCGCCGACGTGGTGGCCTTCGCCAACACCAACGGCGGCGCCATCTATGTGGGCGTCAGTTCCAATCCCAAGATGCCGCCCACGGGCATTGACAATCCCAAGGAGGCCATCGCCGCTCTCAGGGCCGAGATCGAACGCAAGATCACCCCGCCCCTGGAGGTGACCATTGACGTTCAGCAGACCGAGGGCAAGAAGGTTGTGCGCCTGGCTGTGCCGCGAGGCGACGATCCTCCCTATGCTATTGAGAGCAGCAAAATTTACGTCCGCCAGGAGACAGATACCAGCCTGGCTGTGCGGGACGAGATAGTGCAATTAGTCAAGCGGGCCTGGCAGCCAGTGCCGCCTTCAGAGGAGGAAGTGCCAGAGGAGGAAGCCGTGGTAGAGGAGAAGCCTCCCATCGTGGAGCCACCCAAGACGGGGGTGGAGATTGTGGAAACGGTGGAGCGGAAGGGCACCCTCTATCACACCATGAAGGATTTGCGCAACGGCAACGAGGTTCGCAACGTAAGCCGCTCCTCAGCCCGGCGGCTGTGGCAATACGCCATCACCCAGAAGGAACAGCACCCCGTCCAGGTGGACCAGGTGAACTGGCGGGGCGACATCGGCCTCTGGAAGAAAAAGCAGCGGGCGGGCAAAGTGCGCTACGACTTCGTCCAGCGGGACGCCGAGGGCCAATTGCACGTCTACTACGGCATCACCGAGGAGGGCATCCACGGGCCGTGGAGGGAGTTCTTGGAGGGGGAGTAGGGGACTGCAGGATTTGGGACGGAAAAATCAATCTACGTAAGAAGGCTTAAAAGATACCCCTCTCAAGCGTAGCGCAAAGCCTAGTTCACGTAATAAAACTTAAGAAATCCGATAAAAACACTAGATATGATAAATATAAAGTTGAAAACTTCAGAATATACTATTATTGTCCAGTAAACGAGCTGATATGGCCTGAAAAGATGCGCCGATGAAATGGGGTCAGAGTCGATGGGGGCCCAAGGCGAATTGGATCACATTCACGGCCACTGTGGGGAAGGACGATTGATGATGCGGTGCCCGGTGTGTGGCCCGACCATCACCATACCCAAAGGCGCACGCAGTGGCGATTACACCTTCTGCCCGGTCTGCACCGGAAAATACGTGATCGAGACGATGGCGGGAGAGTTGCAGGTTGAGTGGACAGGAGTGGACGAAGCAGCTCTCGTGCCTGAACCGGATATGGACACCATCGAGGAATTCGTCCGTCGTATCCCGACAGAAGTCAAAGTGTCGGCCTAAGACGAGTCATTGACTCATCTGAGCCATGAAAGCAGAGATCATCTCCATCGGAACGGAACTATTGCTGGGCGCCATTGTAGACACCAACGCGGCCTACATCTCCCGACGGCTGGCCGAGATTGGCATTGACCTGTATCATCGCTTGACGGTGGGGGACAACGAGAGGCGCATCGCTCGCTGCATCGAGGAGGCCCTGGAGAGGACGGATGTGGTGATCTGCACCGGCGGACTGGGTCCCACGGTGGACGACGTCACCCGCCAGGCGGTAGCGCGGGCCACGGGCCGGGAACTGGTGTTGGACGAGGAGATGCTGGGCTGGATCGAGGAGCGCTTTCGTGGCTGGGGCCATCCCATGAGCGAGAACAACCGCCGCCAGGCCCTCAAGCCCCAGGGGGCTATGGCCATCGAGAACCCGGTGGGCACCGCGCCCATCTTCATCGTCCAGGATAAGCGGGGCGACGTGATCGTGCTGCCCGGCGTGCCCCACGAGATGGAGTATCTGATGGAGCACGAGGTCATCCCCTATCTCAAGCGCAAGCTGGGCCACCAGGAGGTGATCAAGACCCGAGTGCTGCGCACGGTGGGTATTGGCGAGTCGCAGATAGACGCACGTATCGGGGACCTGATGGAGAGCGCCAATCCCACCGTGGGGCTGGCTGCCCACCCCGGCCAGACCGACGTGCGCATCGTGGCCAAGGCAACCAGCCAGGAGGAGGCCGATCGGCTCATCGCGGAGATGGAGAGGCAGGTACGCGAGCGATTGGGGGAGGTGATTTACGGCGTGGGAGAGGAAACAGTTGCCGAGGTGGTGGCCAGGATGCTGGCCGAACGGGGGTTGACGTTGGGTACCGTCGAGTGTGGGGTAGACGGCATTGTCAGCCGTCAGATTTTCGAGGCGCCGGATGGCCCCACCGTGCTGGGGAGCAGTCTGGTCATGGACACAGTGGAGGAAGCCATCGGCCTTTTGAGTCTGCCTCGGGCTCAGCTCAAGAAGGCAGGCGATTTCTCGCCCCAGGCAGCCCAGGCAGCGGCGCGGGAGGGACGCGCCTTGCTGGAAGTGGACCTCTGCCTGGCGGTGTGGGTGCGAGCGCCCATCGCCGACGATCCAAAGGAACGGCAGCCCATGCACCTCGCCCTCGATACGGGCCGGGAGGTAATCGTCCAGACCTTTCAGTACGGGGGCCACAGTGAGCGGGCCACGGGCTGGCTGGTGAACCAGGCATTGGACATGGTGCGGCGGGCGCTGACGATGCAGCGGATAAACAACGGATAAGCGGATGAGGGCAGGCCATATCTGCTTTTATGCGTAACATCTGGGCTACTGCAAGGCACTGGTAAGATGTTGCTCGTTCA
>CAYUPJ010000350.1:0-2680 GCA_964446635.1 uncultured Anaerolineae bacterium
GCTCGGCGTGACCGTTGGCGGCAGAGGCGTCGGCGACGGCGTCGGTGTAGCCGTGTATGTTTCCCTAGTGAGGCACCCACTTCACAGCATCGAAGGCAATGAGACGGGACAGATACGACTCGTAGGTGACGTCCGCCAGCGAGACGTAGTCTTTGTCGTTGCCCCGGAACGAATACGTTCCTAACGACACCCACCGACCGCCATTGGCCGACTGGTCCACAATGCGCAGGGTAAGGCCGCCGGCATGCGAGACCCAGTAGCGAGCCTTCGAAGTCGTCGTGTATTGCTCTGGAATGTAGACGAATACTTCGTATTGTCTGGCTGTCAGTTTAGGATACCAGCGGGCCCAGTTGTAATTTGGCCGCACCCGATCGTTGTTCTTGGTCCACAGCAGGTGGCCTCCGTAGCCCTCAGGCGCACTATGCCAGGCGGTAGATGAACCGCCCTTGACAAAGCCCGCGCCGCCATCGTCTACGATGATGGCTGTGACTGGTGCAGCGTCGGTCTTGGCCCAGGACAGTTGGGCAGTAGCCGCGCCGATGTTCTCGTAGTACTCCATGTTGATCGGAACTCCGCCACCCGGCAAGTAGACGTCGCCCGTGTAGGTGTGTGGAGCCTGGTCTTTCCAGGTGTCAATCAGCAGGTAGTTGTTGACCCACAAGCGGCCTCCGTCGTCTACGGTCATGGTGAAACGGTACATCCCGGCGGCCAGGTCGAGGGTCCGCGTCCAACGGACCGAAAACCCATCCGCACCGATGACAGCCGGGACGGGTGAGCCGGTACCCCACTGGAAGTTGATCTGCACGTCGTCGCGGACCACGATTGGGGCACCACTGAGTCCCTTGTTGTTGAAGTACTCGCCGCGCCAGTTACTGATCACAACCACTGTCGCCCACGAGAGCCTGGCAACGGCCTCTCCACCATTCTCGTAGAACTCGACTACCACCAGATGGTTTCCGGCACTCAGGGTCTTGTCGGCGGAAACCGTCTTGGGTACATGATCGTACCACTCGTTGATGATCAGGCTGCCATCCACATAGACCCGAATGCCGTCATCACTGGTAGCCGTGAAGCGATAGGTGCCAGGCCCCAAGTCAAGGTAGCGGGTCCAGCGAGCTGAAAAGCCATTGGCGTGGACAGCCGGATCGGGGGAGCCCATGCCCCAGTTGTAGTCCAGGTTGGACTCACTACGCTGCAGCACAGGTGGTCCGGTAAGGGTTGTGTTGTTCCAATAAGATGCCTGCCAGGTCGGGTCCGAGCGTTGAGGCTGGGCTGACCCCTGAGCCAGAGCCGTGCCAGTGAACATCAGCACAGCGATCAGGCTGCTCAGAAAAAGAACTCTCTGCAATTTGGTTTTCATTTTTGACACTCCTTTCTTTTGTTGATTATCGTTCTTTCGGTATGACAGGATTCTGAACTGGACGGGGTAGCGTTACCCAGTCGCAGCCGTCTGGCAATTTTCTTCAAGGAGCGTTGCCCAGAGTGTGTGGCAACCCGCCGGCCACGTCCACCTGCCCCAGGCCGCCCCCCGCGAGCGACGGGGGTGCACGAAACCTGGCACCTTGACCCCCAAGAGGGGATAAAGCTTTTGGATGGTCAAGTGGCGACCATTTGCAACCTCCGGGACCCTGTAGGGGCAGCAGCCATTTACCTGGCGCACCGGAATCCTATGTATTCATCTTTGACGCCAGCATCGTACCAGATGCGGTAAGTGATGCCGGCTACTGGTATATTGCTACGCCATGAGCCGCCTCGTAACACCCTGCCCATACCAGAACTCGGTCCTGTAGGATTGCGGTCGGGGGCGTTGCTGTAGTAGTCAGGGGCAAACCAATCGGCCACCCACTCGCGCACATTCCCCCCCATATTGTAGACACCGTAGGGACTTTTCCCAGCCTCGAAGCTCTCGACAGGGGCGGTGTCCACATAACCGTCATCAATATTCGACTCTTTCCAATCGTATATGCAATTCACGTCGCACAGATTTATCTTGCTCCCATCCGGCTCGCTGTTGCCCCAGGGCCAGAGACGTCCATCAGTCCCCCGCGCCGCCTTTTCCCACTCCGCTTCGGTCGGCAACCGTTTGCCCCTCCATTTGCAATAAGTCTGAGCATTATCCCAAGTGACCCAGATAACGGGATGGTTGTCAAACTCAGGATTACCATAGTAGGAAAGGCGACTGGGTGACGAGGGCCGGGCCGGAGGATTGCAGGCGCCGGCATCCACGCACGCTTTGTACTGGGCGTTGGTCACCTCGTACTTATCAATGCAGAACGCATCGAGGAAAACCGTACGTTCTGGCTTCTCGGCATCATCGCCCATATTGTTGCCCATGATGAATTCTCCGGCAGGGATGAAGACCATATCCGGCTCCACTTTCCCTTCTTTGCAACCAGGCTTGCTACAACCCGCAATCAAGACCAGGAGAAGCAATAGTAAGCAAAGCTTTCCCATTACGCCCTTTCCCTTCTGCATAACCGTAACCTCCTCGTTCACATGTTGCCATTACATTCGTAGTCGAGTCCAGGCCAACGAGCATCACCGGCCTGGCAGGTGACCTCCAGTGTTCCAGGTTGGACGAGGCTAATTATACTCAATTAAACAGTAGAAGCAAGTCTCAAAAGCGTGGGGATTTCGAAGCAAAACGGGGAGGGGAAAATCAACCCCCAGGTTCTGGCTT
>CAYUPJ010000351.1:0-2674 GCA_964446635.1 uncultured Anaerolineae bacterium
GTTGGGCTACCTCTGGATCGTGGGTGACGATGACGATGGTGATGCCATGCTCATTCAAATCGTCAAGGATGTCCATGATCTCGCCTCCTGAGGCAGTGTCCAGATTGCCGGTCGGCTCGTCGGCCAGGATGATGCTGGGGGAGACCGCCAGGGCGCGGGCGATGGCCACTCGCTGTTGCTCCCCGCCCGAGAGTTCGTCGGGGCGGTGGTCCATGCGGTCTCCTAACCCCACTGCTTGCAGGGCCTCTGCCGCTCGCTGGCGGCGTTCCCGGCGGCCATAACCAGCGTACATCAAGGGCAACGCTACCTGCTTGATGGCTGCCGTGCGGGGCAACAAGTTGTAGGTCTGAAAGACGAAGCCAATGCGCTTGTTGCGTATCCGAGCGAGGTCGTCATCGTCCATAAGGCTCACGTCTATGCTGTCCAGTTTGTACGTGCCACTGGTGGGTTGATCCAGGCAGCCGATCATGTTCATCAGTGTGCTCTTGCCAGAGCCGGACGGGCCCATGATGGCTAGGAACTCGCCATCCTGGACCGTCAGGCTCACCCCGCGCAGGGCATGAACGGTCTGCGTTCCCATCTGGTACTCTTTGGTAAGCTCGGTGAGTTCGATCATCGTTGTAATCTCCTCATCTCTTCCGGCGGCCCCTGGCTGAAGTCCAACGCTTCGCTAACCTCGCCAATGGCCAGTTTATCGCCCTCTCCCAGGCCACCGGTGATCTCGGTGTAACTATTGTCGCGCAAGCCTATGGTGACCTCGGTCTTGACCACGGTATCGCCTTGAACCAGGTTGACGTAGTACTTACCCGCCTGGCGGTCGGCGGTAATGGCGTGGTTGGGGACCAGGAGCACGTTTTCTCGATTGGCGGTGACCAATTCGGCGTTGGCCGTCATGCCGGAGCGCACGGGCAGCTCACCAGCGTCCACCCTCAGATGCGCCTGGTAAGTCACGATTTCACCGCTACTCTTGGCCTTGGGAGCAATGGAGACGATTTCTCCAGTCAGTTCCTCATCCGGCCAGGTCTCCAAAGTGACAACGGCTTGTTGCCCAACTGCCAGGCCGCCGATGACGATCTCGTCCACGTCCAGCACCACTTCCAGGCTGCCCCTGTCCATCAGATCCACTGCCAGACCGCTGGCCCATTCGCCGACCGTGACGTACACTTCGGTCACTACGCCGTCAAAGGGAGCTCCCAGTGTGGCTTTGGTCAGGTTGTCCTGGGCCTCTTCCAGGGAGATTCGCGCCTGCGCCACCTGGGCCTCGGCGATGGCGATCTTCTCCTCTGACGCGCCCTGGAGTAGAATCGCCAGATTGGCCTCCGCCTGGGCCACGGCAGCCCTGGCCTGCAGCACACCTGCCTCAGCTTGCAACACACCCGCCTCGGCCTGCGCCACCTGGGATTCGGCCTGCGACACCGTAGCCTCGGCCTGGGTCACGGCGGCCTCGGCCTGGGCAATCTGGTCGCCGATGTCGTCCAACTGGGCCTGGGCGTTGGTCACTTGCGCCTCCGCTGCCGCCACCGATGCCCGCGCCGCGGCGATGACCTCCTCCGTCGCCCCCTCCTGGGCCTGCAAATAGCTGATCTCGGCCAGGCGGACAGCGATCTCGGCATTGGCCACAGCAGCCTTCATCTGGTCTCTGGCGTATCCAGACGATGCGGGATTGCCATTCACCGCGTCTCGTTCCAACTGGGTCTTCCACAAATTATTCTTGGCCTGCTCCCAGCTCAGGCGAGCCTGTTCCACCGTCTCGGCGTCGGCACCCTCCAACAATGCGGCCAACTGCGCTTGCGCGCTGTTTAACCCGGCCTGGGCACTCTTGAGGTTCGCCTCGGCGGTAACGTCGGCGTTGGACAGGCTATTGCGGGAGAGTTCGGCATTGGTCAGCGCGCTCCTGGCGCTGACCAGCCCGGCCTGGGCGCTGGCCAGGCCGGCCTGCGCGCTGGCGGGGCCTGCCTGCGCGCTGGCCAGGCCTGCCTGCGCGCTCTCCAGCGACGCTTCGGCGATGGCGATATCCTCTTCAGAAGCCCCTGCTCGCAATTCGGCCAGGCTTGCTTCCTGGATGGCCAGGGTCTGTTCCGCCGAGCGGACCGCCCGCTCCAGGCTATTGTCCTCCACCCGGATCAGCACGTCGCCGGCCTGCACCTCGTCGCCGACCTGGACGTACACCTGTTCCACCCGGCCGGCGATTCCAAGTGCCAGGTGAGCTTCCCGCTGGGGAAGCAGTCGGCCGCTGGCCGTCGCCCCGGCGGAGAGATCACCGATGAAAGCGGTGACGGTTTGATCAAGCCCCGGATTAGCTGCCAGAGCGCCCCCTTGTCGGAGTTGCTCCAAGGGGCGTTCCTTGACAAACCAGAAAACGGCTGCTACGACCACCACAGCCACCACCGCTAAGATAATCCAGCGGGTACGTTTGCTTTTCTTTTTCGGTTCCACTTGTGTATCCCTCCCTTCATTGTGTCCATATTTTACCAGAAAACGGGCGACAGCGAAAGTGCCGTCGGTCAGGTCTACGACTGTGACGAAAGTCATATTGACAAATCGTTATGGCGATGCTAGAATTGCCCTCACGGAGGGAGATAATGGACTATGACCAAGGGAGCTATTGATTTTGAATTTGTAACTACCCAGCGAAGCTTCGCCTCAAACCGACAAGTTGACAAGCGAAGCGTAA
>CAYUPJ010000352.1:0-2666 GCA_964446635.1 uncultured Anaerolineae bacterium
CCTGCATCACTTCAGCGGTGAACACACCCGGCGCCATGCCCGCTACCTGCTCCAGCGTGAACCCCAGGGCCATGCTCAACTGCGGCGCGTCCAATAGGCCAGGGATATGCTTGCTCAGGATTGCCCTGGCCTTCTCGTTCGCCAGCAGCAACTGCAGGGTGCTGTCAATCCCCAACCTGATGCCCGCTTTCTCAGAGCCACCGAATCGGCTGGTGGCTTGGAGGGTAAAGCTGGCCGAGGCCCGGATATCCCGCGACGAATGGCCAACCAGGACTTCGAATTCCCCCGCCTCGGCTACCCACTGCTGCGCACTATCATCGTAGCAGGCCAGCGACTCGCGGTTGAGCGCCAGGGTGACGGTCTTGGTCTCGCCAGGCTCGAGGGACACCTTGGCAAAGGCCTTCAGCTCCTTTTCCGGGCGCATCAGGCTGGATTCCACGTCACGAACGTAGAGCTGCACCACCTCCTGGCCCGCACGCGCCCCGCTGTTCTGAACGTCCACGGAGACCTGCAGGCCCTCATCCGCATCAATCTCAGAGGCGCTGAGGCGCAGGTTGCGGTAGGCAAAGGTGGTGTAGGAAAGGCCATAGCCAAAGGGGAACAGGGGTTCGATCTTCTTCTTGTCGTAGTAGCGATAGCCGACGAAGATGCCCTCGCCATAGTGCACCCTGCCATTTTCGCCAGGATAATTGATGTAGGCGGGATTATCTTCCAACTGCTTGGGGAAGGTCTGGGGCAGTCGGCCGGAGGGGTTCACGTCGCCGAAGAGGACGTCGGCGATGGCGTGGCCACATTCCTGGCCGGGATACCAGGCCTGCACCACGGCGGCCACTTTGTCCAGCCAGTCCATGGTGATCGGCGAACCGGTGTTCAAGACTACGACGGTGTTGGCGTTGGCCGCTGCGACTTTTTCGATCAGAGCCACCTGGTCCCCAACCAGCTCCATGTCCGGCCGGTCGAATCCCTCGCTCTCCCATTCGTCGCTCAGGCCGACGAAGACCAGGGCCACGTCCGACGCCGCGGCCAGGGCTGCGGCGCGGGCGATGGCGTCCTCGGCCATGGGCGGCAGGCAGCTCAGTCGAATGCTGGCCAACGGCACGGCGCTCTGCTTGCTGTATTCCACTTTCAGGTCGCAGGTCTGCCCGGCGGCCAGGTCCATCTCAAAGGTGAGCTCTGCCGAACCGGTGCCGACGGAGCTTTCACCCGGCCTCTGCTTGGTCCAATTGTCAATGGCTTCCTTGCCACCAATGTAGAGCCGGCTCAGGCCGGCGCTGCTCAGGCCGAAGGTGTACCGGCCGGATTCCGGCGCGGTGAGCTGGCCCGTCAGCCTGGCGGAGAACTCAGCGGCATTGACCTCCGGGTCAAACTCGCCCAGCCAGGCCAGTTCGGTGGTCTCAGCCAGCATGGTCTTGACGGGCGCACCGGAAAGGTCGTCGTTGTTGAAGAACTCCACAGTGAGGCCCTGGCCCGCCTGGCCACCGGCCGGGGTCAGCCAGGCCGGATGGATCAAGGGGAGCAGCTTGTGATTGGTGCACCCCACCTCGAAGCCGATCTTCGCGGCATCGCCCACCTTGTTGACAATCCCGTCAAAGGTGGTGACGGCATAGTGAGGGGTCACGCGGGAGCTCCCCCCGCCCATGATCCGCGCCACCCTGGCATTGGGGCCGATGATGGCCAGGGACTTGATCTTATCGGTGCTCAGGGGCAGGAGATTCCCCTCGTTCTTGAGCAACACGATCCCTTCCGCGGCCGCCTGGCGGGCCAGGGCGCGATGCTCTGGTTTGTCAACGGCTCTTTCCGGGCGATCCTCCGCATCCTCAAAGGCGCCCGATTTGACGATGACGCCCAACAGGCGGCGCACGCTCTCGTCAATCGTCGCTTCGTCCACCTCCCCGGCCTGGAAGGCTCGAAGCAGCTTCTCACCTCGCCACACGGGTGGGCCTGGCATTTCCAGATCGAGGCCGGCGTTCACGGAAGCGGCGGTGCTCTTGGTGCCAAACCAGTCAGACATGACGAGCCCCTCGAAACCCCACTCCTCTCTCAATATGTCCGTCAGGGTGTAGGGGTTCTCGCTGGCAAAGGTGCCGTTGATCTGGTTATAAGAGGCCATCACCGACCAGGGGTGGGCCTCTTGAACCGCCGCCTTGAATGGCGGCAGGTAGATCTCTCGCAAGGCACGTTCGCTAACTTCGGAGCTGATGGTGTTCCTCTGGAACTCGGAGTCGTTGCAGACGTAGTGCTTGATGGCCGTACCCACGTTCTGGCTTTGCACCCCCCTGACAAACGCCACCGCCATTCGGGCCGACAGATAGGGGTCTTCGGAATAACACTCGAAGTTTCGACCATTCAGCGGGGAGCGGTGGATGTTGACCGTGGGGGCCAGCAGGATGTGCGCCCCCTTGGTCCTGGCCTCTTCGCCCAACGCCTGACCGACGCGCTCCACCAGTTCCGTGTTCCAGGTGGAGGCCAGGGCGATGCCCACCGGGAAGCAGGCCGACGTCAGCCCCCCGGCGAAGCTCCCGCCGCCCCGGGCGCCGTTGGGGCCATCGGTCACTTTGATGGCCGGGATGCCCAGCCTTTCCACGGGCGTGGTGTACCACATCGCCGAGCCGGCGAGCATGGACACCTTCTCTTCGATGGTCATTTGACCAAGCAGTTCTTCGATC
>CAYUPJ010000353.1:0-2615 GCA_964446635.1 uncultured Anaerolineae bacterium
ACTGGACTTTGGACAAAACCACGATGGCGACCAGAAACCCGTTTTCTCACGCCAAATTGCCATCCACGTTGACTTGAAACAGGTTGATTCAGTTAGATTTCGGTAACAGAGTCATCAGAAAACGGTTTCTTCAGCTTTGTCCAAAGTCCAATATTTAACCTTGAGCCAGGATTGCATGCAATAAGTTGTGGCGAGGTCCTACAAGACTCGTGGGCCATCTGGTTAGCCTCCCCCCTTGAGATAAAGTAAAGTAGTGCCCCATGAACGTGTCGGAGTGGGTTGGCGACTGGTGTGGAGAGTATCCCTCTGAGCCTCAAGTGAACCCATCGGGACCAACATCAGGGGAATGGCGCGTGGCGCGAGGGGGCTCATGGTATGACACAGAAGTGCCCGGCACCTCAGAGGTGCCAGGCACTTGCTGCATCACGATGCGATTTCACGCAACCGCCCCCACGCCGCCTCCTCCAGGTCAGCGATCTCCATCATCGGCGCGGTCGTCTCCGGGAGCATGGCGGCCGGGTCATCGGCCTCCCATCCTCGCTGGAAGATCTCGGCCACCTCCTGCCACTTATCGCCGATGCGTTGAAAGGCATCGGCGCTTTCGTTCAGGCGAGCGTCTCCCGTGATCTCGGCGGCCTCGCGCAGGAAGCGGCTGAACATGTAGCGGAAGATGCCGCCGCCGGTGCCACCCGTGGCGTCAATGAAGATGAACATGTTGAACAGCGTGAAGCGCAGCTCGTCCTCGTCCATCTGGTCGGGCCACTTTAGGACACGCTCAGCCGCCGTGCGGATGCCCTTGACGCCGATGTTGTTGATGGGCGGCTCCAGCATCCTACTCGCCTGTTCGGCGATGGCCTGGCGCACCTCTTCGGCAGTGGGCTGGCGCTTGTTGCTTAAATCAAAGGTGTACCACTTGTGCATGGGGGGGAAGGGCTTGTAGGTGGAGCCCCGCGCCTTTTCCAGGTCTTCCATCGAGATAGGATACACCCCATCGCGGTCGGCGATGAGCACCTGCCGGGTATCGGCGTCGTATCCACAGACCACCACGATGTGCCAGCCAAAGTGATAGTCCACGTCACCAAAGTCGAAGTAGGGCAGGAAGCCCATGTCGCACTGGATCATCACCGGCTGGCCGGCTTCGAGCATCTCCAGCAGCGCCTTCTCCGCTTTGCGCGCACTGGAGGTAGTGTACGATTCCACCACCACACCGGTGCGTCGTCCAGTGGTCTTTTCCAGGCCCTCTTCGCCAGGGCGCTCAAAGTTGGCCCGCCCACCTATAAGGGGTGTCTGCCCCTTCATGTGCCAGTAGATGAAGCCGACCCCGCCGCCTATCCCCAGCAGCATGTCCTCACTGATGTCGTGGTCGTTGTACAGGTAAATGTGGCGCATTGAGCCGGTGACGCAGTGATGGGTCTGCAAAGACTTGAATCCTTCCAATGGTTTGAGTGTCATTTCTACGCTCCTCTCTGCCTTGACACTGTGATTGTCATTGCGAGTTTTCCATGGCGCATCGCGCCATCCGTAGGGGGCAGAAACTTCATCGTGTCATTGCGAGGCACGGTTTTTGTGCCGAAGCAATCTCCAATTCGCGGAGTGGGGATTGCTTCGCTTTGCTCGCAATGACAGACAAGTTTCTGAGTAGCGGAGCGAAGCAATCTCCCGCCTCCAATTGCACGCCACGGTGGAGATTGCTTCGTCGCTCCGCTCCTCGCAATGACACTTTGAGGTAGATCAGCTACGCTTTCTCCACGGGGAGCTGGATCTCGGTTACGTAAGTGGATGGATCGCCGCCAGATTCTGGCCCCCGCAGGTACACCTCACGGACAGGCCCGCACATGCGGTAGCCGTTGGCTTCGATCCAGGCCATCAACTGGCCATACGTTCCCCCCACGGTCTCATAGCTGCCCTGGTGGACGATGCAGGCCATCGCCTCGACGGCGGGTAACTCTCGCTCTTTCACCCGCTCTCCCTCGGGTACGGACCCGGCCACCGGCACAGCCACCTCGACGTCCACATCCTGCTCGCAGAACTCCTCGTCGTGGTAAATGCCAATGGGTGGGCCAGCCGGGCTGATCCGACGCTGGCCAAGGTAGGCGAAGACCTCGCCGAAGAGCTGACCCAGGTCACTGAAACTGGGGATGACGTCCCGCACCGAGGCGACCGCCTGGGCTGGGATGTTCTTAAGCACAACTTCTTGAGTAGACATGGTTTCCTCCTGTTCGATTTGTCTCAGCCGTTGCTCGACTCGGGCCAACCGCGCCTGCTCCTCCTCCAACTGCTCCTGGAGCTCGACCTGTTTCAGCCGCAACATCCCCCGGATCTGGTCTGGCGGCAGATCATGATCCAGCAGTCGGGCGATCTGGTCCAGCGAAAGCCCCAGGTCTTTCAGCGCCAGGATGCGGTTGAGGCGAGGCAACTGGTCGGCCGAGTAGTAGCGGTAACTGGTCCAGCGGTCTACCTCAGCCGGCTTGAGCAGACCAATCGTGTCGTAGTACCGCAACGTCTTCACCGTCACATGGCTGAGTTTTGAGAATTCACCGATTTTGAACATCTTTTACCCTCCGTGCACGTCTTGTTGATCGAAGGCCTTCACGTATATTATACACCATCCAGTA
>CAYUPJ010000354.1:0-2576 GCA_964446635.1 uncultured Anaerolineae bacterium
GTTCCCACCCCCACCGTCTCCATCATTGACATAGTGGCCGTGCTGGGCAGGGAGACGACGGATAAAGAGGTCAACGGTGCCTTCAAGGAGGCGGCCGAGGGAAGGATGAAAGGCATCCTGGGAGTATGCGAGGAACCCCTGGTGTCGGTAGATTTCAAGGGAGATCCGCGCTCGGCCATTGTGGACGCCCTCCTCACCATGGTCATAGGGGGGAATCTGGCCAAGGTGGTGGCCTGGTATGACAACGAGTGGGCCTATGCCTGTCGGGTGGCCGATCTGTTCCACTATATCGCCGAGGCTGGAGATTAGATATTGGAGGTTAGAGGTTGGAAGTTGGATTACTATCCAATTTCCAACCTCCAATTCCGGGGGAGGACAAATGAAGAAGACAGTCAGAGATGTCGAGGTTGAAGGCAAACGAGTCCTGGTGCGGGTGGATTTCAACGTTCCCCTGGCCGAGGGCAAGGTAACTGATGATACCAGGATTCGGGCGGCTCTGCCGACCATCAATTATCTACTCGAACACGGGGCAAGGGTCATTTTGATGTCCCATCTGGGTCGCCCCAAGGGTAAGGTGGTGGACGAGCTGCGCCTAGATCCCGTGGCGGAGCGCCTGGCGGAACTGCTGGGCAAGCCAGTGAGGAAACTCGACGATTGTGTCGGGCCAGAGGTGGAAGCGGCGGTAGCGGAGATGCGCTCAGGCGACGTCGCCCTGTTGGAGAACACCCGCTTTTATTCCGAAGATGAGTCCAATGATCCCGCCTTCGCCAGAAAATTGGCCTCCCTGGCCGACATCTTCGTCAACGACGCCTTCGGGGCAGCGCACCGGGCCCACGCCTCAACCGTCGGCTTGGCTGAGCATCTGCCCTCCGTAGCAGGCTTCTTGATGGAGAAGGAGATAGCCTTCTTGGGCCAGGCCTTAACTGCTCCCAAACATCCCTTTGTGGCCGTCTTGGGTGGAGCCAAGGTCTCCGACAAAATCGGCGTCATTGATAACCTGTTGACCAAGGTGGACAGCCTGCTCATCGGTGGGGGCATGGCCAACACCTTCCTCAAAGCTCAAGGCTACGAGATAGGCCAGTCACTGGTGGAGGACGACAGCCTGGATGTGGCCAGAGAGACACTGGAGAGAGCGGACGAGAGGCTGGCCCTGCCCGTTGACGTGGTGGTGGCAGATCGGTTCGACGCCGAGGCCGAGTCAAAAGTAGTGCCTGTGGACCAGGTACCGGAGGATTGGCGCATCCTGGACATCGGGCCTGAGACGGTGGAACTCTTTAAGCAGAAACTGGCCGGCGCTAAGACCGTGGTCTGGAACGGGCCGATGGGCGTCTTCGAGTTTCCCAGATTCGCAGTAGGAACCGAAGCCATCGCTCACATCCTGGCTGAGAGCGGAGCCACGACCATCATCGGCGGCGGCGACTCCGTTGCCGCTGTAGAACAGGCGGGCCTGGCGGACAAAATGACCCACATCTCCACCGGCGGCGGTGCCAGTTTGGAGTTTCTGGAGGGCAAGGAGTTGCCCGGCGTGGCAGCGCTTTTGGAACGCAGAAGCTAAGCTTCTGCACAAAATCCCCTATTTGCTTGGAGGTTTGCTCAGGAGGCTCACCATGCGTATACCGATTATTGCTGGCAACTGGAAGATGAACAAGACCGTTGACGAGGCCATGAGGCTGGTGAGAGAGATGAGACGGGGCCTCAACGAAGTGCGGGACGTGGACAGGGTGCTCTGTCCGCCTTTCGTGGCCCTGGCTGCCGTGGCCGAGCTGTTGAAGCCCACCACCATCAAGTTGGGGGCTCAGAACATGCACTGGGAGGACAAGGGAGCTTACACTGGAGAGATCTCGCCTCTGATGCTCAAAGGGCTGTGCCAGTACGTCATCATTGGCCACTCGGAGCGGCGGGGATATTTCGGCGAGACCGACCAGGGAGTCAATCGTAAGATCAAGGCGGCGTTCACCCACGGCTTGACGCCCATCGTCTGCGTGGGGGAAAGTCTGGAACAGCACGAGGCCGGCCAGACCGAGGAGTGGGTTTCCGGCCAGGTTCGTGCGGCTCTTGCGGGCCTCTCGGCCGAGCAGGTGCGAAGCATGATCATCGCCTACGAGCCCCTCTGGGCCATTGGCACGGGCCAAGCCGCGACCGGCGCAGGAGCCAACGCCGTCATCGGCCTCACTATCCGTGGCACCATCGCCGACCTGTACGATGAAGCCACGGCTCAAGCAGTGCGCGTCCAGTACGGTGGGAGCGTCACGCCCGCCAACATCGCTGAGTTCATTATTCAGCCAGAGATAGACGGCGCCCTGGTAGGTGGAGCCAGCTTGAAGGCCCCTGATTTTGTGGAGATAGTCCGCATAACCCATCGAATGTGCTATGTTTGACAACTGGATACCAGTGGCATGGCTCATCATCACCCTTGTCCCCCTGTTCTTGATGAAACGCTGGATTAACCGGCACGTCCAGGGACTGGGCTTGCTTCTCTTGGGGGACAACGACCGAGCCATGCTCCTGTATTTCGTGCTGCTGCTGCCTGGTATCCTCATCCATGAGTTGAGCCATTGGCTGGCGGCCAAGCTGCT
>CAYUPJ010000355.1:0-2551 GCA_964446635.1 uncultured Anaerolineae bacterium
CATTACTACTTCTACATCCTGGATGAAGACTTCGGGCTGTTTTTCATCAAGATTTTCAGGCTGTCATTGCGAGCGAAGCGAAGCAATCCCCCAGCCGCAAGGAGGAGATTGCTTTGCTTCGTGCCTCGCAACCGCAAAAAACGCTCCTCGCAATGACACGGGCTGAGCAGTTACGTCGGTAGGATGACGACAGGGGGCAGCGCATTTCCCCTCCCTCGGAGGGAGGGGACAGGGGAGGGTGAGTCCTCCATAGAAGAATCCACCCCCGCCCAGCCTCCCCCTACGAGGGGGAGGAGTACAGTCTCTTCTAGCTTCGAGCTTCCAGCGATCTACTGAATCTCTACCGTCTCCAGCAGTATCCTATCGCCCCCCACCTGCCCTGACTCGTCCAGCACCGGCAGGCGCTGGCCCGACTGGGCAAGGTACATCCCGACCTCGACGACGTATTGCCCTGGCGGGGCGTCGGGCTTGACGATGATTTCGTACTCGTCAGCTATTACCTCCCCTTCAACCCAGAGGGTGGTGGGGTAGGTGCCAGCTTTAGGGACGCTGTCCTTCTGGCCCCAGATGCGGCTGTCCTTATCGAGGAGGTGGGTGAAGACGGTGTAGCTGGCGTCTATGACCTCCAAGGCCCGCCAGTAGAGAGTCAGGTGCAAGCTGTCGCCAGGCTTCGCTGAGGTGCGGTCCAGGCCATAGCCCAAAAGCTCGATCTTGTTCCCCAGGTTCACCTTGAGGGGGTATTGGATGGCGGGGACAGTGAACTGGCGCTCCCAAACCTCGACCCTCAAGTGCCCCAAGGAAATAGTGGGGAGGCCGCTACTGGCTACCAGCGGCTCTTGAGTGACACGATTGAGCAGCATCAACTCCAACTCGTAATCACCGGCTGGTACGTCCTGGTCAATGGTCAGGCCATACCGATCCTTGATGACCTCGCCTGCCGTCCAGTTGGTGGTGGGATAAGTGCCGTGCACCGGCCGATCGGCCCATAGGGGCCAAACCATGCCCTGAGCGTAGCGAACGGGGTCGCCTCGCCCCCCCCGCAACCCGATGACCACGTTGTAATCTTCGTCCAAGTCCTGCTGAGCTTGCCAATAAAGGGCCAGGTAGACGCTCTCCCCCAGCCGGGCCACGTCATCACCCCTGTCGTAGCCCAGTAAGGTGATTTTACCACCCAAGTCCTCTTGCCGTGGATTTTGGATGGCCAGCGATTCCACCGCTGGCGGTTTTTCGGGCTTGCTCACCATCACCGGCCCCAGGGAGATGGTGGTGCCGACGACCCTGCCCTCTTCGTCCAGCCTGGGCAGGCGGCTATCCAGGGAGGCCGAATAAACGCCCACCAGGACCTGGTATTCTCCCGGTGGCGCTCCTGGCTCCACCTCAATGTCTTTCCTGTTGACGATGACGTCGCCTGGGCTCCACTGAGCGGAAGGGTAATCGAAGAAACCTTCCTCTCCCCACCTGAACCCCCACTGATCCAGCAGGTGGACGAAGACGCTGTAGTCGTCTCTGTCGGCTGGTTGGAGGACGCGCCAGTAAAAGTGAAACGTGAAACGTGTTGCGTGTTGCGTGTTGCGTGTTGCGTGAAAGAGGTCATAGCCCAGGAACTCCAGGGTGTTGCCAAGATTGACTGACGTGGGATTTTGAGGTGAGATTTCTGGTAGTTGCTCCGGTTGGAATAGATAGGCAGTGAAGGCGGGCACACTGTCAGGTCCCAGGGGTTCCTCGACCAGAGCATTTGGTGAGAAGAACTCCTCCAGCAGAGTGTCGTCGAGCGTGGCCGAGTGGGGGAAAACGTAGAGGGCGCTCTTGTCCGTCCCTTTGGGGAAGACCACGGTTTGCCTTCCGACCAGCCATTTTATCCTATCATAAGAGCGGGCCAGGAAGGCCATGGTGGGGTGGCGATAGTGGATGGAGGAGACGAAGATCACCTTATCAGCGGTGTTCAGTTGGTTGAGGTATCTTGCCGCGTCAACCAGGTCGCCGTCGTTATCGTAGTAGACCGGCGCGGCCTTGGCCCAGAGAACAAAGTAGTCTCGGAAGGTGGCAAGGGTGCTGAAGCCCAGCAGGAGGATCAGGGCGACGACCGGCAAGGCAGATTTTGAAACGGCGGCCGGAGTCAATCTCATCACCCAACGGATAGCTATCCACAGGCCCTGAGCGGGCAGGAGGAAAAGCAGGGGAATAAGGCCAACGGAACGCAGGGCACTAGGCACTTCTTTAACGGCCAGGATGCTGGGGAGGAGCATTACGGGCAGCCAGACGAGCAAAAGAAAGTGGAGTGTGCGCTCTAATTCACCCCTGCCGCGCACCAGCTTGACCAGGCTAAGCGCCACACCCAAGAGGAGGAAAAGCGACACCAGCCAACTGAACACGGGCTTGCCCGGTAGGTTGAAGCGCCAGAGAGGTTCGCCACGCAGGCTGATCATACCCAAGGCCAGCCGCGCCGTACGCCAGAAGGTGCCCAGCACGTCTCCCTGGTTCAACAGGGGATTGAAGAGCGACACCTGGCTGATGCGCACGGAGAAGGCCTGGGGATGGGTCAGGAAGTAGA
>CAYUPJ010000356.1:0-2516 GCA_964446635.1 uncultured Anaerolineae bacterium
CCTTGCCCTGCCATGTTGCTGGCCTCCTACGTCACTATCTCCTGCCGTCGGATGGTGATTAGCAGTGTCCCTTTCACCGCTTTTCGATCGAATTGGATTTTCGATCCTTCGGCTCCGCTCAGGACAGGTTTTCGATTTTCGATTTCCGATTGGCACTCCTCCGCTCCTGTTCCTTTGCTCTGCTCAGGACTTCGGCTCCCCTGCTCCTTCCCCCCTCCGCTCCTCTGCACATTCTCGGCGTAGGCGGTGAGGAGCTCATAGGCTTGGGTCAGTTCGGTCATACGGGCCTCGGCCTCCTGATCGTCGCGGTTGTGATCGGGATGCATCTGGCCGGCCAGCCGATGGTAGGCCCGCCTGATCTCGCCAAGAATGGCTGTCTCCCCCAGGCCCAAGCGGCGCCGAGCCTCGTCAATCGCCTCGAAGGAGGGCACCTTCACCTCCAAAGTGGCGAAGTTATAGGGGGGCAGGGGCCCCACGCAGCGGAAGTGAAGCTGACCCTCAAACTCTTCGTCCAGCAGCTCTAACTTTCGGTCCAACGCCTCCTGGCCCGCCTCGTCTACCAACAGGGCTACGTTGATCACCATGCTGTCATCCATGAGAGGGTTGACCACCAGGTCCAGAGCTACCTCCCGCAACCAGTGGACCAGGTAGTCCCGCAGGGAAGCTCGACGCCGTTCCAGCGACGCCTGGACCATCTGTCCGATGGCCACTCGCTCGATCATCGTCTCTTCGGAGGGGCGGCCTGCTACCTGGGCTTTGAGCTGGGCGATGTGCTCCTCCTGGCCGATCTCTTGAAAAACCTGCTGGAGCTCCCAGAGAACCACCACCTCCATCTGCACTAGACCGGAGAACTTCTCCAGCGTGGTACGGAGAAGGGTGTCTCCCTGCGCCAGTAGGCGATGCACCACGGCCTCGTCGGGCAGGACAGTGCCAAACTTGACCGGCAAGACTGGGAAGTCCTGCATTACCGCTTCGACCACGCGCTGGTGGGGAACCAGGTAGCGAACTGCCTCGTTCCGCTTCAGACCCCGGTAATCCGCCAGGGGGCTGGCGCTGACCACGGCGGCGAGATCGCGGTGCGGGACGGTGTAGACTTCGTCCTGCTCGTCGTCCACTCCGGCCACATCGAAGATAACGTCATCCCCTGTAGGGATAATGGCGTACACGTACGTTGCGCCCATTTCTATCTACCTCTGTATGTTTGCTAACGCCCTCTCAAATTGCTGCCTGCCAATATTGAGCGGAGGTGCTGAGGTGCCAGGGTGCAGAGGTGCCACCCCTTTGCTCCCCTGCTCCTCTGCTCCTCCGCTCCTCTGCCCCCCTGCTCCCCTGCTCCCTTGCTCCTCCAGGTACTCGCGGATGGCCAACATGGCCGCTTGGCGGCAGAGGCCCTCAATGTCGGCCCCCACCAGGCCCTCGGTGCGCTCGGCTAGCTCTGCCAGGTCCACGTCTGGCGCCAGCGGCTTGCCCTGGGTGTGCACCCGGAAGATGGCCAGGCGGGCCTCTCGGTCGGGCACGGGCAGCTCCACCAGCACCTCAAAACGACCGGGGCGCAAGAGGGCCGGGTCCACGATATCCAAACGGTTGGTGGCTGCCAGTACTAACACCCCTTTAAGCTCTTCGATGCCGTCCATCTCGGCTAGAAGCTGGCTGACCACCCGCTCGGTGACGTGGGAATCAGACCCGGCTCCCCGGCGGGGGGCCAGGGCGTCCAGCTCGTCGAAGAAGACGATGCAGGGCGAGGCTTGCTTGGCCTTCTTGAACACCTCGCGGACACCACGCTCGCTCTCGCCAACCCACTTCGTCAAGAGCTCAGGGCCTTTCACCGAGATAAAGTTCGCCTCGCTCTCCTTAGCCACGGCCTTGGCCAGCAATGTCTTGCCTGTCCCCGGCGGCCCGTAGAGCAGGATTCCCTTGGGAGGAGCGGTATGGACGTGGGCGAAGAGGGGGCCGTACTGAAGGGGCCACTCCACCGTCTCCATCAACAGGCGCTTGACCTCCTCCAGCCCGCCGATATCGTTCCAGCCCACATCGGGCACCTCGGTGAAGACCTCGCGGATGGCCGAGGGCTCCACCTCAGCCAGGGCCGCCATGAAGTCGGAGGATGTCACCTCCAGGGCCATGAGTTTCTCGTAGGGGATGTGGGCCTGGGCGAAGTCAATGTCGGGCATCAGTTGGCGCAGGGCGCTCATGGCCGCCTCCCGACCCAGGGCCTCCAGGTCGGCGCCAACGAAGCCGTGGGTGATGGCCGCCAGTCGCTCCATGTCTACGTCGTCGGCCAGGGGCATGCCTCGGGTGTGGATATCCAGGATCTCGCGGCGGCCATCTTTGTCGGGGACGCCGATGACGATCTCCCGGTCGAAGCGGCCTGGGCGGCGCAGGGCCGGGTCCAGGGTGTTGGGGATGTTGGTGGCGGCGATGACGATCACGTGGCCCCGCGACTCCAGCCCGTCCATCAGGGCCAGGAGCTGGGCGACCACGCGGCGTTCCACCTGGCGGTCGCCGCTCATCTCCTC
>CAYUPJ010000357.1:0-2506 GCA_964446635.1 uncultured Anaerolineae bacterium
AGCGATGGCTCCCAGAACGATGAACAGAACCATTTCCATGAAGGCTAGTCCTCCAACACGATCACGTGAGGGGTGGCTGGGGTGAGCAGTGGTTCTTTGGTGTAGACCAAGTCATCCCGCTGATAGTCAGACAGGGCGAATTCGTACTTCAGCTTGATGGCCCCAGTGGGGCAGGCCTCCTCGCAGTAGCCGCAGAAGATGCAGCGGCTGAGGTTGATCTCATAGACCCTGGCGTAGCGCTCCCCCTCAGAATAGCGCTCCTCCTCGGTGTTCTCGCCGGCCTCGACATAAATGCAGCCAGCCGGGCAATAAGCCGCGCAGAGGCCACAGCCCACACATAGCTCCAGGCCGTCCTCCCGACGCTGCAACTCGTGCCGTCCGCGGAAGCGGGGGTAGATTCGCACCCTCTCCTCAGGGTACTGAACGGTGACGGGCTTGATGAACAAATATCTGAGGGTTACCCCCATGGCCCTGAGAATCTGATATAACCCATTGATAGCTTCAGTAATCACCATCTCCAATACCCAATATCCAATATCTAACTGAACAAGGCTACCACAATGGCGGTAACCGCCAGATTGACCAGCGCCAACGGGGCCAAAAACTTCCAGCAGAATTTCATCAGCTTGTCGTAGCGCACCCGGGGCAGGCTGGACCGCACCCAGACGAAGACGAAGATCATAAAGACGGTCTTGACGAAGAACCAAAACGGAGGGATGAGAGGGTGCAGGTTGGCAAAGGGCCCCTGCCAGCCGCCCAGGAACAGAGTGGTGATCACCGCGCTGGCGGTGATCATGTGAATGTACTCGGCCATAAAGAAGAGGGGGAACTTGATCCCGCCATACTCGGTGGCGAAGCCAGCGACCAGCTCGTTCTCCGTCTCCGGCAGATCGAAGGGACTGCGGCCAGCCTCGGCGAAGCTGCAAATCAGATAGATGAGGAAGGCCACAGGCTGCAGCACGATGAGGGGCAAAGTACCCTGATACTCCACGATCCTCACCAGGCTCAGATCGCCGACCAGCAGCAGGACGCTGATCAAAGCCAGCCCCATAGGCAGCTCGTAGCTGATCATCTGGGCCGCGGTGCGCAGCGCCCCCATCAGGGAGTACTTGTTATTGGAGGACCATCCACCTAAGACGACGCCGTAAGTCGCCAAACCAGCCACGGCCAGGAGATAGAGCACCCCGACGTTGACATCGGCCACGTAGAGGGGGATCTCGCGGCCGAAGAGGTGAATGGGCCTTCCCACCGGGACGACGGCGAAGGCGAGGAGGGCGGTAGCCATGGAGAATCCCGGCGCGATGAAATAGAGCACCTTGTCTGCCTGCGAGGGAATGATCTCTTCTTTGAAGATAGCTTTAACGGCATCGGCCACGGGCTGCAGGAGGCCAAAGGGCCCGGCCCGATTGGGTCCGTAGCGTAACGTGAAGCGGGCAGCCACCTTGCGCTCGAACCAGGTCGTGTAGGCGAAGCCGACCAGCAGCCCGACAACAATGATGACGCTTTTGATGAAGGGGATGATGATGCCTGCTATTAAGTCCATTGACGATATCCTACGTCCAGTGATCAGTAATCAGGGCTGGCTGATTACTGATCACCGATCACTGACACCCAAGTGACAGCCCCTGTCTTATCCAACAGAGTGCTAACGGGCGCTTCGGCGAAGTTCCGGGGCACGAAGACGCAGCCGGGGCGGATGTCCTCGCTCACTCTAGCTACCAGTTTCAGTTCGCCCTTCGGTGAAGCTATGGTCACCGTTGCACCGTTGGTGATGCCCAGCGCCTCGGCGTCGGCGGGGTTGATCTCCACGAAGGGCTCCGGCACAAACTGGCGCATGATGTCCGATTCGCTCAGGCGGATGTCTCCATCGTAGAGGAGGCGACCGGTAACCAGGGCCAACAGGTCGCCAGTCTCAGGTCGCAGGTCGCAGGTCTCAGGTTTGACCAAAGCCGGACGTTCCCTCTCTTCCTCCGTTCTGGGTAAGCCGCCTTCTCCCAACTCCTCGTAACCGATGGTCCCATACATGGGCGCGAGCTTGGCGATCTCCGCCATCACCTCGGCCGGCGACCTGTACTCCCAGCTTGCCCCTCTGCCTCCCTGCTCCCCTGCTCCCTTGCTCCCCTGCTCCCTTGCCACCCGCTTCCCCAGTTCACAGACAATCTCCCCATCCGCTCGTGCCTCTCCGGGCGGCTCCACCGCCCTGCGCACCCTCTGCACCCGTCCTGCCAGGTTGGTGAAAGTGCCCTCCACCTCGGCGAAGCTGGCCGCTGGCAGCACCACGTCGGCCCGCTGGGCCGTTTCGGTTAAGAAAAGGTCCTGAACCACCAGAAAGTCCAGCTTTTCCAGAGCCTCCTTGCCGATATGGCAATCGGTGGCCGGGTCGGACTTCATCACGTAGAGAGCTCTGAGCCTGCCTGTGGTAGCCGCTTCCAGCATCTCATTTACAGATAATCCCGCCTCAGGTGATAGCTCTGTGAGCCACCGTGTTCGCTGATTCGCTGATTCG